>NZ_JARWNW010000313.1 GCF_029868325.1 Nocardia carnea
CCTGAAAACCCATGGGGGCCAACGTTTGCCCGCCTCCGGGATAGCACCGAACGCGAACGAGGCGCGCCACCGCGCAGCCAAGAGCGGCGCGGTTGCGGTTTAGGCGCCCAAACCCGGGCGGGGGGGCGGGCGGGTTAGGGGCGCGGGGTGTGTCTGCCCCCGCGGGGGTCCACCCCCCCGGGTATGCGCCCCTAAACCGTAACCCCGCCGCAAACCGCTCCGCCTTTTTGGGGCTCGTTCGCGTTCGGTGCTATCCCGGAGGCGGGCAAACGTTGGCCCCCATGGGTTTTCAGGCGCTGTCGCGTTCCTCGCGGAACCCGGGCAGCCAGCGGGAGGCCAGCTGTATGAAGGGCACCTCGGCATCGAGCTGGGCACAGATACCGATCGATCCCCCCAGGACCCGGAAGATCATCACGTATTCGGCGGGCAGCACCATGGCCCGCGCGGTTTTCATCTCCGGCGAGGAATAGTCGGTGGCCTTACCCGCCACCCGCTGCATCCAGCGGCGGGTGAAATGGAACGATTCGGAGCGGATCGGATCGGTGAACGGGCGCAGGTACTCCTCGATCTCCTGCTCGGTGAGGGTTCTACCGGGCAGCACCCACCCGTTGGCGTGCAGTAGTTCGGTGAGTTGGCCGTACTCCTCGGCCACCGCGAGGGCGAGTATCCGCCCCAGGAGCTCGGGGAAACCACCCGGTAGCGGGGCGCAGGCGCCGTAGTCGATCACCGCGAGTTTGCCCTCGGGCGTGATCATGAAATTGCCCGGATGCGGGTCCGCGTGCAGCAGACCGACGATTTCGGGCGAGGAGAAGTGGAATCGGCCCATCAGTCCGGCGACCCGGTTACGCAGGACGCGAGTGCCCTCGGGATCGGCTTCGCCCGCGGCGATGATGGCGGAAACCGATGTGCCGTCGAGCCATTCGCTGACGATGACCTTCGGCGCGCTCGCGACCACCTTCGGCACCACGAACTCCGGATGTCCGTCGTAGGCCTTGCTGAAGGCTCGTTGATTCGCGGCCTCGTTGCGGTAGTCCAGCTCTTCCTCGGTACGTTCGTTGATCTCGGCGAGCAGCGGTTTAACATCCGCACCGGGGATAACCTTCGCGAACAGGCCCGTCATCCGGTTCAGCGTCCGCAGATCCGCACGCAGCGCCTCGTCCGCGCCGGGGTACTGGACCTTCACCGCCACCTGGCGGCCGTCCGACCACACCGCCTTGTGCACCTGGCCGATACTGGCCGAGGCGGCCGGGGTGTCGTCGAACGATTCGAAACGCTTCCGCCAGTCGGTGCCGAGTTGCTGATCGAGGACGCGGTGCACGGTGGCCGCGGGCATCGGCGGGGCCGCGGCCTGCAGTTTGGTGAGGGCCTCGCGATAGTGTTCACCGAATTCTTCGGGAACTGCGGCCTCCATCACACTCAGCGCCTGACCGAATTTCATCGCGCCGCCCTTGAGCTCACCGAGCACGGCGAACAGCTGTTCGGCCGCCTTCTGGTTCATCTCGGTGTTGATCTCCTTGCGATCGCCACCCGCGAGCTTGCGGCCGAAACCGACCGCGGCACGACCCGCCACACCGAGCGGAATCTTGGCTAACTTCGCATTGCGGGACATGGGCCGGCGCACGATCTCAGACACTCCCCCATCATGGCCGACGGACCGGCGGATCTGCCACGGAAAACCGAAGAGAATTACCACAGCGACCGCAAGTGTGAGCGTCATCACAGCGCGCCGCTGTGATGCGGTACCAGGCAGCCACATCGTTCATGCGGTGTCCACGGACGACGGTGCAGCTGCCGGGTGCCGAGATCGAGCTCCAATGTGCGGTTCAGCGTCTCCGGTGGGGAAGCCGGGTCACAAGCGAGAATCGTCTCGAGTTCGCCGAGCGCCAGGGCGGCCACGGCGGCGATTCCGGCGGGACTCGCATGTCCCGTCCGGCCGAGCAGCTGAGCGGCCAATCGCGGCCATTCGGCATCGCGATCCACTCGGGCGAGATCGGCGCAGCGCAGACAGCTGGTGAGCCCCGGCAGAACCAGCGGGCCGACGAGTCCTTTACCGTCGCGCAGCCGGACCACGATATGCGCGATCCGGGCCCGGGACAGCTCCTGGACCAAACAGGGATCGGGAATCAGCGCATCGGCCAGTACCACCAGATCCGCCGGCGCGACGGGGCCGGGCAGCCGGCCGCTCCGGTCGCGGGAGCGGGACGGCCGGATCCCGAGCGCACCCAGGCCGGAGCCGATCGCGTCGGCGAGCGGGCCTGTCCCGTGAACACGGATGGTTCGGACACAGCCTGCGGGGCAGGAGGGATGGACCACCAGGCCGGCCGCGTCGATCACCTCGAACAACGCCGTCGCATGCCGAGCCTCGAGACCGAACGAACGCGCCCGCCACACGATCGCCGGCCGGCTGTTCAGTCCATCGAGGAGGCGGAGGAATCCCAGGACCTGCTGAGTCTCCAGCCCCGGGGCCTCACACAGTACGGCTGTCTCGGGATCCCAGCCCAGCTGGACCTGACCGGTCGAGCGCACCAGGATCGGTACCCGGGGATGCAGGAGCGGGCCGCGCGGCCGAAGTGTCGTCATGCCCGAAGTATGCGACGGCCGTTGCGGCGCAAAAGGTTCCAGGAAGGGAGTTATCCACAGGCGCATGACCTGTGGATAACTCCGATTATCGCAGCTGACGGGCGGTTCACGGCACTACAGCGAGACGGACAGGAAACTCGTGCGAAACCGCGCACTCCGGGCGCGACTGCGCAGCGCTTGGTTCGGAGTCAGTCCTTGCCGTTACCCGGTTCGGGTTTTTCCGGGCCGGATTCGTCTCCGCCTTCGGCGGGCGGGTCCTGCTTCTCGCCTTTTCGGTCCTTACCGGCCTGTTCCCGCTCCGCGGCCTCGGTGGCAGCCAGCTGGGCCATGGGATCGTCGAACGCACCGGCACCGCCGCCGATCACCGAATCGATGAACCCGGCGGGCGCGTCGAGATCCGAGGCGTCGGGCAGCAGATCCGGGTGCGCCCAGACACCGTCGCGGGCCGCGAGACCGGCATCGTCGGTCAAGCGTTGCCACAGTGTGGCGGCCTCGCGCAGTTTGCGGGGTCGCAGTTCGAGGCCGACCAGGGTGGCGAAGGTTTGTTCGGCCGGGCCGCCGGTGGCGCGGCGCCGCCGCAGTGTCTCGGCCAGTGCGCCCGCACCGGGCAGCCGCTCACCGACCGCCGCGCCGACCACGACCTGCACCCAACCCTCGATCAGGGCGAGCAAGGTCTCCAGCCGGTCCAGGGCCTGCTTCTGCTCGGGCGTCGTCTGCGGTTCGAAACTGCCCTGGGACAGGATCTCCTCGAGCTTGCTCGGGTCGGTCAGCGCCGAGGGGTCGAGATCACGGGCCGCCTCTTCGAGTGCGGAGAAATCCATGGTGATCCCGCGCGCGTAGTCCTCGACGGCGCCGAGGAGCTGCTGGCGCAGCCAGGGGACATGCACGAACAGGCGCTGATGGGCGACCTCGCGGGCGGCGAGGAACACCATGATCTCGCTCTCCGGCTGTTCGAGCCCTTCGCTGAACTCCGAGATCGCCGTGGGCAGCAGCGCGGCCGTACCGGCCGGACCCAGCGGCAGACCGATATCGGTCCCGGTCAGAACTTCCTTGGCGAGCTGGCCCAGCGCCTGCCCGAGCTGCGAACCGAAGGCGAGTCCCCCCATCTGGCCGAGCATGCCCATCATGGGGCCGGCCATTTCGCGCGCTTCCTCGGGCAGCCCAGCGGTCCACATACCGGAGATCTGCTGCGCCACCGGATCGCAGAGTCGCTGCCAGGTGGGCAGCGTTTTCTCGATCCAGTCGTTCGCGGTCCAGGCCACCGTGGTCGTCGCGCCGGCGGGGAAGGTCGTCGCATCGTCGAGCCACAGCTCGGCAAGGTGGGCGGCATCGGCAACGGCCGCGGCCGTACCGCTCGACACCGGCTCGACTGTCTTACCGAGCTGCTGGCGGGCGAGCTGTTTGGCCACGTCGTAGTTCACCGGGCCGGAGCCACCACCACCGGCCACGCCCTGTCCCATACCGCTGAGCATCTGCCCGAGCGAGGTGAGCATCTGGCCCAGGGCTGCCGGATCGAAACCGGCCGCGCCGCCGCCGAGACCGAACGGGTCGTTACCGCCCCCCGGCTTATCGCCGCGGCGACGGTCGTCGTCGTCACCGCCCTGGGAGAATCCGAATCCGAAATCGCTCATTACGCCTCACCCGCCGGTACGACGTCCGGGTGGTGTCCGGGGAGCGCGCGCGCACCGAGCGAACCGGCCGGCGCTTCGTGAAGCTGCATGTTCTCCATAGTAGGCGTGACGAACCGGCCGGTCCGCCACGGCGGGGCAGCTTCGCGCTCGGTGAACATCCGGCCGATCCGGTGCGGACCGGGACGCATCGCCCGGCCGGCCCGGTGACCACTTATTCCGCGAGCGAATCGGCGCCGGCGGCGACCCACGATTCCACGATGGTGCGGGCGATGGAAACCGCACCCGGCAGCAGCAGCTTCGGCGCCGCCTCGGGGTCGGGGTCGATTCCCGCACCCGGCCGGGCCGGCCAGCCGCCGGACGCCAGTGCCGCGCGCACCTCATCACGGGTGAACCAGCGGGCCTCGGCGATCTCACCGTCGGTGAACTCCAGCGGCTGCTCCGGATCGGCGAGCGCGCAGAAGCCGAGCATCAGCGACCGCGGGAAGGGCCACGGCTGGCTGCCGAGATAGCGGATATCGCGGACCGCGAGCCCCACCTCCTCGAGCATCTCGCGTTCGACGCAGCGTTCGAGCGATTCCCCGGCCTCGACGAACCCGGCCAGCAGGGAGAACATCGTCGCCGGCCAGCTGTGCTGACGAGCCAGCAGGACCCGGTCGGCCCCGTCGTGGATCAGGCAGATCACCGCCGGATCGGTGCGCGGGAAATCCTCGCGACCGTCCTCGGTCACCCGCGACCACCCGGCCTTGGCGGGGATCATCGGACTGCCGTCGGCGCCGTGGAATGCCGCGCCGGCATGCCAGTTGATCAGGGCGAGCGCGGCGGACAGCACTCCGGCGGTGAAATCGTCGATCCGGCTGTCGGCGAGCTGGCGCAGGTCACGCAGCTCGCCGGTGAGGTCGCGATCACGGACAGCCCACAGGTGCACACCGTCGCGGACACCGAGAAATACCGCGTCCGGGCTCGGCTCGGCCGACAGTTCGGTAGCGGCTTCCCAGACCAGAGCCCCGGATTCGTAACGCACCGTACCGCGCCGCCCGATCCGTAACAGCCGGGCGGTGGCCCAGCCTTCCTTCAGCACATGTGCGTCGCCGCGCAGATGGTCGGCGCGGTCGAGCGCCGAACGGGACAACAGAGGGATCTGGTTGAGCTCGAATACCGCCACGTCCCGAGGGTATCGCGACGCGAACCGCGGAGTATCCGGGTCAGCGCGCGCGACGGATGTAGAGCAGTTTGTCCCCGGTTTCCAGGGCGTCGACAGCCGGTTCGCCCACCCGGACCAGCTCGCCGTCGCGCACCACACCGAGCACGATATCGCTGAGGTGGCGCGGCGATCCCCCGACCTCGCCCGGCTCGACCTCGCGTTCGGCGACCGCGAAACCGTGTTCCGGGGTGAGCAGATCCTCCATCATCTCCACGACGCTGGGTGTGGTGGTCGCGATACCGAGCAGCCGGCCGGTGGTCTCCGAGGACACCACCACCGAATCGGCGCCGGATTGACGCAGCAGATGGGTGTTCTCCGATTCCCGGATCGAGGCGACGATCTTCGCCTTCTTCGTGAGCTCCCGGGCGCTCAGGGTGACCAGCACCGCGGTGTCGTCGCGGTTGGCGGCCACGATGACCGACGCGGCGTTCTGCACGCCCGCCAGCCGCAGGACATCGGATTGCGTGGCCGTCCCGTGCACGGTGACCAGACCCGCGGTGGCGGCGGCTTCGAGGGCCACCGCGTCGGTGTCGACCACGACGATTTCGGCGGGCTGCACCCCGTCCCCGATCATGGCGTCGATTGCGGTGCGGCCTTTGGTGCCGTACCCGACGACGACGGTGTGATTACGCACGGTGCGCCTCCAACGCTGGATCTTCAAGGCCTGGCGGGAACGTTCGGTGAGCACCGCCAGGGTGGTGCCGACCAGGACGATGAGGAACAGCACGCGAAGCGGTGTGATGACGAAGATGTTCACCAGCCGCGCCGAATCGGTCACCGGCGAGATATCGCCGTAACCGGTGGTCGACAGCGATACGGTCGCGTAGTAGAACGCGTCGAGCAAATCCACCGAACCGTCGGCGTTGTCGTTGTAACCGTCGCGGCCGAGGTAGACGACGATCGCGGCGGTGCACAGCAGGCCGATCGCGAACAGCACCCGGCGGGTCAGCGAAATCCACGGGCTGTTCTGCACCTCCGGGATACGCAGCACCCCGACCAGCGCGAAATCCGGGCGCTCGCCGCCGAGCCGCCCCCGGCCACCCAGCTGGGCGAACCGGGCACTGACCGGGGCTACCATCGGCTACCCCGGGAATTCGACACCCTCAGTCCCTCCGACACAGCTCGGGAGCCTACCCGCTCGCAGACCGCCGGGCCCGCTGCGCGCCCGGCGGTCCACGGGCCACCTTCGCCCGTATCCCCGGATTACGGTGGAGCCCATGGCAGACGACACACCTCCGGATACCACCCGCGATCCCGGCCGCACTCCCGCTCTGCGCCTGGCCGCGATCCTGATGGGTGCGGGGGTCATGCATTTCGTGGCGCCCGCACCGTTCGATTCCATCGTCCCGAAACAGTTGCCGGGGAAAGCACGCTCCTACACATATTGGTCCGGTGTGGCCGAAATCGGTGTCGGGACCGCATTGTTGATCCCGCGAACCCGGCGGCTCGGTGGCCGGCTGGCGGCGCTGCTGTTCATCGCGGTGTTTCCGGCCAATATCCAGTTCACGGCCGATTCGGTGGGCAACCCGAAGGCGCCGTTCGCACTCAAGGCGATCTCGCTGCTCCGGCTGCCCTTACAGGTGCCGTTGATCACCCAGGCCTTGGTGGTGAGCCGCCGGGCACCGCGTCCCTGAACGGACACACGCGCGATGGGGGCGGCATGATCGGGGCCGGCTTCCGCCACTCGGGCCGAATCGGAGCAGAGCGAGGCCACGGCTTGCGCCCCACCTCGACCGGGCCCTCGGTCCGCCCGGGGCATCGAGGCACTCGCCGGACGGACACCGACATTGTCCGGCACGACACCGGGCCAGGCCGTTACTGCCGGGATTTCGTGTCCGGATGGCCGGCGTGTTCCGCCCCCGGTGTGTTCGTGAGTAGTTCGGTGAGTTCCGCGGGTCCGGGCAACCGGTCCGGGGAGACGGTCCGGCCGGTGTGCACATAGTGGAAGGCGGCGCCGACCCGTTTCAGCACCTGTTCCTCGGTTTCCCCGGTCTGCGCCGCACGCAGGCGCGCCCAGGCCAGGCGGTAGACGGCCAGCTGCACGGCGACCGCGGGTTCGTCGGCGAAACCGGGTTCGGCGCCGGTTTTCCAGTCGACTACGGTCCAGCCGTCTCCCGGTTCCGCGAAAACGGCGTCCATCCGGCCGCGGATCACGATCCCGGCGATGGTGGTTTCGAACGGCACCTCGATTTCCACCGGACGGCGTGCCGACCAGCGCGAGGACAGGAACGCTTCCTGCATCCGGGCCAGTTCCACATCGGCCGCGGCGCCGGCATCCGCGGAGCCGGGCAGATCGTCGAGGCCGGGTAGCTGGTCGGTGGCGAACCAGCGCTGCACCCAGGCGTGGAAGGCAGTACCGCGGCGGGCCAGCGGATTCGGCGGGTACGGCAGCGGCCGGCGCAGCCGGGCGGCGAGCCTGCCCGGGTCGGCGCGCATTTCGACCAGCGCGGTGGCGGGAAGCTGGCTGGGCAGTTCCACATCGGTGACCGTGGCCGCCGTCGACCGGAATTCGGCGAGCAGCGCATCGACATCGGCGGCCCAGCCGTCCGGATCGTCGTCGGTTTCCGATTCGGCTGCGCCGGCGGCGAGGTCGGCCAGCGCGGCGTTCACGAGGGCGGCGCCCTCCTCGATATCGGTGCGGCGGGCGCCCAGCGGGTCGCCGGGCCAGGGCGCGGTATCGGGGGTCGCGGCCAGCGGGTTCGTTTCGCCCTCTTCGGGTTCGGGCGCCCAATGCGCGATCTCCATACCGCTGTCCGGCAACTCGGCGGCTGCTTTCACCTCGAGCAGGAACTCCGAGGGACCTTTCGGTTTGTCACCGGATTCGGGCCAGTGGTGCGCCGAAACCAGCAGTACGCGTTCGGTTCTGGTCAGCGCGACATAGAAGAGCCGGCGGTCCTCGTCCAACCGGCGGCGCTGTAGCGCCTTCTTGTGCGCGGTCAGGCAACGCTGCAGATCGGCACGGTCGGCGCAGTCGGCGAGATCCAGTACCGGCACCCCGTCCGGCGAATCCGCGGTGGCGCGGTCACCACGCAGCGAGGTGGGCAGCTCGGCCAGCGCGCCCAGCCAGGTGTTCACCCCGCGGGTGGACGGGAACACCTCCTTGCACACATGGGGTACCGCGACCACCTCCCATTCCAGGCCCTTGGCCGCGTGCACGGTGAGCACCTGGACACGGTCCGGGGCGACCTCCACCTCCCCGGGTTCCAGGCCGTTCTCCACCGATTCCGCGGCCGCGAGGAACGCCAGCAACCCGCCGAGGCTCGCCCCGGTATCGGCGGCGTAACCGGCGACGACCTCGGCGAAGGCATCCAGATGTTCACGTCCCGCACCGGAACCGGTCAGGGCACGACGCGCCTGCGCCTCCACACCGACCCCGATGGTGCGCTCCACATCGGCAACCAGTTCGGTCAGCGGCTGCCCGGCCCGTTCCCGCAGCGTCGCCAGTTCCGCGCCCAGTGTGGTGATCCGCCGGTACCCGGCGGTCGAATAGCGTTGCGGCGGCCCCGGGTCGGCGATCGCATCCGCCAGGCCGGCACGTTCGGCAGGTTCCGGCGCCACCTCGCGTAGCGCCGCGGCCAGTGTGGTCGCATCGGTGATTTCGCCGCCGGGATCGTGCCCGATCGACAGTTCCCGGGCCCGCCGTGCCAGCGCGGCCAGATCGGCCACGCCCAGCCGCCAGCGGGCGCCGGTGAGGATTCGTACCGCCGCGCTCCCGGCCGCCGGATCGGCGATGAGGCGCAGGGTCGCGACGATATCGGCGACCTCCGGTGTCGCCAGCAGTCCGCCGAGACCGACGATTTCCACCGGCAACCCCTGCGCACGTAACTGTTCGGCGAGTTCGGCGGCATCGGCGTTGCGGCGGATCAGCACCGCCGAGGTGGGCGGTGGCCGCTGCGCTTCGCGGGCGCGCGACCATTCGGCGGCGATCCGCTCGGCGATCCAGCGGCGTTCATCGGCCACGGTGGCACACAGCGCGACGGCGAGATCGCCGGGAGCCGCCTCCGGTTTGGCCCGCAGCGGATCCACGGTGACCCCACCGCTCGCCCGGGCCACGGCACGCAGCGGCTCGACGACCATATTCGCCAGGTTCAGCGCCTCCGGCGGGTTGCGCCAGCTGGTGAGCAACGGCAGGACCGGCGCCGGATCGCCGGGGCCGCGCGGGAAATCGGTGGTGAACCTGGGCAGGTTGGCCGCCGACGCACCACGCCACCCGTAGATCGACTGCATGGGATCGCCGACCGCGGTCACCGCCGGTGCCCGCGGTTCGCTGCGCCGGGGGCCGCTGCGTTCGGCCGCGTACCCGGCGCCGAACAGGGACGAGAGCAGGATGCGCTGCGCGTGCCCGGTGTCCTGGTATTCGTCGAGCAGAACCAGCCGGAACCGCGCCCGCTCGGCATCGGCGACCTCGCGATGTTCGGCCGCGAGCCGCGCCGCCAGCGACATCTGGGCCCCGAAATCGAGTGCGCCGCGCTGATGGAGGGTTTCGCGGAGTTGCCGGACCAGCGGCAGCAGCGCGACCCGTTCCCGCTGCGCCCGCAGAATCGACAGCAGCTCCTTGTTCGGCCCGCCCCGCTGGCGCGGCCCGGGCGGCAGGGTGTGGACCAGTTTCTCCAGCTCGGTATGCGCTTCGGACAGCTGTTCGGGTTCCACGAGATGCTCGGCGAGCTGACCGGACAACGCGAGAACTGCCTCGGTCACGGTCAGCGGTGCGCGATCGGTCTCCAGATCGCCGTCCCAGCCGCGCACCACCTGATGGGCGACCTGCCACAGCTGGGTCTCGGTGAGCAGCGCCGCCGACGGTTCCACCGGCAGCAGCAACCCGTGCTCGCGGAGCAACCGGCCAGCGTAGGAGTGATAGGTGCTGATCTCCGGTTCCGCGGCGGTCAGGGTGGTGCGCAGCTCGCCGGTGGGATCGAGATCGCGGAGCAGGCGGGAACCGGCCAGCCGGGCCAGCCGGGTCCGGATCCGGGCGGTGAGCTGCTGGGCAGCCTTCCGGGTGAAGGTCAGGCCCAGTACTTCCTCCGGGGTGACGAGGCGGTTGGCCACCATCCATACGACCCGCGCCGCCATGGTCTCGGTTTTACCCGCGCCCGCACCCGCCACCACCAGCGCCGGGCCCGGTGGCGCGGCGATCACCGCGGCCTGTTCCGCGGTCGGCGGAGGTAGGCCAAGCGCGTCGGCCAGCTGCCCCGGTGTGACCCGGGCGCTCACTCGTCGGTCACCTGACGTCCGGCGTCCTGAACCGGGCAGCTGTTCTTCACGGCGCAGTGGCGGCAGCCGTCGTTACGGATCGCCAGGAAGCCGGGGCCTTCGGTGCCGGCGGCGGCCGTGTGGATCGTCTCCCGCCAGGCGTCGAGGGTTTCGGCGTCGAATGCCGGTTGGACACGTTCCTTCGCCACCCCGCTGGAAGCCGGCAGTCCCACATACACCAGCCGCGCACCGCCGGGTTCGGGGTCTTCCGTGGTTTCGCCGAGCGCGCCCGCAGCCGCCGCGACCTGGTACGTCGCCAGCTGGGCGTGCTGGGCGGCATCGGCCTCGCTGACCGGGTTCTTGCCCGTTTTCACGTCCACGATCACGAACCGGCCCCGGTCGTCGCGTTCCAGACGGTCGATCCGGCCGCGGATCCGGACCGCGGGCGCCTCCGCGCCGCGACCGGGCAGTTCGCAGTCGACGGGCACCTCGACGCCGGCCTGTGTCAGCTCGTCCCGGGTATTGCGCACCCAGGCCACGAACGCGTCCAGCATGGCCTCGGTACGGCGCAGTTCCTGCCGGGAGTGCCAGCTGGTTTCGGGATCGATACTCGTCCAGCTGCGGGCGAGTTCGGCACGCACCCGGTCGAGCGGGACCCGGCCCGCCAGCGCCTGCACCAGAGTGTGCACCAGGGTTCCCTTCACGGCGTGCGGATTCTCCCCGTCCGACCCGCCGTGTCGTTCCAGCGCCCAGCGCAGCGGGCAGGTGCGCAGCAGCTCGATCGTCGACGGGGACAGCGCGATCGGCCCGTCGTCGTCCCACAGGGTCTCGGTGGAACTGAGACCGGGGACGCCGTACCAGTCGCCGGGCGCCGTACCGGGTATCCCGGCCAGCGCCAGCCGGGCCAGCTGCGATGCGGCGCGGCGACGCCGCTCGGCACCGGCGTCCGGATCACAGACGACCGCGCGCAGTTCGGCCACCAAGGCATGCAGCGCCAGCACCCGGCCCGGCTCCGCGATCGGCAGTGCGCCCGGCTCACCGTCGGATTCGCCGCCGATCAGTTCGGCCAGGAATCTCGACGGCACCAGATCGCGTTCACCGGTCACCGATTCCACCGCCGTCACCAGCAGTGAACGCCGGGCCCGGCTACAGGCGAGGAACAGCAGCCGGCGTTCCTCGGCCAGAATCGGCGCGGACCGGCTCACCCGCTCGGTGATACCGGCAACCTGATCCACCAGATCCTCGGTATGCAACAAGGTGCCACGGGGTCGTGGATCCGGCCAGATCCCCTCCTGCACCCCGGCGACCGCGACAACCTCCCATTCCCGCCCGGCCGCGGCATGCGCACTCAGCAGATCGACGGCCTCGTCCTGCCGCGACCGCGCCGCCCGATCCTGCGCGATCTGCTGCTGGGTCAGGTATTCCACGAAACCTTCGATGGTCGCGCCCGGTAACCGGTCGGTGTAGGCGGCCGCGGCATCGAACAGCGCCACCGCCGCATCGAGGTCGCGATCGGCCTGCATCCCCGCCGCCCCGCCGCGCTCCGACTGCGCCGGCCAGCGCTTCTCCAGCCGCGACCCCGTCCACAACGCCCACAGCACATCCTCGAGAGTGCCGCCGTCCCGCCGGACCCTGCGGGCCCGGTCCAGCGCACGCAACGCCCGGTTCAGCGGTGCGCGCTCGACCTCGGTGAGCCCCGCGAGGATCCGCTCGTCCCCCGAACCGAGGAGTATGTCGCGCAGGACATCCATCGAAGGGCGATCGGCGACGAGCCCCGGGCCGTCGACGGTACCGGTATCGCCGACGGCGATTCGGCCGGAACCCGAAGGCGAACCGGTGGAGGCATTGCCGTCTCGGGCTTCGCCATCGGTCGCCGGACGAGCGCCCCGAGGCGAACCGGTGGTACTGCCACTGGCCCGGCTTCCCGGTGCAGCGCGACGACCCGCCGGCTCGGTACTGTCCGCGGCCGGGTATCCGGCCGACACACGTTCGGCGTCCTGGAGACCGATCTCGCTGCCGGCTCCCTCCGCCGGCCGGACCTCCTGCGCAGGCGGATGAGGGCCGATGGGCCACCGACGAACCGGACCGGGGTGATCGGCGCGGTCGTCCCGGGGCGCGCCGACATGGTTCGGTCCGTGCCCTCCGGACCGGACCGTGACCTCGGTCGTGTCCACCGGAGCCCGCTGCATGTCGTGGGCAACCGACCGGGAGACCGAGAGGTTGTCGTTGTCCGGGCCCTCCGATGGTGATCCGAATCCATCGTCGCCGCCCGAGTGCTCCTGTGGTGACCCGAACCCGTCGTCTGTATCGGCGGAACCCGGCTGCGGCCCGAACTCGTCGTGCTCCCGGCCCGCCGCCACCAGGTGGCTCACCGCCGTGGGTGCCGTATCCTCGTCGGGAAAATCCGGGTCGAATTCGTCGTCTTCGTCCGGGCGCTCCGGCGGTAGCCCGTCCCACGGGTCGTCGTAGCGGTGGTCCCCGTCGAGGCCGAACCAGTCCGCGTCCTCGGCGTAGCGGACCGTGTCGTCGGCGAGACGGTCCGCGTCACGGAAGAATTCGGGGCGCGGGAAGTCGTCGGGGCGTTGCGCCTGTGGTGATTCCGGGTCGGGAATCGGCGGCTCGTACTCCGGTTCGGTTGGCGCGTAATCGGGGTCGGACAGCGCGTATCCGGATTCGGACAGACCGGTTCCAGGTTCGGGCAGCGCATCCCCGGGCTCGGGCAGTTCGACCGCGACATCTCCGGGCTCGCGCGGTCCGACCGCAGCAACTCCGGGCTCCGGCGGTCCGACCGCAGCAACTCCCGAGTGGCGCGGTTCGACCGCAGTAACTCCCAGCTCCGGCGGTTCGACCGCAGCATCTCCTGTTGCTGGCGTCGATCGGGTGAGTTCGAGGATGGTGCGCCGGATTCCGCGGCGCAGACGGCGCATGGCGATCTGGTCGGCGCCGCCGAGCGGTCCGCCCAGCAGGTCGAGGGCGTCGTCCGGGCCGAACAGTGATTCCGTGGACCCCGTACCCCGGCGGGCGGCTTCGCCGGCGAGCACGGCGCGCAGCGAAAGCAGCATCCAGGCGGCCCCGCGGCGGCGGGCCAGCGGCGTATCGATCGCCGGCTGCCGGACCGGGACCCCCGCGGCCAGCAACGCCCGGCGCAACGGCGGTAGCAGCAACGGGACCGATCGCACGATCACCGCCATCTGCGACCACGGGACTCCGTCGGTGAGGTGGGCGCGGCGCAACTGGTCCGCGATGAGCGAGGCCTCTTTGGCCGGGCTGCCGAGGACCCGGACCCTGACCTGCGCGGCAGGTGCGGTATCCCCCGCCTCCGGTTCGCCGCGTTCCGCGGGACCCAGATCGGCGAAAGTCGTGCGATGTGCGGCACTGCCCGGCAGACGCGAGGCGATACGCGCTGTCGCGGTGTGGATGGCCGGGCCCGAACGGTGGTTGGTGTGCAGAACGATCCGTCGCGACGCCGGAACTTCGAGGTCGGTCAGGGATCGGGGGTCGGCGCCGCGGAAGGTGTAGACGGCCTGGTCCGGGTCGCCGGCGATCACGGTGGTTCCGGCGCCTTCGGCGAGGATCCGCACCAGCAGCGCGGCCTGCGGGTCCAGGTGCTGTGCGTCGTCGACCAGCAGGCAGCGCAACCGGGCGCGTTCGGCGGCGAGCAGGTCGGCGTCCCCGGCCAGCGCATCGAGCGCGGCGCCCACCAGCTCCGCCGCGTTCAAGGCCGGCGCCGACGCCTCCGGCGCCGCCACCCCGACCGACCAGCGCAACAGCATCGCCTGTTCGTAGCGCAGCGCGAACCGGCCCGCCGCCACCCAATCCGGCCGGTCCTGCCGCCGGCCCAGCTCCATCAGATCCTCCGGGCCGAGCCCGCGTTCGGTGGCGCGCAGCATGAGGTCGCGGAGTTCGTCGGCGAAACCATCCAGGCTCAGGGCGGGTTGCAGGCGCCGCGGCCACAGATCGCGGGCACCGGCGGCGATATCGGTGAGGTCGCCGCGCAGCATTTCACGCAGGACGGCGTCCTGTTCGGCGCCGGTGAGCAGCCGCGGCGGCGGGTTCCCGTGCCGGGCGGCCTGGCGGCGCAGAATCCCGAAAGCGTAGGAGTGGATCGTGCGGGCCAGCGGTTCACGGGTTGCTCCGGAGATCGGCAGTCCGGAAGCGGTACCCGGTAGGGATAAGGAGGGGTCGCTCGGCTTGCCGGACGGGTGATCAGCCCCGGCAGCGGACGTGCCGGTAGCGAGCGGGTGACCGGTTCCGGCGAAGGTGGGCGAACGACCGGCCCCTGCGGGTGTGGACGGGCTACCGGGCCCGGCGACAGTGGCCGAATCGCCGGCTGCCTTCGATGTGGGTGTCTGATCGGTCCCGGCCGCAGTCGGCGAGCCGACCCCCGGGAAAAGCCCGTCGTCGGGTGCCGGGTCGGCGAGCGGGAACAGCGCGAGGTCGGCGACGCCGTATCCGTCCGGACCGTTGTCGAACACCGGGGCGCAGGTATCCCAGTGGGTCAGACGTTCGGTGAGGGCATCCCGGGCAGCGGCCGCGGCCTGTTTCGAGTGGGTGAGCAGCAGCACCGATTCCGGATCGGCACCGCCGGCGATCCGGGCGGCCGCCACATCGACCAGCAGCGCCGATTTCCCCGTTCCGGGCCCGCCGAGCACACGCCACAACCGCCCCGAACCGGATTGCGCAGGAGTTGCCGGGGTGGGGGCGAAGAGCGCGCGAATACCGGCGCCCCAGGTCCGAGCCCGGGGAGCCGCTGTTCTCCGGCGCACCAGCCGCACCGGCCTATCCGAACGCACCACAACCGCTATTGCAACAGACGGGGCCGACACCGCCGATACCCCGTCGCACCCGCGGGCGCTGCGGGTCCGCGGCCCGGCGATAAGAATGTCATCGTGCCCACACTGCATGTTCACCGATTCGGTCCGGTCACCGGCCCGCCGCTGCTGGCCCTGCACGGTCTCACCGGCCACGGCAGGCGCTGGGCCGACCTGGCCACCCGGTTGCTGCCCGATATCCGCGTCATCGCGCCCGACCTGCGTGGACACGGGCATTCCACCGCGCTGCCGCCCTGGGATCTCGAGACGATCGTGGCGGATCTGGTGGCGCTGCTCACCGCGGAAACCGAGGAACCGGTGGTGGTGGTCGCGCATTCCTTCGGCGGTGCGTGCGCGCTGCAGCTGGCCGAACGCCGGCCCGACCTCGTCCGCGGCCTGGTCCTGCTCGATCCGGCGGTCGCGCTCGACCCCGCCTGGCTGCACGAGATCGCCCTGGCGACCCTCGACTCCCCCGACTACACCGATACCGAGGAAGCCCGGATGGACAAACTCGCCACCGGCTGGGGCGCGGCCGACCCGAACCTGCTCCAGGCCGAACTCGACGACCATCTCGTCCCGGCACGCGACGGGCGGGTCGGGTGGCGAGTGAGCCTGCCGGCGCTGATCGCGTACTGGAGTCAGCTCGCCCGCGAACCCGCGCTACCGCCGCCCGATATGCCGACAGTGCTGGTGCGCGCCACGAAAGTGGACCCGCCTTTCCTCGCCCCGCCGGTGGAGGCGGTGCTCGCCGAACGGTTGGGCGCGAACCTCACCGTCGAGGAGTGGGATTGCGAACATATGGTCGCGCAGATCCTGCCGGAGCGGACCGCGGCGTTGATCCGCGCGGCACTGTAGGGCCGCGATGGTCACCAGTGACGCACAGATCGAACACGTCCGGGAATTGGTCGCCTCGATACCGCCGGGCCGGGTCGCCACCTATGGCGATATCGCCGCCGCGGTGGGTCTGTCGACGCCGCGGACAGTGGGCTGGATCATGCGCACCGACTCCGGCGACCTGCCCTGGCACCGGGTGCTCGGCGCCTCCGGGAAACCCGCCGCTCATCTGGCCGAACGGCAGCTGCGACTACTCGCGGCCGAGGGCGTACCGATCTCCGACGGCCGGGTCGACCTGCGGACCGCGCGGCACCGGTTCGGCTGAGCCGGTGCAATGGTCACCGACCCGGGATATCGTCCCAGACGGAATAGCATGAACGGTATGCCGAATTCCGCGCCCGCACCGGACGTGATCGTGCTCGCCGGGGGCCGGGCCAGCCGTATGGGTGGCGTCGACAAACCGGGGCTCGTGGTGGGCGGGCGGTCGATGCTGGAAACCGCGCTGGCCGCGGCGGGATCGGGTCGCACTGTGGTCGTCGGCCCGCCGCGACCTGAACTCGCCGCGTCGATCCTGCAAACCCGCGAACCAGAACCCGGGTCCGGCCCGGTGGCGGCCATTGCGGCCGGTGTGGCCGCGCTCGGCGCCGAGGTCACCGCCCAGGTGGTCGTCCTCGCCGCCGATATGCCCTTCCTGACGCCCGCTGTGATCGGTGAATTACTGCAGCAGTCTGCGGATTTCGACGCCGTGTTCGCGGCCGACGGCAACGGCCGGCCGCAATACCTGATCGGCGTGTGGCGGTACGAGGCCCTGGCCGCCCGGCTGCGCGAACTCGGCACGGTGATCAATCAGCCGATGAAAGCACTGGTGCCACCGCACACGAAAATGGTGACGCTGGCCGGGGTCGACGATTGCGATACACCGGGAGATGTCGACGCCGCCCGTGCCGCGTTCGGCACAAGTCAGGATTCGGCCCACCGCGTCGGCCACGACGGGCCCCCCGGCACCGCCGGCGGTTCAGCACACAGCACCAGTGATAACGAGACGTTCGGTACGGGCACCGCCGAGACACCCGACAGCGGTCGTGCCGCGCTCGGGTCCCGCGATGGTTCCGAGGTGGTCGGCCTTCGTCCGGTGTTCGCTCCCGGCGGCGCCGAGCCCGCCGTCTCCGGCGACGCGGCGACGAGGGATTTCAGCGCACCGGTTCCCGCAACCACCGGACAACCTGCCACCGGAACCCGGCCCACGTATCCCGCGGGAATCCGGGAACCCGGCGCCCGCTTGCCGCTACCGCTGGACAAGGCGCGCGAAGCCCTGCACGACAACCTGTCCCGGCTTCCCGGTCGTCCGTGCGAGTTGGCCGCTGCGCGGGGCGCGGCGCTGCTCGCCCCGATCACCGCGCTCGGCGCCCTGCCCCGTTTCGATGTCTCGGCGATGGACGGGTACGCGGTCCGCGGAGACGGCCCGTGGGAGCTTCGTGCCGATATCGGTTTCGCCGGCGGGCAACGGCCGGACGGTTTACACCCCGGTGAAGCAGTCCGGATCGCCACCGGCGCCCAGGTTCCCGAGGGCACCACCCGTGTCCTGCGCGATGAGTCCGCCCGGTACGACGGCCGGCTGCACCGAATTCCCGATACGCCGGAGCGTTCCGATATCCGCCGATGCGGCGAGGACCGCACGCCCGGTGATGTCATCGCACCGGCCGGTTCCCCTGTCACCGCCGCGCTGGTTTCCGCGGCCGCCGCGGTCGAAGTCACCACCGCTGCCGTCCGCGGACCCGTGCGCGCCCGTATAGTCATGACCGGCGACGAGATCCGCAGTACCGGCCCGCTACAAGCCGGGCAGACCCGGGATTCCATCGGCCCGATCCTGCCCGCACTACTCGCCGCGCAGGGAGTACACACCCTCGATCAGGTACATCTTCGCGACACCTCCCACGGTTTCGATCAAGTTTTGGCTACTGCCACCGATTGCGATCTCCTGGTCGTAGTCGGCGCGACCGGCGGCGGCGCCGCCGACCAACTCCGCGGCGCCCTCGACCGCGCCCGAGCCCGAATCCTGGTCCCCCGTCTCGCGCTACGCCCCGGCGGTTCCACCGTGGCAGCCGAACTCCCCTCGACCACCACGGTTCTCGGGCTCCCCGGCAACCCGTTCGCCGCAGTCGCCACCCTGCTCGCCCTGTCCCCCGCTATCGTCGCGGGCCGCACCGGCGCCCACCCACCCCGGCCACTGATCGGCCCTCTGCACAACGCCGCGGAAATCTCCGGTCCGGTAACCCGCATCGTCCCCGCCCGCAGGAGCGAGGACGCCGTCGGCGGTTGGATCGGCGACCCCACCGTGCGAACCGCCCACCTCGGCGGCCTCGTTGACCGCGACGGTGTGGTGATCGTCCCCGCCGATGCCCAGGATGGCACCCCGGTCGAGTTCGTCCACGTCCCCCGCTGACCCGTCGCATACAGCAATACTCCGTCCGCCGGTAGCGTCACCGGACAAACATTGTCATGCAGACCAGGGGCTTTCACCGATGACTGCAACCCAGCACCCATACGTCGAGAAACTGACGTGGGACAGAGAGGCCAACGCCGCATACCTCTACATCCGGCCGGACGGTCCGCACAAACCCGCCCGCGCCCTTCCGGTCGACGACAAGGACGGCGCCACCGTGGCCGTCCTGGACTTCGCCGCCGACGGCACCTTGCTCGGTGTGGAACTGCTCGACGCAGACACCCAGTTGACGCCCGCCATGAAGGCCACTGCGACCGATATCGCCCGCGACCACCCCATCTCCTGACCGGGTATGCCCACTATCGACCGGGCTCGCTGCGCACACTTGACCATGCCGTTACGGCATAGTTCACCCTGGAGTACCGGCACGGTACACACGCCGGCAGATCCGAGCCGAGGAGCCGATCATGACCTGGAGTACTCGTGAACTCGCCGAACTCGCCGGCACGAGCGTGCGGACGGTACGGCACTATCACGAGGTCGGTCTCCTCGAACAGCCCGAACGGAGCAGCAACGGCTACAAGCGCTACGGCGTCTCGCATCTGCTGCGCGTGCTGCGCATCAAACGCCTGGCCGACCTCGGGATACCGCTGTCGCAGATCGCCGAGATGGGCGAGGAAGAGTACCCGCGCGAATCGTTGCGCACGCTGGACGCAGAACTGGCCGCGACCATCGAGCGCCTACAGCGCATCCGGATGGAACTCGCCCTCATCCTCCGGCAGGGAACCCCCACCGATCTGCCACCCGATCTGGTTCCGGTCACCGCAGAGTTCACCGAGGCCGACCGGGCCTACACCGTCATCATGAACCGGGTTCTCGGTCCAACAGCCCTGGATTCGATGCGCGATGTGATTTCCACCGGCGACTCCAGCGATCCCGCCCTGGCCGATTTCGACAACCTTCCCGCCGACGCCGACGAACGGACCCGCGAGGAGGTGGCCGGACGGATCGCTCCGTATGCCCGCAGACTCCATATCGACTATCCGAACCTCGCCGCGGTACACGATTCACCGGTCGGCCCGCAGCGCGCGACTCAGGCCCTCGCCCTGGCTCTGAAGGAGCTCTACAACGAGGCCCAGTTCGACGTCCTACTCCGCGTGAACCGCATACTCACGGCCACCGACTGACCCGAAGAAATCCGCTACATCTACACGCCCACATCGCGCCGGGCCATATGTCACCACCGAAGCGATGGACAGGGCACTGGAGGTGCACCGACATCTGGCCGCGGCGAGTCGACACCGTCACTTCAGGTTGCCGGATCTCATCGTCGCCGCCACCGCCGAATGCGCCGGGGCAACTGTGCTGCACTACGACGCCGACTACGATCGAATTGCGACGATCACCAGCCAAGCCACTGAATGGGTCGCTCCGAAGGGGTCGCTGTGATCCGGGGCTGGGCCGAGTCGGCTATGCATTTGAGCGCTTGACTTCGGTTCACAGCCACACGGCATCGGCTGAGATGTGCCACGGGGAGCCGTAATGACAATTTTCTGGACAGCCCCGGTCTTTCAGCGGTGGATTCACCATCGGTCTACCTTTCCGCCGCATGGTTCAGTTCGGCAAGGAGGCTGATGGTGCGGTTCTGTTCGGCGGTGGTCCCGTAGGGCGCGGCCATGAATTCGGTGGCCCCGGCCGCCTCGAATCGGGTGAGCGCCTGTGCCACTTCGGTATCGGTGCCGACGATCGCGACATCCTGTGGCCCGGCCGCGCCTTCCCGGTCGAGGGTGGCGCGGTACTCGGGTACCTGCGCAGCGAGCGCGAACTGCTCGGCTATCCGAGCTCTGACGTCGTCGACTGTGTCGGTGACGCAGACGGGCAGGCCGGCGACGATGCGCGGCGAAGCTTTGCCGGCATCGGCTGCGGCTTTGGTGATGACTGGAACAACGTGCTCAGCCAGGGTTTTCGGTCCTACCATCCAGGTCGCGGTCCCGTCGGTGAGTTCGCCGGCCAATTGCAGCATGCGCGGCCCCAGGGCCGCGAGCAGCACCGGCGGGGCGGGTTGACCGCCGGGGATCATCACGGCTCCCACGGCAGTGTGCGTTTCCCCGCGGTGGTCGACACTGTTACCGCGCAGCAATGGGCCGAGTATCGAGAGGTATTCGCGCACGCGCTGTACCGGCCGGTCAGTGGGCAAGCCGAATATCCCCGACACCATCGCGCCGATGCCCGCGCCCACGCCCAGTGTCAGGCGCCCCGCAACTGCGGCCTGCACCGTCAGCGCCTGCCCGGCCAGCATCATCGGGTGCCGCTGCGGAACCGGCACGACGGCCGTGCCGACCGCGATATCGGTGGCGGCGCCGGCCACCGCGAGCGCGGTCAGCGCGTCCCAGCCGAGCGCCTGACTCGCCCATGCGGTGGCGAAACCGGAATCAGCCGCCTGCCGCACCTGGTCCACGACAGTCGCCAACGTCGTGGGACCGCGTACATCACCAACCGCCAACCCGATCTGCATTTTCGTCTCCTCGGTCCGGCGCCCCACAATAATCGGAGAGGGCACCCCATTTATTGAAGTGTACGATACGGGGCGACCACCCCACTTAGCAAGAAGGTGCCAGCCCCATGGGAGAAAGCCCCAGCTCGCCGGATCGCCGGCGGGCGGATGCGCGACGCAACCGGGACCGCTTGATATCCGCTGCGAGCGCCGTCATTGCCGACGCCGGTACGGCGGCGTCCCTGGAGGAGATCGCCCGGCGCGCCGGAGTCGGGTCGGCCACCTTGCACCGGCACTTCCCCAGCCGCGCTGACCTACTGGAGGCCGTCCTCCGCGATCGAGTCGCGTCGTTGTGCGCCCGGGCGCAGGAACTGTCCACCGCGCCGAGCGCCGAGGCGGCCTTGCTGACCTGGCTTCGTGACGTCGTGGCGCACGCCGCTACGTCACGGGCACTCGGACCGGCGCTCGCCGGTTACGAGCCCGATCCGGGATTCTCACCCCACACCATGATCCGGGACGCCGCACAGCAACTCCTCGCTCGCGCCCAGCAGGAAGGCTCGGTCGCCCCGAGCCTCGCCGTCGACGATGTTCTGCAACTCACGAACGGCATAGCCCTGGCGACCGAAACTCTTCCCGACCCCGCGCAACGTGCAGACATACTCATAGCCCTCGCCGCAGACGGATTCCTGCGCGGCGCCACCGGCAACTGACAGGCGGCACCGGCCCGGAACACGTCCATTCAGAGCGCTTGGCCGTCTCGCGCAATCGGACCGTTCGCAACCTGCCGGATGGCCTGGCCGGCAGGTTTGCAACTCACGTCACCGAAGGGGGTTCGTCCACTTCACGCCGGTGAACCTGGCGAAATCGGTATCGTTGGAATGGATTTCACCCTGATTCTCAATTGCGTACGCCGCGATCTGCGCGTCCGTCGTCAGATTTCCGGCCGTAATCATGATGCCCGCTTATTGCATCGTCAAGATGCCTGTCGAAGCATGGGCAGGGACCGTGCGGCCGCGCCGGTCAGCGCCAGCGTTCCGGGGTGACCGGGGCTTCCCAGGCGCGGGAGTAGCGGCGTTTGTCGGGGCCGGCGATCTCCTTGCTGCGGTAGACGACGTAGGGGCGGACCAGGTAGCCGACGGGGGCGGAGAACATGTGGACGAGGCGGGTGTAGGGCCAGGCGGCGATCAGGGCCAGGACGAACAGGCCGTGGGCTTGGAACGTCCACGGGGTGCCGACCATCAAATCCGGTTGGGGGCTCAGGGTGAACAGGCTGCGGAACCACGGGGAGACCGTTTCGCGGTAGTTGTAGGTGCCCCACAGCAGGTTGCTGCCCATGGTGTTCAGCATGCCGGTGATCAGGGCGCCGGCGAGCAGGAAGTACATGAACTTGTCGTTGGTGGTGGTCGCTTTGCGGACAGCGGGGACGGTGAAGCGGCGGTAGAGCAGGATGCCGATACCGGCGATCACCATCAGGCCGGCCACCGAGCCGGCGCTCACCGACACCAGGTGATAGACGTGTTCGCTGATGCCCACGGCGGCGGTCCAGGATTCGGGGATCAGGACACCGAGCACATGACCGAAGAACACCCCGAGCATGCCGAAGTGGAACAGAGGGCTGCCCATGCGCAGCAGGCGGGATTCGTAGATCTGCGAGGAGCGGGTGGTCCAGCCGAACTGGTCGTTGCGGTAACGCCAGATATGGCCGAGCACGAACGACGTGAAAGCCACGTAGGGCAGGGTCATCCACAAGAATGTGGTCACCAGGTCCTCCTCGGAACAGGGGTCTGTGGTCCGCCGAGGCCGGCGCGTGTGCGGAGGCGGGAGCGCATCACGGGAGCCCCCTCGGAGCAGGTGCCTGCGGTCCGCGGAGACCGGGGCAGCGGGACCGCGTCATCGGCGGCCTTCCGATCGGTCCGGCATCGTCGGGTCCATGGCGAAGGGCTCCAGCCCGACCTCTTCTTCGGGTGGGCCCTGCGCGGCGAGTTCGGCGATCTTGCGCCGGTCCGCCGTGGTCGGCGGGGCGAGGGTCGCCAGTACGGCGGCCAGTATCCCGGCATAGGGCGAACCGGCGTCGGACAGCGACAGTCGCAGCAGCTCTATTACCGGGACGTGTTCGCCGAGGAGACGTTCGCCGCCGACGGGGTCCACGGTGGCGGCGAATTCGAGCAGCACCGGCAGGTGGTCGGGGAGTTCGGTGTCGTCGAGTTCGACCCCGGCGTGCCGGTAGGCGTGTTTGAACCGCAGCAGCGCCATACCCCGTTTGCGGGTGTCACCGTAGGCGTAGAAGGTGAGGTGCAGGCTGGCGCGGCGGCGCATATCGAAGGTTTCGACGTAGTGCGCGGCCAGGTCGAGTTGCGATGTCGTGCGCAGGTGGCCGCAGAACTCCCCGAGATGGGTGCGCACCGGTTCCGGTAGCTCGCCGACGGCCGCGCTCAGCTGGTCGAGCATGGTGATGGTGGCGGTGGCGGGATAGTCGAGTAGCAGGGCGGCGGTACGCCAGACGAGCCGGCGGTCCCGTTCGCTCATCACGACCGTGGGTTCGGGCCGACGGCGTAGTTTCAACAGCGACATTGTCTACTCCGCTCTGCGGGCACCGGGCGAGTCACCGGCCGACCTCCGAGGGTTCGGGTCGCGCAGTGCCTTCACCGCTCGCGGCCGCCCCGTTCGTGCTGACCGGGACCAACCCGTCGGTGCTCTTCCCGTCCCAGTTGAGCAGGTTGATCCGGCCCGATTTCTCCTCCGGTGCCGCTTCGTTCGAGTCGGTGAGCTGGAATTTCTCCACCATCTGGTCGAAGGCGGTCATCCCCGGACCGCCGTCGTTGTCCAGGCTGCAGCCGGTAGCGAGCGAGTCCAGTTCGTGCGCCTGCGCGCCCGCGCCGGTCGGGATCACGTAGCGGTGCTCGTATTTCGCGATGGCGAGCAGCCGGTACATGGCTTCGATCTCTTCCGGTTCCAGCCGGACCGAGGGCGCGATGGCCGGGTCGGGTTCCTGGCCGAGGTTGACCGACCGCATGAACGCGCGCATACCGGCGAGCCGCTGCAATGCCGCGCGAACCGGGCCGACGTCACCGGCGGTGAACAGTTCGGCCAAGTACTCGACGGGGATGCGGAGTGCGTCGATGGCACCGAACAGGTTGGCGTGATCCTCACCGTCGTGCCCGGTATCGGTCAGCACATCCACGACCGGCGAAAGCGGCGGCACGTACCAGACCATCGGCATCGTGCGGTACTCCGGATGCAGCGGTAGCGCGATCTGGTAGTCGACGATGAGTTTGTAGACCGGTGAATCCTGGGCGGCCTGAATCCATTCCGGGGATATCCCGGCCCGCTCGGCCTCGGCGACGACGCGCGGATCATGTGGATTGAGGAACACCCCGAGCTGACTCGGATACAGATCTTTGTCCTCGCTGACCGAGGCCGCCTCGAGCACCGCGTCGGCGTCGTAGAGCATGACGCCGATATAGCGCAGCCGGCCGACGCAGGTTTCCGAGCATACGGTCGGGATACCGACCTCCACCCGCGGATAGCAGAACGTGCATTTCTCGGCTTTACCGGTTTTGTGGTTGAAGTAGATCTTCTTGTATGGGCAGGCGGTCATGCATTGCCGCCAGCCGCGACATTTGTCCTGGTCCACCAGAACGATGCCGTCTTCGGAGCGTTTGTAGATCGCCCCGGAGGGGCACGACGCCGCGCACGACGGGTTCAGGCAGTGTTCGCAGATTCGCGGCAGGTAGAACATGAAGGTCTCTTCGAATTCGAGCTTCACCTGCTCGGAGACCCGTGCCAGCAGCGGATCCTTACCGACCTGTTCCGGCCCGGACCCCAGATCGTCGTCCCAGTTCGCACCCCAGGTGACCTTCGTATCCGCGCCGGTGATCAGCGATTTCGGCCGGGCAACCGGTGTGGTGTCGATGGCCGGGGAGGACAGCAGATTGTCGTATTCGTAGCTCCAGGGCTCGTAATAGTCCTCGATGGTCGGCAGGTCGGGGTTGGCGAAGATATTCAGCAGCCGTTTGAATCGCGACCCCGATTTCAGGGTGAGCTTGCCCCGCTTGTCGAGCGTCCAGCCGCCCTTCCACTTCTCCTGGTCTTGATATTGCCGCGGATACCCCTGGCCGGGCCGGGTTTCCACATTGTTGAACCAGACGTATTCCGTGCCACCGCGGTTGGTCCAGGCCTGTTTGCAGGTGACCGAACAGGTGTGGCAGCCGATGCATTTGTCCAGATTCATGACCATGGCCATTTGCGCCATCACGCGCATAGCTGGTCCCCCTCTCCGGGAATATGTGGATGAACCGGCTGCGCCATATCAGTACCTGACTTCCTGGCTGCGGCGGCGGATGGTGGTGACCTCGTCGCGCTGGTTACCGGTCGGGCCGTGGTAGTTCAGCGCGAAGGATTGCTGGGCGTAACCGCCGATCAGATGCGTAGGTTTGATCATGATCCGGGTGAGCGCATTGTGGATACCACCGCGTTTACCCTTGCCTGTGAAGGTTTCACCAGGTTCCGCGATTCCCTCGATCCGCGGGACATCCACCGCACGGTCCTGCGCGTGGTACATGAACACGGTGCCCTCGGGCATCCGGTGCGAGACGATGGCACGGGCCACCACCACACCGTTGCGGTTGATCGCTTCGATCCAGTCGTTGTCGGCAACACCGATTTTCGCCGCGTCCTTATCCGACATCCAGATGGTCTGCCCACCGCGCGACAGCGTGAGCATATGCAGGTTGTCCTGGTAGGCGGAGTGGATGGACCATTTGGAGTGCGGGGTCAGATAGCGCACGGTGATCCCGCGTTCGCTCACCTCGCCGACTCCGGGTTCGGCGAACAGCGCGGTCATATCCAGCGGCGGCCGGAAGGTCGGCAACTGTTCGCCGAGTTCGATCATCCAGTCGTGATCGAGGTAGAAATGCTGGCGCCCGGTGAGGGTGTGCCACGGTTTGAGCCGTTCGGTGTTGATGGTGAACGGCGAATACCGGCGGCCACCGGTTTCCGATCCCGACCATTCCGGTGAGGTGATCACCGGTACCGGGCGCGCCTGGGTATCGGCGAAGGTGATCCGTTTACCCTCGTGTTCGGCGGCCAGATCGGCCAGTTCGGTGCCGGTGCGCCGTTCGAGAGCTCGGAAACCCTCCACCGCGAGCCGGCCGTTGGTGGTACCGGACAGCGCCAGGATCGCCTCGGCGGCGTGGCTGTCCTTGGCCAGCGACGGCCGCCCCTGCGCCACCCCGGACACCACTGTGCCGTTCATCCCCGCTAGGTATTCGACCTCGGCGTCGGGGTGCGTGGTGATTCCCTTGGTGGTGACGCCGAGAGTATCGATCAGCGGACCGAGCGCGGCCATCTTCTCCGCGATCTTCGAATAATCCCGTTCGACCACCACAATTTTCGGCATGGTCTTACCGGGAATCGGTTCGCATTCCCCGGCTTTCCAGTCCAGCACCCTGCCCCCGGCCTGCGCCATGGCATCCGGTGAATCGTGCTGTAGCGGCACCGCGACGATATCCTTACGCACCCCGAGATGTTTCTCGGCCAGCCAGGAGAAACCGCGGGCGATCCGATGGAATGCCTCGAAATCGGTTTTCGCCTCCCACGGCGGCGAGATGGCCGGGGTGAAGGCGTGCACGAACGGATGCATATCCGTCGAGGACAGATCGTGTTTCTCGTACCAGGTGGCGGCCGGGAGCACGATATCGGAGAACAGCGTGGTGCTGGTCATCCGGAAGTCCAGGGAGAGCAGCAGGTCGAGTTTGCCGGTGGCGGCCTCGTCGCGCCAGACGAGCTCTTCGGGGCGGATCCCGGCGCTGTCGGTGGTTTGCAGATTGGAATCCGCGCCGAGCAGATGCCGATGGAAGTATTCGTTGCCTTTACCGGAGGAACCCAGCAGATTGGCCCGCCAGACCGTGAGCACACGCGGGAAATTCTCCGGAGCGTCCGGGTCTTCGCAGGCGAAGCGCAGCTCACCGGATTTAAGGCCGTCGACCACATGCTCGGCCGCGGTGCGCCCGGCCGCCTCGGCTTCGTCGGCGAGGTCGAGCGGGTTGCGGTCGAAGGTCGGATAGGACGGCATCCAGCCCAGGCGCGTCGCCAGGGCGATATTGTCCGCGGCCGTGCGGCCGGCGAACGTTCCTTTACCGAGGGGTGAGGCGAAGGTTTCTGCGGTGTACGGGTCGTAGCGCCACTGGTCGTTGGTCAGATACCAGAACACCGTGCCCTGCATCTGCCGCGGCGGGCGCTGCCAGTCCAGGCCGAAGGCCAGCGTGGACCAGCCGGTCACCGGACGGCATTTCTCCTGACCCACATAGTGCGCCCACCCGCCGCCGTTGACGCCCTGACAGCCGGTGAGCAGGGTCAGGGTGAAGAAGGACCGGTAGATCTGATCGGAATGGAACCAGTGGTTGGTGCCGGCGCCCATCAGGATCATCGACCGGCCGCCGGAACGGTCGGCGTTATCGGCGAATTCGCGGGCGATCCGCCGGGCCTGAACGGCCGGGACACCGGTGATGGCCTCCTGCCAGGCTGGGGTGTAGGGCTCGGTGGCGTCGTCGTAGCCGGTGGGCCAGGTTCCGGGGAGGTCCGGGCGGCCCACGCCATATTGAGCGAGCAGCAGGTCGAATACGGTTGTGACGCGTTTACCGGCTACGACTTTCGTAGGTACCCCGCGGGTCAGGACGCCGGGAACATCGCTGTCGAACCGTGGGAACTGTACGGCCGCAGCATCGTCGGTGCGGCCGTACAGCGTCAGGAGCGGTTCGACACCGTCGAGGTCCAGATTCCACCGGCCGGTGCCGTTCGCACCGAACCGATCCCCCAGCGACCCGTTCGGCACCACCGGAGTCCCGTCCGCGTCCAGCACCACAGTCCGGAACTCGGCCCCCTCGTCGGTGTTGCCGAGATCGCCGGCGGTGAGGAATTTGCCCGGTACCGCGACCCCGTCCGCGCCTTCGTCCACAGTGATCAGGAACGGCAGATCGGTGTATTTGCGGACATAATCCAGGAAGCGCGGCGTACTGCGGTCCACGAAGAACTCCCGCAGCACCACATGACCCATCGCCATGGCCAGCGCGGCGTCTGCGCCCGGCCGGGCGGCGACCCATTCGTCGGCGAATTTGGTGTTGTCGGCGTAATCCGGCGACACCACCACAACCTTCTGACCGCGGTAGCGGGCCTCGGTCATGTAGTGGGCGTCCGGGGTGCGGGTCACCGGGACGTTCGAACCCCACATGATGAGATAGCCGGCGTCGAACCAGTCCGCGGATTCCGGCACATCGGTCTGATCGCCGAACACCTGCGGTGAGGCGACGGGCAGATCGGCGTACCAGTCGTAGAACGACAGCATCGACCCGCCGAGCAGGGAGATGAACCGGGCGCCGACCGCATGGCTGACCATGGACATCGCCGGGATCGGCGAGAATCCGGCGACCCGGTCGGGGCCGAACTCCTTGATGGTGTGCACATGCGCGGCGGCCGCGATCTCGGCGGCCTCCCACCATTCGGCGCGGACGAATCCGCCCTTACCCCGGGCGGCCTTGTACCGACGGGACCGTTCGGGGTCGGCGACGATATCGCCCCACGCGAGCACCGGATCCTTCAACCGCTGCTTGGCTTCCCGGTACAGCTCCAGCAGGGCCGACCGCACATACGGGTACCGGACCCGCGCCGGTGAATAGGTGTACCAGGAAAAAGACGCGCCGCGCGGGCAGCCGCGGGGTTCGTACTCGGGTTTGTCCGATCCCACCGAGGGATAGTCGGTCTGCTGCGATTCCCAGGTGATCACACCGTCTTTCACGTAGATCTTCCAGGAACACGAGCCGGTGCAGTTCACTCCGTGGGTGGAGCGCACCACCTTGTCGTGCGACCAGCGGTCGCGATAGAACTCGTCCGCGCTGCGCCCGCCGACCTTGTGCACGGTGCGGTGATCGGCCGAGACCTCGCCGCGCTGGAAATATTTCCCCAGCCGCAGCAGCACATCGCCCGCGCCCGGTTCCCCGGCAGCGATATCCGAAGCGGTAGGTGAACCCGGAGTACGTGAAGCAACCACGACGCCCCCTTCTCTGCAAGCGGTGAAATCGGGCTGACGCCTCGACTGTAAGGACGCCGCCGGACCGGGCCAAACGGCTTTCTCACAACGAAAAGCGCAGGTCGGTGAGCTGTGAGGGCACCGCAATGTGGTGGTCACTGCGCCGGTCCGGGTGATACGACGGCCGGGAAAGACCACCTGGGGAAACGGGCCGCGATGCCGAAGATCGGATGTTTCGGCCGCCCCCGCCGGCCGGACCCGTGAAACTTCGGAAATGACCGCTTCTCCAGTGGTTTACATTTGTTTACATATTGTGGCGGTCACATCGGGCCGGTACACGCGGCCGCTGGCGCCCCTTCTACACAGCGGGAAGCCGCCCGCTTCGCGCCCGGACGCGCCTCGCCTACGATTGCTGCCCGATCCGACTGCCGCCGGCGGTCGCCCGATCAGCTTCGAGGTGCACCATGGTCAGGCCTGTGCCGGTGTCGCGGGGGCGGAGAACTACCGCTCGTCTCCTGGCCCCTGTCGCGGCGATAATTCTGGCCGCCGGCGCGGTGGCCGGCGTCGGTACGGTATCCGGCCCCGGCCGGGCTTCCGCGGCCCCGGTGGCCGCCGCCCCAGCGGTGACCGTGTATCCCGGTATGGAGGTCAGGCGTAGCGAGATCGTCGGCGGCAAGGTCGAGATCAGCCGCTGCACGGTAGGGCTCACCGGCATGATCGGTACCGCACGGTACGCGGTCACCGCGGGACACTGCTACCGCGACGGAGTGGTCACCGACAAGGACAGCAACCCGATCGGCTGGTACGAATTCCACCGGCCCGACGAGGGCCTCACCTTCGGATTCGCGCTGATCCGGCTGTACGACGGTGTCGGGGTCGCGGCCAGTATGGGCAGCTTCGGCCTGTCGTCGGTGGATATGAAGCCGCAGCTGAACCAGCAGGTCTGCAAACTCGGCGCGACCACCGGCTGGAGCTGCGGAACGATCACCGAAATCACGGAGCGCTACCTCTATACGACCAACACCCTGGGCGCGGAGGGCGGCGATTCCGGTGCGGTGGTCTACCGGCAGACCTCCGACGGGCACGCCGCTTTCGTCGGCCTCCTGGTGGCCTTCGACCAGGACGCCGGCCACAGCGCGGTGGTGGAGCCCGCGCAATGGCTGTTCGATCAGATCGACAAGTACGGTCCCACCCGCGACAATCCGTTCGTCTGGTACCGGGTCTGATCCCGGTTCAAACGCCCAGGGCGCCCGCGAAAACCGGCCAGGACCGGTGTAGATCGTCCTGCCAGTAGGCCCAGGCATGTGTGCCCGGGTGGAAGTGCACGGTGGCCGGGATCTGCCGGGCGGCCAGCGCCGCCGCCAGCGGGCCGGTGCAGTTGTTGACGATGGATTCCATCGTCCCGCCGACCAGCACCCGGTCGGCCAGCCGCAGCGGGTCGCCGTCGATACCGCGGGAATTCAGTACCTCGTGCGGGCCGGGCGCCCCGTTACCGGAGGAGAGGTAGAGCGCCGTCCCCCGCAACCGGTCCAGGTGCAGCGTCGGGTCGTGTTCGAGCCAGGCGGGATGACCGGGACCGCCCCACATATTGGTGGCGTTCGCCCCGAACAGCGCCAGCTGCGAATACACGATGGCGCGCGCCGCCGGGTCGCTGGTGCGGGGGCAACCGCTGTACGCGCCGACCGCCTGGTAGAGGCCGGGAGCGTGGATGGCCAGATTCAACGCCGAGGTCGCCGACATCGACAGCCCCGCCACCGCATTGCGGCCGGTCATCCCGAACCGGGCATCGAGCAGCGGCGGCAGTTCGCGGGTGAGGAAGGTTTCCCATTTGTTGCGGCCCAGCACCGGGTCGTCGGCGATCCAATCGGTGTAGTAGCTGGCCCGCCCGCCCATGGGCACGATCACGTTGACCGGTTTATCGGCGAAGAACTGGGCCACATCGGTGCGCCGCATCCACGGGCCGCCGTCCTCACCGCCGTCGACGGCATTGAGCAGATACAACGCCGGCGCCCCCGGCCCGGGATGCGAGATCCACAGCGTGACCGGTTTGTCCATCGCGGCGGAATGCACCACCACCTCGGACTGCCGGCCGCCGAGCGGGCGCACATCCACGATCCGGGCCGGCCCCTCGGCGGCGGCCGGACCGGCCGCGATCCCGGTCGCCACCAGCGCGAAACACAGCGTGAGCAGGTACACCAGGCAACGCGGCAGCCGGTACATGCCGAGGTTTCTACCACGGTCCGATATGTGGCCGGGCGTTATCACCTGGCGTGTTCGTCGCGGGCGTGCACCCGCAGCGCGGTGATCGCGCCGGCGTCGGCTTCCGGCACCCGCATCCGTTCGGCGATCGACCAGCGCAGGGCACGGGGCAACTGCGGTGCGACCTTGCCGAAATACGCGTACAGCCAGTCGGTCCGCGCAACCAGGAACGGGTAGTCGGTGGTCATCATCGGGCGGATCACCAGCATCGGCAGGGGCGCGTCCAGCGGGTGGAAGGCGGCGTTCCACAGGCCCGGGACCCGGCAACCCGGGTAGAACTGGCCGAGCATCAGGCCGTCGCGCACCACCTCGGTCTTGTGGCGGCGGTGCACGGCGTCGATACGGTCGGTGCGGGTGAGTCCGGGGAAGATCGTCACCGCGGTCAGCCGGCGATCGTCGGATTCCCCGGCCCGCAACCGGTCGTACAGCTCGTGGGCGTCCAGGACGGCCGCCGAGAGGTCCTCGGCCGACAGCTCGTCGCCCCCGCGGATCACCGCGGCCCACAGGGCGTGGTGGTTCGTGGTCTGCCGGATGAACGGGCATACCGGGCCGTCCCGGCCCAGGTCCGGATGTGGATGCACGAGATGCTCGGCGATCCAGCGGGTGAGTACTGCGGCGTCGGGATGTTCTGCGGCCCAGCGCTCGGCGTCGTCGTAGACATCGCACCAGCTCCGGCCGGTTCGCGGCCCGCGATGGGTGGGTGCGGGGACCTCGGGATTCACCGGCCTGTTCATCGGCTACCCGCCCGCGCGGCGAACTCGGCGGGGTATCGGTCCAGGATCGGCGCGATCAGCGCGACCGTTTCGGGATTCATCAACCGGCCGTGCTCGGTATCGACCGGATACTCGCGCAGTTCCCCGGTGACGAACGGCCGCCACATCTGCACACCGAGCATTTCGGTCATGCCGCGGGTCGCCGAGAAGTACAGCAGGTCACCGTCGAAGACGCCGGGACGGTACCGGGCCGAGATCTCGACTCCCGCAATGTAGGCCCGATGCAGGCGGTCGAGTTGGCCGGCGGTCAGCCCCGCACCCAGCGATGCCCCCGCGGCCGCCAGTTCCGCGGCCGCTTCGGCGGCGGTCAGTTCCGCAGCGTGCGCCGCCGCCTCCGCATCGGGTTCGTCACCGAGCAGGTGGGTGAGCAGATCCCGCATCCGCGGCCGCGGTGGTGGTGGCGAGTCCGGAGGAAAGACGACACTGTCGAGCATGGCCAGCAACGCGACCTCATGGCCGAGATCGCGTAACCGCACCGCCACGGCATGGGCGAGTTGACCACCGAGCGACCAGCCCAGCAGATGATAGGGGCCGTCCGGTTGCACCCGCAGGATCTCGCGCAGATAGCGATCGGCGAGGGTATCGGCGGTGGTGACCTCCGAGTCCGGAGAAGTCAGCACCGGCGACTGGACTCCGTAGACCGGGCGGTCGGCGATCCGGTGCGACAGCCCCGCATAACACCACGCCAGCGGCACCGCGGAATGGAAACAGAACAGCGGTGGCCGGGAACCGGTGCGCCGCAGTGGAAGCAAGGTCTGCAGGCCGTCCGCTTCGTCACCGCAGCTACCGTCGCCCGTGCTGCTCCCCCGGCGCAGCGCGACCGAGTTCGCCGTCTCCCCGCTCCCGCCCGTCCCTTCTTCCACCGCGACACCGGGATGCTGGTACCCCGCGATACGGTCGGCCAGCTCCGCCACCGTCGGCGCGGTGTACAACCACCGCACAGTCACCGGAACCCCCGTCGCGCCGGCGAGTTCGGCCGACAGTCCCACACCCAGTAGTGAATTACCGCCGAGAGCGAAGAAATCATCGTCCAGGCCGATATCCGGACGGCCGACCACACCACCCACCCGCTGCGCGACCAACCGCTGCACATCCGTCTCCGGGGCGCGATAGGCGCGGGACAGCACCGGGTCCGGCAGCCGATTCCGGTCCAGCTTCCCATTGGGGGTCAACGGGATCCGATCGATCTCGACGACCACCGCCGGCACCAGAGCAGCAGGCAGTACGGTGCGGACCCGGCTCAGCGTGGCGGCCGGATCGAACCGGTGACCCGCGGCCACCACCACGTAAGCGGCCAGGCGAGCGGCCGGTCCTGTTTCCCCCGTCACCGTCACCACCGCCTGCGCGATGTCCGGACCCGCGGAGAGCGCCGATTCGATCTCGCCGGGTTCGATCCGGCGGCCGTGCAGGCCGAGCTGACGATCGGCCCGGCCGAGGTATTCGAAGCCGCCGGGGTCGGCGCGCACCACATCCCCGGTGCGATACAGGCGTTGCCCGGTGCCCGCCGGATCGGCCACGAACCGGGCAGCCGTGGTCGCGGGATCGTGCAGATACCCCAGCGCGACACCCGGTCCGCCCAGATACAGTTCGCCCCGCCCGCCCAGCGGTACCGGCCGCAGCCGGGTATCCAGTGGCACCGCTCGTACATCCGGCAATGCCGGCCCGATCAGGACCGGGTCGGCCGGTGACAGCGGGTCGCTCTGCATCGTCATCACCGTCGTCTCGGTGGGACCGTAGCCGTTGTACAACCGCACCCGCGGCGCCCAACGCCGGACGAGTTCGGTGCCGGGGGATTCGCCACCGGTCACCACCACCCGCAGACTCGGCAGCCGGGCCGGGTCGAGGCTGCTCAGTACCGCAGGAGTACTCAGCAGGTGCGTAATCTCCTCGGTACAAAGCAATTCGGTGAGCTGCGCCCCCGCCACCGGCCCCGCGGGGGTGACCTCCAGCCGCGCACCCACCGCGAACGCCGCGAGCAACTCCAGCAGATGCGCATCGAACGCGGGCGAATGCGCATGCAGAACAACGGCATCCTCATCGACCCGATACCGCTCGACCAGGTAGTCGGTGAGCGGCCCCAACCCGCGATGACCGACGAGCACACCCTTCGGCGTTCCGGTGGTGCCCGAGGTGTGAATCAGATACGCAGGATGATCCGGACGCAGACCCGCCCAGGGGTCGCGATCACCGCTACCCGCCGCCGAATACCTCCCCGGCCCGTCACCGTCGCCACTTCGGACACTTACCGGGTGCGAACCGGTGTCCTCGCTACCCTCCCCTGCCTGCGCGGATCTCTCGGACCCGCCCAACTCCAGCCAGCGCACCGACTCGCCACTGGCCGGCGCCGCAGTCGCCGCACGGGTCGCCTCCGATCCGGGCAGGTCCGGACGCACCGCCGGCACGGTGAGTCCCAGGCGAATTCCTGCGGCCGCGAGAACGGCCGCGATCCGGTGCGGCGGGTCGGCGGGGTCGATCGGCACGAAACAAGCGCCCGCGGTGGCGACCGTCCAGAGCGCGAGCACCGATTCGATCGAACGCGGGATGACTACCGCGACCGGCGTCCCAGGGGCAGCACCACAGTCGATCAGTTCCTGCGCCCAGCGGCGGGAGAGATCGTCCAGCCGGCGATACGTCAGGGACCGGGTGCCTTCACTCACGGCCACCGCATCCGGGCGGCGCATTCCCGTACGCAGGAGCTCGGGCAGGAGCCGCACCTTTGTGGCAGGCGTCGGGGATTCCCCCGACTTCTCTGTTTTTTGTGGAACGAAACCCGGAGCATCCGAATACTTTTCGGATTCCCCCAGGCCCGCGACCGGCTCGCCGGGCGCGGCGGCGAGGAAACGGTGCAGGTAGGTGAGGAATCCGCGGTGATACCAGTCGAGTGCCGCAGCCGAATAGCGGGCGGGGTTGCCCTGGAAATCGATACTGATACTGCTCTCGTCCGGACCCAGCTGATAACCGTTGACCAGCAGATCCTCCACCGGCCCCAGCGACAGCAGCTGCGCCTGCCCGGTGAGCGGCCCCAACCGCAGCGGTTCCACGAAACCCAGCACATTGACCACCGGCCCGAATCCGCCGCGCTCCACCCGCCCACCTCCGCGGTCATACTGGATCTCCTCGTACGGGTACCGCTGATGACGCAGTGCCGCAAGGATCTTCGCGCGCACCTCGGCGACGGCGACACCGACGGCGCCCCGTGTGATACCGGTGAGCCGCAGCGGGACGACATTCGAGACCGACCCGGCCGACCGGCGCAGTACGGCCGTGGTGCGTACCGGAACCGGGAGCGTGATCACGGGATCGTCGTTCCCGGTGAGCTGGGCGGAATAGCACGCGAAGGCGGCGATCAGCAGTTCGCCGAACGATGCGCCGTACCGTTCGCGTGCGGCGGCGACCACACTCGCGGTCGCCGGTCCGACCATCGCCGAAACCCGGTGCGGCCGTGGCTGCGGCGCCGCGGGGTGCCCGGCCAGGCCCACCGGTTCGGCCAGACCCGACAGCGCGGAAAGCCAGTACTCCTTATCGGCCGCCGCCCGCGCCGACTGCCGATAGGTCTCCTCGACGGCAAGCAGTGCGGCGGTGTCCAGCGCGCCGGGCTCGCCCGCCTCGGTATCGGTGACCGCGGCCCGGTACAGCTCACCGGTGCGCCGTAACAGCGCGACGGCACCGGCACCGTCGAGAACCAGGTGGTGGCTGCGCAGATACAGCAGATGCCGGTGCGGAGCCACCCGGTACAGCGTCGCGACGGTGAGGTCGTCGGTGCGCGGATCGAGCGGGGCGCAGTGGTCGTCCGTCATCCGGTCGAGCGCCGTGGTGACCGGATCGGTGTGATCGGCGAGATCACAGACGGAGAACGGGAGATCCGTCTCCGCGAGCACCTGCCGCGGCCGGCCGTCCACTTCCCGCACCAGGACACACGGCGATTCCAGCTCCCGGGCCGCGCGACGCCCACATTCGCGCATCAGCTCCACCTCGACCGGCCCCCACAAATCCAGGTACATGGCCACGGTGTTCGGAATCCCCGGATACAGCTGCTGCGCCACCCACCACCGCAATTGAGCGGCCGACAGCGGATGGTCCGATCCTGTTCCCTGGTGCTTCATCTAGACCGCGCCTCCTGCGTTGTCCGGTCGGCCCGGAAAGTGGCATACGCGCGACGCCGATCCACGCGCCGTCCGGTACCCGACCGGCTGCTACGACTACCTGCGGAATCACCTGCGAGCGAACACTACGCCTGCCGAGCAAGGTAGTGCACCGGCACGATCTCCGGGCGCCTCCGGCGCAGCAAGACGGAATTGCGCCAATATGTTTTTGTGCGCACAACGATCGACCTGCCGCCTGAACTCATGCGCGCCGCCGAGATCGCCGCCACCGAGCGCGGCCTGAGCCTCGCGGAGCTGTTCACAAAGGCCCTGGAACATGAGGTAGGCGCAGGCATCCATCAGCCGAAATCCGGACGTGTTCGGTTTCCATTGGTCGGCGCAGCAGATGCCCCGCACAAGGTGGATATGAGCATCGCAGATATCGCAGAGGCCCTCGGAAACGACGACGCCGCCAAGTACACCTGACAGCACTCGTCGACGTGGGCGTGTGGCTTGCCGCGGTATGGGGCGCCATGTGCACCATCCCGCGGCGGCGACGTGGTTCGACAGCCGCCCGGGCAACCTGTGACGTGCCGGGTTTCGCCCGGACCAGCGGCGCAGAGTCGGCGACGCTCGATCGAAAACTTGCGGCCCGGTATCCATCGATCCAGGTAGTCACGATCGCGGGATAACGGTTCCCGTCGGAGGCCGGACGGGACGTCCGAACCGTTCGCGTAGTGCAGCGCGGTAGCGGTCCGCGATCAACCGGACCACGGCGGGATGTACGCCGATCGGGTCGGCTACTCCGGTCGCGCCGGCCTGGTGCAGGCGTTCGTGGAAAAGTCCGTGCGCCAGCAGGTAAGAGGCGATGAACACGCGGTCCTGCCCTTCCTCGCGCAACTTCGCAACGACCTCCGGAACGCGCGGTGCGCCCGTGGCGACATACGCAGTGCGCACCGGTGTCGCAAGTTGTGCGGTGAGCATGGCGGCGGCACGGCGCACATCCGCCCGGGCCCGCCGATCGGACGAGCCCGCGGCCGCGAAAACCACGGCGTCACCCGGGCGCCAGCCGGCGGCGCGTAACCGCACGGACATGATCCGGGCCAGGGCCGGATCCGGGCCCATCGCGGGCGTTACCGTCACCGCGGGATGAGCACTCTCTTCCACTTCCCTCGGCACATCCTGATAGACGTGGTACCCCGAAGCGAGGAAGGCCGGAACCAGCACGGCCGGAGCCGGATCAGCAGTATTCGGCGACTGAGCGGCGAGAGCGCGCAGCACTTCCGACGGTGAGGGACCGAGAACATCGACGAACGCGGTGCGCACCGGTGTGCTCGTCGTAGACCGACCGGATAACGCGCCGAGTTCTGCGAGGGGGTCGACGGCGCACCCGCACACCGCGGTTCCGTGCGCAACGGGAAGCATCGCTGTGCGGCGCGCCCGCGCGGGCTGCCCGGTGCCTGTGCCCGGTCCGGCAGCCGCATTGTGCGCGCAGCGCGTCCCGGCCCGGTGCCCCAGTTCGCGCCCCACCGCCTCGGCCAGCGCGGCGATCATCTCCACACCCTTACCGCTGCGGGTTCCGTGCGCCACCAAGACCAGCGGCGGCACGGGAACCGGCGCGGGCGAATCCGGCGCGTTCACCCGGGGACCACCGTGCGCACATAGCGGGTGTTCTGTGCCGGTGCCGCGGGCAGCGCGGCGGCGACGTTGTTATCGGTGCATTCGGCCGGGTCCATGGCCAGCCGGTAGCCGCGTTTGACCACGGTCTGGATCGCCTTCGGTGTCCCCAGCCCCGCCCGCAGCCGGGCGATGGCGGTTTCCACCGCGTGGGTGTCCTCGCCCCCGCCGGGCAGGGCGGCCAGCAGATCCTCACGCGATACGACCCGACCGGGATATCGGGCAAGCGAACGCATCAGTGCCATCGGTGCGGGTGCCAGTTGTTTCACCGTGCCGTCCACCACCACGCATGCCCCGCGCACGCTGATGGTGTGACCGGCGGCGTTGATCCGGCCGGCGCGGCGCGGTAGTTCCTCGGCCACATGGCGGGCCAGGGCACCCAGCCGCGCCCGGCCGGGCAACGTGACCGGAACACCCAGTTCCTCCAGTGGCGCCGCGGTGATGGGTCCGACGCAGGCCGCCGGCACCCGGCTGCGCAGAGCGTGCAGGACACCCTCGAGCACACCGGTTTCCTTGGCGCGCATCAGCATCGACGCCACCGCGGGCGCGCTGGTGAAGGTCACACAGTCGATGGCCGAGGTCATGATGGCCTCGATGAGGTTGTCCATCGGACCGCGATCGGCGGGCGGCTCCCACCGGTACACCGGCACCGGCACCACATCGGCGCCGGCGCAGCGCAGGACCTCACAGAAATCGGGGACCGGTTCCCATTCGGTGGTGGCGCCGTGCAACTGCACCGCGATCCGCACCCCCTCGACACCTTCCGCGAGCAGATGGTCCAGCACCTCCGCCGACGATTCGGAAGCAGGCGACCATTCCTCCCGGAGTTCGGCCGCCCGGATCGCCCCCTTCGCTTTGGGTCCGCGGGCCAGCATCCGGGCGCCGCCGAAGGTGGTGCGCAACTGTTCGGCCAGTCCCCAGCCCTCCGCCGCCTCCATCCAGCCGCGGAACCCGATCCCGGTGGTGGCGACGGCGATCTGCGGTGGGTCGGCGACGAGTTCGCGCGTTACCCGTTCGAGTTCGGTGTCGTCGGCCAGCGGAATGATCCGGATGGCCGGCGCGGACACGATCGTCGCGCCCCGCCGGGTGAGCAGGGTGGCGAATTCCTCGGCGCGCCGGGCCGCGGTGATACCGATGGTGAACCCGGCCAGCGAGCTGCTCGTATCCGGAACCGTCATGCGGGGACGCCGTCCGCGGCCATGACGACGGGCTCGTCGGAAACCGAGACCAGGCCGCCGTCCACACGCACGGCGTATACCGGCAGCGATTCGGTCGCATCGTCCAGGCATCGCCCGTCGAGCAGCGAGAATGCCTGCTTCAGCAGCGGTGATGCGACGACGGGCTCGCCGCCGCGGTCACCGACGATCCCGCGCGACATCACCGCCGCCCGGCCGAAGGGGTCGATATTGCCGACCGCGTACAACGTGCCCTCGGGCAGCAGGAACAGGGCGGCCTGGGCCCCGCCGGGCAGCAGCACCGCTACGCCGCGGCCGGGAATCAGATAGTCGAGCCGGCAGGCCTGCGTCCACCCTGTGGTGGCCGGGGCAACGCCAGGGGTATCGATCACGGTCATGGTGTTCTCCTCCACACGCCTCAACCATTGGTACCGGCGCACTGTTTCCACTCGGTTAAGCCGTCATTTCCCACTCGTAGCGGCTGGTTGCGGCATTGCGGGCAGGCTGTTTCCTTGCGGCCTGCCCACAACGCCCTACGTGGTTACATTTCACTGCCGCCTCCGGGCATTGCCGGCAGGCCGAGCAGCACCGGGACCTTGCGTTCCCCGCTGTCGTCGAACGAGATCGTCGGATCCGCTTCGGCCGGGGCGTTGACGAAGGATACGAACCGCGAAAGCTTCTGATCGTCCTCGAGCACCGCGGCCCATTCGTCGCGATACCCGGCCACATGCGATTCCATCGCCGCTTCCAGATCGGCCGCGATACCGAGACTGTCCGCACAGACCACCTCGCGCACGTAGTCGATACCCAGGTCTTCCTGCCACGGTGCGGTGCGCTGCAACCGGTCCGCGGTGCGGATGTAGAACATCAGGTAGCGGTCGATATAGGAGATCAGGGTGGCGTCGTCCAGATCACCGGCCAGCAGTACCGCGTGCTTCGGGGTGAGACCGCCGTTACCGCCGACGTAGAGGTTCCAGCCGTTCTCGGTGGCGATCACACCGACGTCCTTACCGCGGGCCTCGGCGCATTCCCGGGCACAGCCGGAAACGGCCAGCTTCAGTTTGTGCGGTGACCGCAAACCGCGGTAGCGCTTCTCCAGCAGGACCGCCATCCCGACCGAATCCTGCTGGCCGTACCGGCACCAGGTGGACCCGACGCAGCTCTTGACGGTGCGCAGCGATTTGCCGTAGGCGTGGCCGGATTCCATCCCGGCGTCCACGAGCCGTTTCCAGATGAGCGGCAACTGTTCGACGCGGGCACCGAAGAGATCGATCCGCTGGCCTCCGGTGATCTTGGTGTAGAGACCGAACTCCTTGGCGACCTCACCGATCACGATCAGCTGCTCGGGCGTGACCTCCCCGCCCGGCATCCGCGGCACCACCGAATAGGTGCCGTTCTTCTGCATATTGGCCAGGAAGTGGTCGTTGGTGTCCTGGAGCGCGGCCTGTTCGCCCTCCAGGATGTGCTCGCTGGAGGTGGAGGCCAGGATCGAGGCGACCGTCGGTTTGCAGATATCGCAGCCGATGCCCTTACCGTGCCGGACGATCAGCTCGGAGAAGGTGCGGATACCGGTGGCCTGCACGATCTGGAACAGTTCGGCACGCGACTGTTCGAAATGCTCGCACAGCGCCTTGGACATTTCGACGCCGGATTGTTCGAGCACCTTCTTGATCATCGGCACACAGCCGCCGCAGGAGGTACCGGCCTTGGTGCAGGATTTGATCGCGGGGATATCGCAGGCACCGTCGGCGATGGCACCGCAGATGGCGCCCTTGCTCACATCGTTGCAGGAGCAGATCTGGGCCTCGTCGGGTAGCGCGTCGGCGCCGAGTTCCGCCCCGGCCGGGGAGATCAGCGCGGCGGGTTCGGCCGGTAGCGGGCGCCCGACCAGCGGACGCAGGGCCGCGTACTGGGTGGCGTCGCCCACCAGGATGCCGCCGAGCAGGGTCTGCGCATCGTCGGAGATCACCAGTTTCGCGTAGGTGCCGCGCGCCGCATCGTGCAGCACCACCGACAGCGCCCCCTCGGTGCGGCCGTGCGCGTCACCGAAGCTGGCCACATCCACACCCAGCAATTTCAGCTTGGTGGACATATCGGCGCCGGGGAACTCGCCGGCGCCCCCGAGCAACCGGTCGGCCACGATCTCGGCGGTCGTATACCCGGGCGCGACCAGGCCGTAGCAGACACCTTCGACCGCGGCGCATTCCCCGATGGCGTAGATATCCGGATCGGAGGTGGCCAGGCCCAGATCCGTGACGATACCGCCGCGCGGGCCCACCTCGAGGCCGGCGTCGCGCGCGATCTGGTCACGGGGGCGGATACCTGCGGAGAACACCAGTAGCGCGGCGTCGATCACGGTGTCGTCGGAGAGGCTGATCTTCAACCGTCCGGCCGGGGACGCTGCCTCATCGCGTTCGATCCCCTGGGTGCCGACGCCGGTATGTACCTGCAGTCCCAGATCGGTGACAAGTTTCTCCAGGATCGCGCCGCCGCCCTCGTCGACCTGCGCGGGCATCAGCCGGTCGTTGTACTCGATCACATGCGGGGTCAGTCCCAGCATCCGCAGCGCGTTGGCGGCCTCCAGCCCGAGCAGACCGCCGCCGACAACCACACCGTGCGCACCCGGACCGGCCGCCTCCGCTGTGGCCTTGATGCCGTCGAGGTCGTCGAGGGTGCGGTAGACGAAGCATTCCGGATGTTCGTGCCCCGGCACGGGCGGCACGAACGGATAGGAACCGGTGGCCAGGACGAGCGCGTCGTAGTCGAGCACTTCACCGGCGGCGGTGGTCACCTTCCGGGCGTCCTTGTCGATGGCCTCCGCACGCTGTCCGATACGCAGATCCACCAGGTCGTCACCGGCGTACTCGTTACCCGGCAGCGCCAGCGCGGCCGGATCCCAGTTGCCGACGTAAGAGGACAACCCCACACGGTCGTAGGCGGGCAGCTGTTCCTCGCCGAGGACGACGACCTGCCACTGCCCGGCTTCGTCCCGCGAGCGGAGCGCCTCGACGAAACGGTGCCCGACCATGCCGTGACCGGCGACGACGACTGTTTTGCGCTGTGCGTTCATGGTGTCCTCCGTGGGGATCCGGGATCAGGCCGACGTCCGGGCGGACCGGGTTTCGCCTGGCTGGGTGGACGGGGTGCCGGATTCGGCCCGGCGGACAAGGGCCTCGGCGCCGGCGACGATTTCCCGGCCGGATGCCGCAGCGGCGGGGCGGCGCAGGAACACCGCCCAGGTGACGAGGGCGCAGGCGATATAGAACGCCATGAACACCCAGAAGGCGGTGGTCGCCGACTGTGTCGAGGCGTAGGACGAGCGCAGTACCAGGTTGATCCCCACGCCGCCGAGCGCGCCGATGGCGCCGACGAAACCGATGAGCGCCCCGGAGGTGTTCTGCGCCCAGGCGGCGCGTTCGGCGGCAGTTCCGTCGAGACTGCGCGATTTGGCGTCGAAAACCGATGGGATGATCTTGGTGACGGAGCCGTTGCCCAGCCCCGACAGGACGAACAGGGCCACGAACCCGGCGACCAGCACCGCGAGCACCGGACCGGAGAACCCGTTCGCCGAACCGTCCGCGATCGTCGACGCCACGGCCACCACCACGGCAGCGACCATCATCGCCACGAAGGTGACCACGGTGACCTTGCTACCGCCGATCCGGTCGGCCAGCTTGCCGCCGTAGGGCCGCGCCAGCGAGCCGAGCAGCGGGCCGATGAACGCGATCTGCGCGGCGTGCAGGGTGGCCTGGGCCGCGGTTTCCCCACCGGCGACGAAACTGATCTGCAGAACCTGTCCGAAGGCGAAGCTGTAGCCGATGAACGAGCCGAAAGTTCCGATGTAGAGGAACGAAACCGCCCAGGAATGCGGCACTTTCAGCGCGGTGAGCATATAGGACAGATCGGCCTTCTGATTCGGCAGATTATCCATGAACAGCGCCGCGCCGAGACCGGCCAGCACGACCAGCACCAGGTACGCCGCGCAGATCACCGAGGCGTATTCGTTGCCGAGGGTCGCGATGATCAGCAGCCCGAACAGCTGGATCACCGGAACACCGATATTGCCGCCGCCCGCATTCATGCCCAGGGCCCAGCCCTTGAGGCGCTGCGGGTAGAAGGCGTTGATATTGGTCATCGACGAGGCGAAGTTGCCGCCACCCAGACCGGCGAACGCCGCGACGATCAGGAAGGTCGTATAGGGCGTCCCCGGCTGGTTCACGAAATGCAGCGCCAGCAGGGTCGGGATCAGCAGGGCCACCGCGCTGAACACCGTCCAGTTGCGGCCGCCGAAACGGGCCGTCGCCACCGTGTACGGGATTCGCAGGATCGCGCCGACCAGGGTCGGCACTGCGACCAGGAAGAACTTTCCGGCCGCGTCGATACCGTAGGTCTCGGCCGGCATGAACAGCACCATGACCGACCAGATGGACCAGATGGAGAATCCGATGTGCTCGGCGACGACCGACCAGATCAGGTTGCGCGTGGCGATCTTCTTACCGCCGGCCTCCCAGGCCGCGGTGTCCTCTGCGTCCCAGCGCTCCAGCTTCGGCCGCCGGAACAACGCCGCTACGGCGTTCCGGCGGCTTTCTGTCTGCGTGTTCAAGGGGCCTCCCGACGTGGTTCGACCCCACGTTAGGAAACTGGTATTGCCGTAATGCTGCCCAAAATGACCGCGGAATCAACGGTTTCTCACGTGGCCGGCACGACCTGGGTGAGAAACCGGCGCTTGTTAACGCGGTGTCACGATCAGCCGCCCGCGGGACCGTCCTCGAGCAGCCGCGGTTTACAGGCCTGCCAGGCACCGATCAGCAGCACCACCACCGAGACCCCGAGCAGCGCGAACGGTGCCGCCCAGCCGCCGGTCACGGTGTGCAGCATCCCGAACACCAACGGTCCGATGCAGGCCAGCGCGTAACCGACGCCCTGGGTGAACCCGGACAGCGCCGCCGATCCCGCCGGGGTGCGCGTCCGCAGGTTGATCAGGGTGAGCGCCATCGGGAAGGTGCTGGGGCCGAGGCCGAGAATGACCACCCACAGCACCGGCGCGCTCATCGGCGCGATGAGCAGGCCGGCGAAGGCCACCAGGAAACAGACCGCGCAACCGACCGCGACCGGGAAAGGATTGGTCATGCGGGCCGCCACCGTCGGCGCCGTCAATGCCGCGATCAGGCCCATGAGGGCGAACAGGGCGACCATCGAACCGCCGAACGCCGCATCGGCACCGGCGTCGGACAGGATCGTGGGCAACCAGGTGAATACGGAATAGGTGGTCAGCGAGGTCATCCCGAACATGGCCGACATACCCCAGGCCAACGGCGAGCGCCACACCTTCGGGGCGGGGCCCGTCGTGCCGGGTAGTCCGGTCGTATCCGCCACGGCCCGGCCGCGCCGATTCCACAGGACACCGATCCAGGGCACGGCCGCGGCGAACCCGAGCAGCGCCCACACCCCCAGCGAGACCCGCCAGCCGTGCGCTTCGGCGAGCGGCACCGCCACCAGAGCGGGAATGACGGTACCGATCTGGACCATGGTGATGTAGAGCGCGCTCACCGTGGCCAGGCGATCGGGAAAATAGCGCTTGACCAGCGGTGGGACCACAATATTTCCGATCCCCATACCGCCGAGCGCCAGCGCGGAGAACAGCAGCAGGCCCACCGTTTCGGAGACGAGGACGCGGGCGAGCATGCCGATACCGGCGGCGGCCATGGCCGCCAGCACGGTCCATTCCAGCCCGATCCGGCGTACCAGCAGCGGGGTCAGCAATCCGGTCACCGAGAACATCAGGGTCGGGATCATCCCGAAGACGCCGACGACGGCCGTGGAATACCCGATATGTTCGCCGATCTCCTCGGCGAGCGGGGTGAAGGCGGTGACCGCGACCCGCAGCGTGAGAGCCGACATGACGATGGCCGCCAGGACCAGCAGGCGGCCTTCGATGAGTGAGCGTCGCGGGGGGGGCGGGGGGGGGGGGGGGGGGGGGGGGGGGGGGGGGGGAGGGGGGCGGGCCGCGGAAAAAAAAGAAGTAGGAAATATAGCAGGAAAA
>NZ_JARWNW010000314.1 GCF_029868325.1 Nocardia carnea
GCCCCGCACAGCCGGCCGGGGGGCGGGGGGGGGGCCCCGCGCGCCGAAGAGAGTATAAAGAAAAGTATAGGCGGGCCGGGGCCCCCCGGACACGGGGGGGGGGCCGGCGGGGGGGCCCCCCCCCGCCGGCTCCCCGCACCCCCCCCCCCTGGCCGGGCCCCGCCATTCCCGGCCCCGGCACACCACCGCGGTGGCCCGGTTGCGGCCCGACGATGTGCTGTTACACGCCGGGGCCGATGAGGTGCCGCTGGGCAATGTCGCCCTGCACGCCGAACTGGTGACCTACGAGTACGGTGGCCGGTACTTCGATGTCACGGTCGAAACCGGTGGCGAACAACTGATTCTGCGTGCGCCGGCCGCTCAGCACAGTGCGGCCCTGCGCGGCAGCCGCCCGGGCGCACCGCTGGTCGTGAGCTTCTCCCCGGCGAGCCTGCGGGTATTCGCGATTCCGGGGGACGAGCCCACCGCCGCCCCGGAACCCGTTGCCGTGAGCGCGGGAGGCCACGCCTGATGGCCACCGTCACCACCGCCGTGAACCGCACCTTCGCCCTACCGGCCCAATGGCGCACCCGGCTCGGGTATTTCGCCCTGCTTGCCGTGCTGGCATATCTCGTGGTGCTTCCGATGATCCGGTTGCAGTCGCTGGCCTTCGAAGACGGTGCCCGCGGCTACCGGGCGCAGTACACCCGTTTCGATATCGCCGAAACCATCTGGACCACCATCGCGCTCGCGGTGGGGTCGCTGGTGATCGCCATGGTCCTCGGCACGCTGCTCGCGTTCGCGGCGAGCCGGCTGCCGCAACGTTTCGGGTTCCTGCGGATCATCCCGATCCTGCCGATCGTGATGCCCGCGGTCGCCAATATCGTGGGCTGGGCCTTCCTGCTCTCACCCGGACCGGGCTACCTGAACGTCCTGCTCCGGAAGCTGCCCTGGTGGAGCGGCACCGATTCCGGGCCGATCGATGTGTACACCGTGCCGTGGATCATCATCCTCACCGGGTTCGGGCTCACCTCGTTCGTGTACCTGTTCGTCAGCGCCGGAATGCAGAACATCGGCGCCGAACATCTGGAGGCCGCGCAGATCAGCGGGTCCTCCACTGTCGGAGTGTTCTTCCGGGTCGTGCTGCCGCTGCTGCGGCCGTCGCTGATCTACGGCGGCGGTATCGCGCTGCTGCTGGGTCTCGGCCAGTTCACGGGTCCGCTGCTGCTCGGCCAGAACTACGGCGTGAAAGTGCTGACGACCGAGATGTATCGCCGGGTCTCGGAATCGCCGTCGGATTTCGCCGCTGCGGCCGCCGCCGGTTCACCGCTGGTGATCTTCGGGCTGGTACTGGTGCTGATCCAGAAAGGGCTGCTGGGCAACCAATCCCGTTTCGTCACTCATGGCGGGAAATCCTTCGCGCCGGCCGGGGGGCGCTCGCTGTGGGCCACGGTGACCATCGTCGTCTACGCCCTGTTCGCGCTGATCATCCCGCTGATCGGACTGATCATCGTCGCGCTGACGCCGTATTGGTCCGGCTCGCTGTCCTGGGATCTGCTCACCCTCGACAACTTCCGGGCCCTGGGCGCCGACAGCGCCATCGTGAGCTCCGTACTCACCAGTGTGTCGACCTCGCTGGTCGCCGTGCTGATCTGCGTACCGCTGGGCTACCTGATGGCCACGCTCTTGGTGCGCGGGCGGCAGTTCAAGATCATGGCGTTACTGGCCGATCTGATCACCGCGCTGCCGCTGGGTATTCCGGCAGTCATCTTCGGTGTCGGGTTCCTGCTCACCTATACCGAGCCGCCGCTCATCCTGTACGGGACCCGGGCCGTGATCATCCTGGTCTACATCGTTCTGATGCTGCCCTACGCGACCCGGATGCAGATGACCGCCATGCTGTCGCTCGGCAACACCTACAGCGAGGCGTCGGCGACCAGCGGTGCCTCGCCACTGGTGACGAATCTGCGGGTGATGCTGCCGTTGATGCGGCCCACCATCCTCAGCGCCGTCGCCCTGATGTTCATCCTGCTGACCCACGAATTCGCCGCCTCGCTGCTGGTGCGCGCTTCCACCACTCAGGTGATGGGCACCCTGCTGTTCGATCTGTGGCAGAACGGGTCCTATCCGCTGGTTGCCGCGATGGCACTGCTGATGACCGCGGTCACCACTGCGGGCGTGGGTGTGGCAATGCTCGTCGGCGGCCGGAACGTGCTGAACAAGTTGTGAATCGCGGCTCGGCCGCATCCCTTTCCCTCGAAACAGAAAGGCCTGCCATGGCTACGGGTCCGTCGCGGTTGACCGGCAAGGTGGTCCTGGTGACCGGTGCGACCGGCGGTATCGGTGTGGAGATCGTGCGCCGGCTCGCCGCGGAAGGCGCCGTGCTGGTGGTGACCGACCTCGGCGAGGCGGCCTGTGCCGACCTCGTCGCCACCTTGGACGCGCCGGACCGCCATCTCACCAGGTCCCTCGATATCGCCCGCGAGGCGGAATGGGGCGCCACGGTGAGCGCGGTGCGCGATCGGTACGGGCGGTTGGACGCCCTCGTCAACAATGGCGCCATCGGCAGCCTGGCCTCGGTGGTCGACGAAGACCTCGAACGCTACAACCGGGTGATCGAGGTCGGCCAGACCGGCACCTGGCTGGGTATGAAACATGCCGGAGCCCTGATCGAGCAGAGCGGTGGCGGCGCGATCGTCAACCTCTGCTCGATCCTCGGCACCGTCGGCGGATTGGGTAACAGCCTCGCCTATGCGGCCGCCAAGGGCGCGGTACGGACGATGACGAAGAACGCCGCCCTGCACTGGGCGGCGAAAGGGGTACGCGTCAACTCGATACACCCGGGCTTCATCGAAACCGGACAACTTCTCGAACGTTACGAAGGCACCGAACGGTATCGCGCGATGCTCGCGAATACGCCGATGGACCGGCTCGGCCGGGCCGAGGAGGTAGCCGCCGCGGTGGCGTTCCTGGCCGGGGACGATTCGACCTTCGTCACCGGCAGCGAACTGTATGTGGACGGGGGCTGGACCTGCGCCTGACAGCGCGGACGCCGGGGTTGTCTCCACCGGATGAGGGGCGGAGACAACCCCAGCGGGCTGTTCGTACCGACCGGGCCCGCAGCCACGGCAACGACGGTGATAGCGCACCGGTGCCGGGCTGTCCCGGCTTCGTTACTGTCGGCGGTCCGGAATGTCAGCGCGCGAGGGCGAAAATATCTGTGCCGGAGTCTGTTTCGACCGTCAGGACGTGGCGGGTGACCAGAACATCGAGGTGCGCCATCGTTTCGCAGGTGGCCACCATCTGATTGAACGTATCCAGGGTGTCGAACGGGCGCTCCCTGCGCGTCCAGGTCAGCGCGCGGGCGACTTCCAGGCCCGTGCAGGGCGCGAGTTCGATGACGGCGGTGTGGATCTGCGCGAAACGCCGGTCGTGATGCTCCAGTAGCTCCCGGGCGCGGCGGCCGGCGTTGCCGCCGTCGGGTCCGTGGGCGGGGAGCATGGTGTGCTCGTCGTCGTCGCGGAGCAGGGTGAGCGAATTCAGGAAGTTGTCGAGCGGGAGTTCCCAGGTGCCCAGTTCGAAGCCGATGGAGGGTGTGATGGTCGGCAGCAGATGGTCGCCGGTGAACAGCAGTCGCCGGGCGTGATCCTGAAAGACCAAGTGTCCCTTGGTGTGCCCGGGGGTGGCGCGGACCTCGAGTTCGTATCCGCCGAGGGTGAGTGTCCCGGGCTGCAACCACTTGTCGGGGGCTGCCCAGTCGGCGATATCGAAGGGTTCGCCGATACTGCCGGCGTACGCGCGCGCCGCGATACCGGTGGCGCCGGCACGGCGTAGTTCGCGCAGTGAACTGGTGGGCACATTGGTGCCGAGTGCGCGGATCTCCGCGAGCCCGGCGGATTCGCCGGCGCCGAGATGGACTCGGCAGCCGTGGCGGCGTCGCAGCTCCACCGCGAAGGTGTAGTGGTCGCGGTGGATATGGGTGACCAGGACATCGTGGATATCGTCGGGGGAGCGGCCGATCTGCGCGAGACCGGCAGTGAGCTCGCGGTAGGTGCCGGGGCGGTGCCAGCCGCCGTCGATCAGGGCGAGCCCGGTTTCGGTTTCGAGCGCGTAAACGTTGACCGCACGTAATCCGTCCTGCGGTAGTTGCAGCGGAATGCGGTGGATACCGTCGGCGACCTCGTAGCAGCCGGGCTCGGCCCAGTGCGTGCTCATTCGCCGCTGCCGGCCAGGGGCACCATGGTCTGCTCTTCGCCGAACCAGATCATGCGGCGGCCGCGCATTGCGCCGACATGCTGGACGGCGGCTCTCCATTCGGGGCTCGCCAGCGCGGCGTCGAGCGCCTCGCGGGATTCGAAACTCAGTATCGACAGGCCGTCCCAGCCGGCCGATTTCTCGTCGAAGGTGTCGAGGAGTTCGGTGTGCTGCCAGCGCAGCAGGCCGGGCAGTGGGTAGGTCACCTCGGCGTGTTCGCCGCGCCACCATTCGATGAACTGTTCGTGTGACCAATCGCTGGGCCTGGATGCCAGAACGATGAGGTTGTACACCGGGACTCCTAACTGAATTCTGTTCGGGTTACTGGGGTAGGGCGCGGCGCCGGTAGGTTGCCGCCTCGGCGGTCAGAGGTAGTTGTGCCGCCCTGGGCGTACGGAACCGATCGTCCGGTGGCGAGCCGCAGCCGCTGTCAGGCGCGCACCATCCGCACCGCGGTCTCGGTGACGGTTTCGGTGATCTCGGCCAAGGTCAGCGTGCCGTCCGGGCGATACCAGCGCCAGACGCTGATCACCACGGCCAGCACCATCCGCCCGAGGATTTTGGGATCGCCGCCGGTGAAAACGCCGGCCTCGATACCCCGCTCGATCAGCTCGGTCCAATTCTGTTCGATCTCCTGGACCAGTTCCCGCGACCGCAGCCGTTCGGCTTCTTCTTTCTCCGATTGGCGCGGCTGCGCCAGCAGGTCCATATGGTTCTGCAGAATGCGGCGTTGCAGTGCATCGATCGGTTCGGCGCGCAGGGCAGCGGCCACGGCAGCGCGCAGGGCCTGTTCGGGGTCCGTCTCGTTCTCGGTCGCCGAGACGAAACGGTCGACGGAATCGGCGAGCTCCAGGCGCATGATCGTGAGCAGGCAGTGCGCCTTCGACTCGAAGTAGTGGTAGAGGGCCGTCTGGCCGATGCCGACCTCGCCGGCAATGGAGGCCCACTTCGTATGTTCGTAACCGATCCGCCCGAACTGCTCGATCGCGGCCGTCAGGATGCTACTGCGTTTCGACCGCGGGCTTTCCCGCCGGGATCCGGTGTCAACGGTCATGAGTGGTGTGCCCCCAAGTATCGACTGTGTGTGGATCGGTCAACTCTACAACCCAACCTGAGATGAATTCGAGTCAGCCGCGGCGAGTCGGGTGGCGAGCTGGATCGCGTCGGGCCGGGACAGTTTCCCGACCCGGTTCTGCGGCAGATCGGCGACCGGGAAAAGGTATTCCGGCCATTTGAACTTCGGGAACCCTGCCGCGGCGAGCCGGTCGGTGATGCCGTCCAGCGTCGGCGTGACACCGTCGGCTACTACCAGAGCCGCCGCTCGCTCACCCAGCAGTTCGTCGGGAACCGGAACCACACAGACCTGCACGATCCCGGGCAGTGCCGCGATCGCCGACTCCATCTCATTGATATCGATATTGCGACCGCCGCGGATGATGATCTGTTTCTGCCGGCCCATCACCCGGATCGAACCGTCCGCGGCCACCTCCACGAGATCACCGGTCGGCAGGAATCCGTCCGCGGTGAGGTCGGGCAGGACCGGGACGCCGCCGCGGGCGTAGCCGACGAACAACGACGGACCCTTCACCTGGGCGTCACCGATCGCCGCGGTGGGCAGCCGGGCACCCGATTCGTCGACCGCGCGGACGACGGTGCCGGGGAACGGCCGGCCGTCACGACCCAGCCGGATTTCCGGGGGATCGTCCGGCCGCGGGGTCGTATGGCCGAGGCATTCCGACATTCCGAAAACCCGGAGGAAGGTGGTGCCCAGCTTGGTCTCGGCCTCGGCCAGGGCTCGCTGGTTCATCGGCCCACCACCCACGGTCATCGCCCGCATACCGGTCAGTCGCCCTTCGCTGTTGCCGGTGACCGAGAGCTGCAGGGCCATGGTCGGTACCAGCATGGTCCACGCGACCCGATGCTCGGCCATAGCGTCGAGCGCCGCCGCCGGAGTCCATTTGCCGATGGTGACCATGGTGCCGCCGAGGAACGCCGGGAGGTACATACCGAAGCAGAACGCGGCGACCGACGACAGCGGTACGAAGGCGCCCACCGGTTCGCCCGGCCGCAGCCCGACGGTATCGATGGTGCTGCGGCAGGCGTAGCGGATGGCGTCCTCGGATTGGACGACGCATTTGGGCCGTCCGGTGGAGCCGGAGGTCATGGCGATGGCGCTGCCGCCGCGCCACCGCTGTACCGGACCGAACGGCACGCCGCGAGAACGCAGCAGATGGTCGCCGAACGCGGTGGTAGTGACGGGGAACTCCGTCGCCGGCACATCCCATGCACTCAGGGCCGCCAGTTCGCCGATCACGAGGTCCGGGTCGATATCCTCGAGCCCTAGCCGGAATTCCGATTCGGCGGCGTGCGGGCTGAACACGGCAACCACTCCACCCCGCAGGCCGACGGCCAGCGCCGCGGCGAGCGTGCGCCAGGTGTTGTCGGCCTGGATGATCACCGTGGGGGCCCGGCCGTCGATGGCGGCGATACGCTCGGCGAGCGCATTCGCCGTCGCCATGATCTCGCCCATGGTGTGCTGTCCGAGTTCGTCGATCACGGCGATCTCCGCCGGAGCCTTGCGGGCCCGCTCGACCATCTCCTGCGCCAGTGCTTTCATCTACTGTTCCTCGTGCCGCTGTGCTCTCTGTCTACTCGCTGCCGGGCCGCCGCGGGGCGGTTTGCGCCGGTCACGGCGGCGGGACCAGAACTGCGCGGCCGGTGATGCTCCCCGACCGCAACTGCCGGTAGACCTCGATCGCCGCGGTCAGTGGGTAGGTCTGTGCGGTGACGTGCAGCGCGCCCCGCCGTGCCATATCGACCACTGCCGCCAGGTCCGCGCGTGGTCCCCAGAACGGGGCCGTAATTCCCCAGCCGGCCGCCAGCCCCACATCCTTGCCGGCCTCGAGGCGTCCGCCCGCACTGCCGACCACCGATAACCGTCCGCCGGGCGCGAGTGCGGCGGCGGCCGGGGCGACAGTATCCGGCGCACCGGCGAAATCCAGGATCAGATCCGCGCCCTCACCCAAGGCTGCGGTGGCGGAACCGATATCGCCGAATACGGCATCGGCTCCCAGTGCTGCGGCCATATCCCGAGCGTCCGAGCGGGTGTCGACGGCGACGATGCGTCCGGCGCCGAAATCGCGCAGTACTTGGAGCGCGAGATGCCCCAGGCCGCCGACCCCGATCACCACGCAGATGCTCTGCGCGTCCAGGAGATCGCGGTGTTCGCGGACCGCGTGGTAGGCGGTGAGACCGGCGTCGGCGAGCGGTGCGCAGAGTACCGGATCGACACCGGCCGAACGCACCAGGAACCGGGCCGCAGGCACGATCACCGCTTCGGCCAGCCCGCCCGGATAACCGAGCCCGTTGCCGATAGGTGCGCCGCGACCGTCGCGCGGTCGCAGGCGCAGGCAGTAGTTCTCCCGGCCACGCAGGCAGTTGCGGCAACCGCCGCAGCCCCAGATACCGTGCACCACCACTTGTTCCCCGAGCCGGCTCCGGTCGGCGGCCGGTCCCGCGTCCACCACGGTCCCGGCCACCTCGTGGCCCAGGGTGAGCGGTAGCGGGTAGTCGAAACTGCCCGCCGCGGCGTCCATGACATGCAGGTCCGAACGGCACAAACCGGCGGCCGTCACCTGGACCAGCAGTTCCTCGCCGCGGGGCCGAGGTGTGGGGATCTCGCGGAGTTCGGGTTCGGCGCCCCAGGCGGTGAGTTGAACGGCCAGCATCAGCGTGCCGTCCAGCCGCCGTCGACGACGAGCGCCTGCCCGGTCATATACGAGGACGCGTCGGAGGCGAGGAACACCACGGCTCCGTCCACTTCACCGGCCTGTCCGCCACGGCCGAGCATGGTGTTACGCCGCACCCAGCCCGCGGATTTCTCGTTGGTGAACAGGCCGTCGGTCATCTCGGTATCGAACCAGCCCGGGACCACGGCGTTCACCCGGATACCGCGGCGGCCCCACTGTCCGGCCAGTTCGCGGGTCAATCCCAGGGTTCCGGCTTTGGACGCGGCATAGCTGGCGCCACCGATCGGCGCGGTCGATACGAGGCCGATCACCGAGGAGATATTGATATACGACGCGCGTTCCCCCTCGGGCAGCCGGGACGCCGCACAGGTCGCCAGGTGGAAACCCGCGAGCAGATTGAGGTCCAGGACGGCGCGGAATTCCGTATCGGTCTCCTGCTCCGCGTTCGGCGGCCCGGCCCGGCCCGCGTTGTTGACCAGGATGTCGAGGCGTCCGGACTGTTCGTAACAACGGTCGACGAGTTCGGCGCGGTCGCCGGGGTCGGTGACATCGCAGCGTACCGGGATGATCCGCGGTTCGTCCGCGGCGAGGGCCTGTATCCGGTCAACCCGGCGGGCGGCCGCGTAGACGGTGGCTCCCGCCCCGGCGAGTGCTCGGGCGAAACCGGCGCCGAGGCCGGAGGACGCTCCGGTGACGACGGCGACCCGGCCGTCCAATCCGAAAAGATCCTGCAATGCCGGTGTATTCATCTGCGAAGCCTTTCAGTACACCGCGGTGCGGCCGCCGTCGACCGGGATCAGCGCGCCGGTCGTATACCCGGCGGCATCGCTCGCGAGATGGGCCACCAGGCCGGCGATTTCGGCCGGGTCGCCGAGCCGTCCGGCGGGCAGCCGGTCGATGATCTTGCCCACGAACTCGTCGTCCCAGTGCTCGGACATATCGGTGGCGAACCCGCCCGGCATCACACAGTTCACCCGCACCGACGGTGCATATTCCTGGGCGAAGGCCATGGTGAGCGCATTGAGTCCGTTCTTGGCCGCGGCGTACATCGCCTCCGGCGGGCTCGGCCGTACCGCACCGATACTCGAGATATTGATGATCGACCCACCCCCGGCGGCGGCCATCCGGGCTCCGGCGACCGCCATGAGACGGAACGGACCCTTCAGATTCACCTCGATGGTCTTATCCCACAGCCCTTCGGTGACCGACGCGAGATCATCGGCGAGTGGGGCGATTCCGGCGTTGTTGACCAGGATGTCCAGACTGCCGAAGCGCTCGATGATCCCGTCGACGGCAGGTTCGAGGGCGTCCCATCGGCCCACATGCAATTCCAGCGGGTGCGCGCGGTCGCCGAGTGCGGAGACCGCTTCCTCGCAGGACGCGAGTTTGCGGCTGGAGACGATCACGGTGGCACCTGCGTCACGCAGTCCGCGGGCGATGGCCAGCCCGAGTCCGCGGCTGGCGCCGGTGACCAGCGCGACCTTCCCGTTCAGATCCGTTGTGCTCATCGGTACTTCTTCACCTCGAGACGCGCGATGGTGCGCAGATGTACTTCGTTGGGGCCGTCGGCGATCTGGAGTGCGCGGGTGATGGCGTGCATCCGGGCCAGGACGGTGTCGTTGCTGACCCCCGCCGCGCCGAAGGTCTGGACTGCGCGGTCGACGACCTTGTGCGCGACCTCCATCGCCGAGACCTTGATGGCCGCGACGTCCGAACGCACCGCCGCGTTGCCCTTGGTATCCATCAGCCAGGACGCATACAGGGTCTGCAGCCGGATCTGATCGATTTCGATCCGGCTGCGCGCGATCCATTCGCGTACCACGCCGCGGTCGGCCAGCGGCCCGCCGAACGCGGTCCGTTCCAGCGACCGCCGGCACATGAGTTCCAGTGCGCGCTCGGCCATTCCGATGGCGCGCATGGCGTAATGCATCCGGCCGGGCCCGAGCCGGCCCTGGGCGATTGCGAAACCGTCGCCTTCGGTGCCGAGCATATTCTCCGCCGGGACCCGCACCTCGGTGAACTGCACCTCACCGTGCCCGAGCCGGTCGTGGAATCCGAACATCGGCAGATCCCGCAGCACCTCGATACCCGGTGCGTCGGCGGGTACCAGGATCATGCTCTGGCGCCGGTAGGCGGGGGCGTCCGGATCGGATTTGCCCATGAAGATGATCAGTTTGCAGTCCGGGTCGAGGATTCCGGAGATGTACCATTTGCGGCCGTTGAGGACATAGTGGTCCCCGTCGCGGCGGATGGTCGAGGTGATATTCGTGGCGTCGGAGCTGGCGACGGCGGGTTCGGTCATGGCGAACGCCGAGCGGATCTCGCAGTCCAGCAGCGGTTTCAGCCACTGCTGCTTCTGCTGTTCGGTACCGAACATGGCGAGGATCTCCATATTGCCGGTATCGGGGGCCGAACAGTTGATCGTCTCGTTGCCGATGATCGACCGGCCCACCATCTCGGCCAGCGGGGCATATTCGAGATTGGTGAGCCCGGCACCGAGACCGTCGTGGGTCATGAACAGATTCCACAGCCCCTGCCTGCGGGCCTCGGCCTGCAGTTCTCGCATGACGGCCGGCTGTTCGTGCGGATTGTCCGCGGCGGCGATCTGTTCGTCGTACACCCGTTCGGCTGGGTAGACATACTGTTCCATGAACTGTCCGAGCCGGTCGAGCAGCTCTCGGGTGCGGGTGGAATAGGCGAAATCCACGATACGGCTCCTGAATCGGGGGAGAGGACCTCAACCGGCGAGGAGCGCGGTTCCGGTCTCGATGAGGCGATTGATGGTGGCGGGCAGTTTTTCCTGGTCCGGATCGTGGTGCCGGCCTTCCCGGTGCCGCCGCAGATTATGGCCCATGATGGCGGCCATTTTCAGCCGCCCGAGCGCGTCGAACCAGGGCAGGTCAGGCAGTTCGGGGCCATCCCCGCGGTAGCGGTCCACGAGTTCGGCGGGATCGGGCAGTCCCGGTACGGTCCGGCCCACGTCCGGGAAATTCGTGCCGTCGGCGAATACCAAGAACCAGCCGAGTTCCACGCGCGGATCGCCCGCGCTCCAGATCTCCCAGTCGATCAGCGCGACCGGTTCGGTACCGGCGGCGATGATATTGCCGAGCCGGTAATCGCCGTGTACCAGCGTGGGGGTGACGGGTTCGGGAATCGTCCGGCCCAGCAGATCGAGCAGCCGGTCGCCGCCCGCGACCAGCTCGGGCGGCACCGCGCCCAGTGTGCGCGCCCAGCGCGCGAGTTCATCGGCCGGTGTCAGGGCGGTTTCGGCGCCCGGCACAGAAGCCGGGTCGACCGCGTGCAGCCGGGGCAGCACCTCGGCCGCCCGCCGCATCCGGACCGCCGCCAGGCCGGGTTCCACGGCGGGGTCGTCCAGGACCGGTTCGAGCGATTCCCCGGTCACGAATTCCATGGCGAACCAGCCGGGTTCGGCCTCGTCGACGGCCACGATCCGGGGCACCGGCACGTCGGTACCGGCCAGCGCTCGCATCACCCGGGCCTGCCGCAGCATATCGTGGCGGCCGATGGGTTTGCGCCCCTGGGGCACCGCCTTCACCACGAACGCCGGGCCGGTGGTGGTGACCCGGTAGGTGAGTCCCGAATGCCCGCCGGGCAGCGGTTCGAACGCGGTGACGTCGATATCCAGGTCGGTGCGCAACCGGTCACGCACCCGCAGTTCCAGCGTCATGGGCGCGGCTCCTTGGGTAGGCCGAGCACCCGCTCGGCAATGATGTTGTGCTGGATCTCGTCGGTACCGCCCGCGATCCGGTACCCGGGCGCGCCGAGCACGTGTTCGGTCCAGGCGTAGGTGCCCCAGCGCCCGGAATCCGCGGTGAGTTCCCGGCCGAGCAGGAGCCGTACGACCTCGGAGGTCCGGGCCATGGTGTCGGTGGCGAGCAATTTCCCGGCCGACGCCTCCGGTCCGGGATCGCGGCCCGCGACCACCGCCGCGGCCACCCGCATCCCCGCGATCCGCTGTACATAACTGCGGGTCACCAGATCCGCGACCCGGTCGCGTTCGAGCTCCGACAGTTCGCGGCCGAGGTTGCGGGCCAGCTCCACCGCCTGGTCCGCATTCGCCAGTCCCAGCCCGGCGCCGTCGAGCCGTTCGGCGGCGAGCACGGTGAGCGCCACCGGCCAGCCTTTACCGACCGGCCCGAGTCGCAACCCGTCGTCGAGTATCACACCGTCGAGGTAGACCTCGTTGAACGAACTCCCGCCGGTCATCTGCCGGATCGGCCGGACGGTGACCCCCGGTGCGTTCATCGGCACCAGGAAAACGGTGAGTCCCGCGTGTTTCGGCGCCGCGGGATCGGTCCGGCATACCGCGACCCCGAGATCGGCCACCCGCGCCCCGGAGGTCCACACTTTGTGCCCGTCGAGCGTCCAGGTTCCGTCGGCGTTACGGACGGCCCGGGTGCGCACCGCGGCCAGATCCGATCCGGCCTCGGTTTCGGAGAAGAGCTGGCAGGCGATGAGATCGGTGCGCAGCATCGCCCGCACATAGCGTTCCCGCTGCTCGGCGGTGCCCCACTGTTCGATCGCCGGCGCAACCAATTGCTGGGTGACCGAGAACATTTCGGTCCGCCGCGGCACCTCGAACTCTTCTTCGGCGCGGCGGAACGCCAGCGCATAGGACATCGGCAGGCCGCGCCCGCCGTACTCGGCCGGCCAGGTCAGCGCACCCCAGCCCGCATCGTATTTGGCCTGTTCGTAGGCGCGGATGAGATCGGTGTGGCGTCGCTCCTGCGCGGCGGTCCAGTTCTCGAAAACCGCCACCGAATCGTCGCCGGCCCCCCAGGCGGATTCGGTCCGCGGTGCCGCCGTCGCGGCGAGCCAGGCGCGGGCCTGCTCGGTGAATTCGGCGAGGCCGGGAAGCTGCTGTGTGTTCACTGTGTTCCCCTCAGACCGACAGAACCGTGCAGGCGCTGATACCGGGTGCGCCGTACACATGGGTGAAACCGGTTTTCGGCGCGCCCGGTACCTGCCGGTCGCCGGCCTCGCCGCGCAGCTGGGTCACGATCTCGTGCACCTGCCGCAGCCCCGAGGCGCCGATGGGTTCGCCGTTGGCGATGCACCCGCCGTCGGTGTTGATCGGCAGCCGGCCGTCGATTTCGGTGGCGCCCGCCGCGATCATTTCCTCCTGCGCTCCGGGTACACAGAACCCGCATTCGGCCATATGCATGATCTCCGCACCGCTCTCGGTGTCCTGGAGTTGCGCGACGCCGATCTCACCCGGGCCGATACCGGCTTGTTCGAATGCCGCCGAGGCGGCGTCGGCGCTGACACTGGTCGGTTCACCGGTGCCCTGGACAGCGGGACTGAACACCTCGAATGACCCGAAGCGCCGGGTGCGATGGCTGATGGCCCGCAACCGTACCGGCCGGCCGCCGAGACGGCGGACGGCGGCCTCGCTCGCGACGACCACGGCCGCACCGCCCTCACCCGGCGAGCAGAACATGAATTTGGTGAGCGGATCGTTGACCATTTCGGCCGACAGGATCTGCTCGGCCGAGATCGGTTCCCGCCGCCAGGCATTCGGATTGCGACTGCCGTTGCGGTAGGCCTTTTCGGCGACCATGGCCAGCGTTTTCGCCGAGATACCGTGCGCGCGCATATAGCGGCCGATCTTGGCGCCGAAGAATTGGGTTGTCACCATGAGCCCGGCCGAACCGTAACCCTCGGGCAGGCCCCAATCGGCGGGGTCGGGATCGAACGCGCCCCGCGGATGTTTGTCGAAACCGACCGCCAGGGCGATATCCGCGGCGCCCGAGCGGACCGCGTTGACCGCGGAGAACAGTGCGCTACCGCCCGTGGCGCAGCCGTTCTTGACATTGGTGAACGGGATCCCGGTGAAGCCGAGTTCGGCCACCAGGGTGTCGGCCAATCCGGACCCGTCGCTGCCACCGTAGGCGACCTGGATATCGGGCCAGGTCAGCCCGGCGTCGGCGAGTGCGTTGCCGATCGCCTGCACGGCGAGTTGCCGTCCGGTGACCCCGGGCTGCCGGCCGAAGCGGGACAGCCCGCTGCCGATGATCGAAACCTGCTGGGTCACCGGACCTCACTCTGCTGACGGGTGATGGTGGCGAACCGCGGAACGGGTGCCGCCGCGACGAGGCGTACCCGTGCCCGGTCCAGATCGGCGAAATCGTCGCAGTCGACAATCGCCTCGACCCGGATGCCCTCGGGCAGTTCTACATAGCCGACCGCGTACGGCGTGAAGCCCTCGGCGGGAACAACATACGGCGGCGATTTCGGTGCGAACCGTTGCACGGTATGCGCCCACACCACGCCTTCGGTGCTCAGTGTCAGCGGTTCGGAGGTCGGTGCGGCGCAGCGCGCGCAGTTCGCGCTCGCCGGGTAACCTACTGTGCCGCATACCGCGCACCTGCTGCCTTCCAGTACCGGTTTCACCTGCTCACCCATGTCGTCCCTTCCGATTCGTCGCTGCTATCCGGAATTCAGCGTCCGACCCACTTCGGTTCACGCTTCTCCAGGAAGGCGTTCACGCCTTCGCGCGCGTCTTCGGACTGCAGGGCATTGCCGACGGCAAGGTGCTCCATCACCATCAGCGACTGGATATCGGCGTCCAGACCGCGATCGATGGTCATCTTGGTGAGCTTCATGGCGAACGGGCTCTTGTCCACGATCGGGGCGATGAAATCGGCGACGAGCCGATCGAGTTCCGCGGCGGGCGCGGAGGCGTTGATCAGGTCGAAATCGGCGGCCTCGCGGCCGTTCAGCAGTTTGCCGGTGAGCATCAGTTCCTTGGTCTTGCGGATTCCGATCATCCGGGGGAGCCGGTAGATCGGGCCGGCGCCGCCGAACAGGGCCCGCCGGATGTGGAAATCGCCGATCTTGGCGTCGTCGGCGGCGACCGCGAAATCGCAGGAGATCATCAGCTCGAACCCGCCCGCGGTGACATAACCCTCGAGCACCGCGACCGACGGAGTGTTCATCGAGTACAGCCGGTCGCAGACCTTCGCGGAGAGCACCGCGACGTCCATGGCATTGGTTTTGCCGACGTAGTTCTCGCGCAGTTCGTCGAGATCGAAACCGGAGCAGAAGGTGTTGTTGCGACCGCGCAGTACCAGCACCTTCAGTTCGGGATCGTTGTCCACTTCGACGATGATCTCGTCGAGCCGGTGCAGCAGTTCCACCGTGACCGCGTTCTTCTTGTGCGGGCGGTTGAGCCAGACGCGCGCGATATCGCCGTCTTTTTCCAGGACGATGTGGTCGGTGTCGATCATCGGAGCCTCTTTCGGGAGCAGTTCCTGAACTGGATTCACTTCAGTTGTACTCGACGGCGCGAAGCGCGTCAATACGGATTTCCGGCGAACGCCGGGGCTGGTCACACGCCGATCAGTGCGGCGACGCGGGCGCGGTGAGTGCGCGCATCGCCCTGTGCCGCTTCGTTTCCCAGTACCCGGCGGAAATAGGAGTGGGCGGGATGTTCCCAGGTGAAGCCCACCCCGCCGTGTAGCTGTACGGCCTCGGCGGCGGCGTGAACGGCGGCGTCGGTGCACACCGCGCCGGCCACCGCGACGGCCAGGCGGGCCGAATCGGGGTCCTCGGCATAGAGTGCGGCCGCATACCGCGATGCCGACCGTGCGCGTTCCAGCGATACCAGCAGGTCGGCCAGCCGATGCTTGACCGCCTGGAACGACCCGATCGCCCGGCCGAACTGGTGCCGGGTAACCGCATACTCCACGGTCATGTCCAGCAGGCGTTCGACGATTCCGGTGTTCTCGCAAGCCAGTGCGAGCGTCGCCAGATCGTGCAGGCGTGCACGCACTGCGGGGGTGGTGTCCGGCGCGGTGAGCGCCACGGCCGGGCAGTCGCGCACGGTCAGATCGGCTTGCCGCCTGGTGGGGTCCAGTACCCGCAGTTCCGTGCGCACCGCATCATCCGGTGGGCGCAGCGCGAACAGTCTCGGACCGTTGGCGGTTTCGGCCGAGGCGATGACGATATCGGCACTGCGGCCGCCGATGAGGTGGGCGACCGTGCCGTCGATCCGCCATCCGTCCGGATTCGGCGTGCCCCGGAGGTTGTCGGTGGCCGGATCGAGCGAACTCATCGTGGCGACGAGGTTCCCGGCGAGAACTTCCGGAAGTGGATTGCCTTCGGCCTCCGGTGCCGCCAGCAGTGCGTGTGTGCCGAGCACTGCCGAGCTGTAGACGGGTTCGCAGACCAGTGCCCGCCCGCATTCTTCGAGGACGACCGCCAGCTCGGTCGTTCCGTAACCGAGGCCGCCGTGGCGTTCCGGTACGGCCAGGCCGGTCACCGACATCTCGTCGACGAGTGTCCGCCACAGTTGCGGCGAGTAGCCGGGGCCGGTGTCGGCGGCGGCTCGGACCTGTTCGATATCGCTGTACTTTCCGAGCAATCCACGCAGCGATTCGCGCAGCTGAATCTGTTCGGGATCCGGGGACAATCCCGGCGGTTCCGAGCGCGGCCAGGGGTGTTCGGCGACGGCTGCCGAGGTCGGAGACATATTCTCCCCTTGAGTTGAGTTCAATTCGATATTGTCGAGCCTAGCGGCTGAACCTCTCGACAAGAAGAGGTGGACTGAACTAAGTTCATTTCATGACTCACGTGATCGAGGACTACTACGCGACGGTCGACAGCGGCAGACTGCAGGATGCGACCGCCATGCTGGCCGCGGACGTCGAGTTCGCAATGGTCCTGCCGGCAGGAGCCAACCGAGACCGCGGTCGGGCGGCGATGCTCGACTACCTGAGCGGCAGGCCGAAGGTGAACCGCAAACACCGGCTGCTGCGGGTCGCCGTCGACGGCGATATGCAGTTCGCGCACGGTGCGGTCACCGAGAACGATTCCGTGACCACCGGCTGGTTCGTTGCCGCCATGCATATCGGCGCCGACGGCCTCATCGACCGGTATCAGGTGTCGTTCAGCGCGGATTTCGCGCTCGTACCGGCACAATCCCCGACCGAAGGAGTGCGGGCATGACCACGGCGGTACCGGTACTCACCCGCTGGTTCGGCTATATGGACTCCGACGACCCGGACCGGGTACTCGGCATGATCGCCGACGATTTCACCATGTCCGTGCAATTCTCCAAGGGAGATGGGCAGAGCGCCGAATTCGTCGGTGACCGAGCGGGATTGGTTGCCTATCTGGCGCAACGCGAAAAGAGCACGCTGATCCATCACATCGATATAGGTACCGTGGCCGGCGAATACGAGCTGGTCGTCGGTCGCACCACCCGCGACGGCGCATTCGAGGCGTCCTTCAACGCGACCGCGCAACTCGACTCCACCGGCGCGGTGCGCCGCCTGCTCATCGCCCGGACCCCCGAGATCGCGTTCGTGCGCTGAACCGCGTCGCGAACCCTTATAGAAGGAACCGTCGTTGAATCGTCACGTGCGGCTGGCGCGCCGCCCGTCCGGGAAACTGGTAGCCGCCGACCTCGAGCTGGCCGAGGCGCCGATCCCGGAACCGGGCCCGGGGGAGGCGCTGGTCCGCAACACCTGGTTATCGATCGACCCGTCGATCCGGATCCGGCTCGCCGACACCACACCGAATGGGTATCTTCCGCCCTTGCAGCCCGGTGACGAGCTGTCCGGGCTCGCCCTCGGCACCGTGATCGAGTCCCGGTGTCCGGATTTCGCCGTCGGTGATCTGGTGTCGCATACTCTCGGTTACCGGGAGTACGCGCTGGTCGGCAGTCGGACGCAGACCATCGGCGGCTACGGTGCCGCATCCCGGATCGACGCCGCAGACCTACCGCACCAGTGGTTCCTCGGCCCGCTCGGCAGCGCCGGGCTCACCGCCTATGTCGGCTTGTTCGAGATCCTGGACCTCGGCCCGGCCGACACACTGTGGGTTTCGTCCGCCGCGGGTGCGGTCGGCGCGCTGGCCGCGCAACTCGCGAAGATTCGCGGCGCCACCGTGCTCGGCTCCGCCGGAAGCCCCGCGAAGGTCGTGTTCCTGCGCGATGAACTCGGCATCCCCGCCTTCGATTACCACGACGCCCCGCTACCGGAATCGCTGGCAGCACTCGCGCCCGGCGGTATCGATACCTACTTCGACAATGTCGGCGGTGATCACCTCACCGCTGCCCTGGACGCCCTCCGGCCGTCCGGCCGGATCGCGCTGTGTGGCGCGGTCTCCGGTTACGACGGGGCCGCACCGCCGGGACCACCGAACCTGTTCACCATGGTGTCGAAAGGTCTGCGAATGCGCGGTTTCCGCGCGGGGTCTTTCCTGCACCTCGAGGAAGCGATGCGCCGCGAAGTGGGCAGCTACCTCGCGGACGGCCGGTTGGTCTACCGGGAAACCGTCTTCGACGGAATCGAGTCGGCGAGCACAGCTCTGCCGGCGATGTTGTCCGGGCTCACCATGGGGAAAACCCTCTGCCGGCTTGCCTTCTGACAATTCCGCCGGCACCGCACCATACTCGATGGTATGGTCAGCGGCCGGTGCGAGCGGGAGGCACGATCATGAACAGGCCGATCGGGCGGCGCGCGGTATTGCGCGGGGCGGTGGCGGGTGCGCTGGGTGGATTCGCAGGGGGCCGGGCGGCGGCGCAGCCGTTCGACAGTCCGCTGCTTTTCCATTCACCGGAGCTGGCGAAGTTCGTCGACGAGATGCCGCGAATTCCCGTGGTTCGCGGGCAGCGGCTCGAGCTGGCCGCCGCGACGACACTGCATCGCTTCCATCGGGACCTGCCGGAGGCGCCGGCGTTCGGATACCACGGACAATCCTATTTGGGGCCGACCATCGATCACCATCGCGACGAGCAATTGCACGTGCGGTTCGCCAACAACCTGGGCGCGCATCCGTTCGCCGCCGATCTGGACACCAGCGTGCACGGCGTGCAGGAAAGCTACCGGACCGCCCCACCGGCCTCGCTGCACCTGCACGGCGGAGTGACACCGCCGGACAGCGACGGGCATCCCGAACAGCTGATCATGCCGGGGCGGAGCGTGGACCACCGCTATCCGCTGCGGCAGGACGCCGGAACTCTCTGGTACCACGACCATCCGATGGGCATCACCCGCGCCAACGTCTACGCGGGCTTGGCGGGCATGCTGCTGTTGCGTGACGAGTTCGATACGGGCGAGCAGGGCAATTCCCCCGGCCTGCCCTCGGGTGAGTTCGAGATGCCACTGGTGTTGCAGGAGAAGATCTTCCGGCCTGATGGGCAGCAGAGTCTCCGGTCGACGATCGTGGTACCGGAAGGGCGCTGGGAGGGCGGCGGCGCGGGCGATACCGGACTGGTGAATGGGAAAGTATGGCCGGAACTACCGGTCGCGCGGGGCCTTTACCGTTTCCGGACGATCAACGCCTCGTCGTTCAGCACCTGGAACCTGTTCTTCGCCAACCGGATGCGGTTCTGGGTGATCGGCAACGAACACGGCCTGCTCGATGCGCCGGTACCGGTGCAGAACTTCCGGCTGGCGGCGGGGGAGCGGATCGATCTGCTGGTCGATTTCTCCGGGCTGGCGCCGGGGGAGACGGTGGAGCTCTGTAACGACGAGCAGCCGGTTTTCCAGGCGCGGCTCATCGGGCAGGTGGCGATGCCGGTGTTCTGCCGGTTCCGCGCCGAATCGCGACGTGGGTTCACCGGCCCGGTGCCGGAGCGGTTACGCGGCGGGTACCGGCAGCCCGCGGTGATTCCCGCGCCGCTGACCCCCACGGTCGTCCGCAACATCACTCTCAGCCAACCCTACGATTTCACCCGTCTGCCACCGGCGATCATGACGCTCAACAATCTCCGCTATTCCGATTCCGATATCGAGATGCCGCGGCAGGGCACGGTCGAGCAGTGGAACATCGTCAATATCACCCCCGACCCGCATCCCATCCATATCCACCTGGTCACCTTCCGTGTGCTGGACCGGACTCCGCTGCGCACGCCGGAGTATCAGGCCGCCTACCCACAGCCGCCGGTCGGGACCCGGTGGACGCCTCCGGTCGACGGGTTTCTCGCCGGGCCCCCGGTGCCGGCACCGCCGTGGGAGCGGGGCTGGAAGGATATCGTGCGGGCCGACGGGGGCACGGTCACCCGGATCATCGTGCGCATTCCGACGGCGGAAGAACTGGGATTCGATCCCGACGCCGCATTCCCGCGACTCAACGCCCCGCCGGGCAACGGCCACGCTTCGGGGCATCACCCGGTGCACAACGGCCAGGACCACTCCACCGACCTACGCGGGTACGTCTGGCACTGCCACATCCTCGACCACGAGGACCACGATATGATGCTGCGCTTGCGATTTCCGGCCTGAACGCCCGCCACCGGAACTTGCGGATCGCACCGAAATGGGCGCTTGATCAGATTAAAATCACCCCATGTATACCGATGAGCGGGCGGCTGTGCCACGTCGTCGCAGTGTGGTCGCCACCGCTGCCCTCTCCTTTCTCGCCGTCATGATGGCCGCGTGCTCGTCGACGTCGGACGCCGGGTCGGCCGGAGCCGAACCGCCCGGCCGGGACCGGGTCGTGATCTTTGCCCGGCACGCGGAAAGCTGGAGCAACGTCGCGTCGGAAAACCGGTCCGGCGTCGCGATTCCGGATATCAACCCCACCGATGCCCTCGGGCCCGTGGGAGATCTTCCCTTGACCGAGCGTGGCGCTCGGCAAGCGGAGGAACTGGCCCAACAGCTCTCGGGTGTTGTCACAGACGTCCACGCCAGCGCTCAGATCCGAACATTCCAGACCGCTCGTGCAGTGGCGATCGACGCCGGTCTACCGGTCGATGCCGATTGGAACCTGCGCGAAATTTCGGTGCCGTCCGGCGATTCCGCGGCAGTCATGGACTATATGAAGGCGATACTCGCCGACGAACGCCGCGACGAAAAGGTCGGGGCGGACGGGGTACCGGGCGAGTCCTATAACCAGACCGAAGAACGGGTGCAGGTTTTCTGGGACCGGTTCGTCTCCGAGTACAAAGGCCGGGAAGGGACGAGCCTGATCGTCACACACGGCGGCATCATGATGCTGCACCTGTCGGAGTACTGCAGTAATCGAGAAAAGCTGACTCCCGAGTTCATGTTCGCGAACCAGATGACCTACACGGGACAGCTCGAAGCGGTCCTCTCTGCCGACGGTTCGCTGCGATGCACCCGCTGGGGTGACAAGTCCCTCGAATAAGAGCAGGTGGCCCCCGGCGGATCAGCGGCCGCGTTCTACGCCGCCTGCTTTGCGTTCGCGTTCGCGCTCGGCGGCGGTGGCGAGGTAGTCACCGAGTTCGCGGGCGAGTGTCGCGTCCAGTGAACGGGCCAGGCTGCTGTGCACGGCGGCGACACCGAGTTCGCGCATGGTATTGAGCATGCGGGTGGTTTCGGCGATCTCCTCATTCGTATCGGGCAGCCAGCCCGGCCCGTGTTCGTCGACGATATGTTTCTTCGCCGCGCGGATCAGGATCCCGCTGATATCGTCGATCCGGGTCGCTACCTCGGCATATACCGAGATCAGGGTCCCCAGGTCGATCCCGTACTCGTGGAGTTCGGTGAACGAGGTGAGTAACTGGGTATCGGTGATCGTCACGGTATCGCCGTCGGTGCGGACCAGGTCCATCCGGCGCAGTTTCTCCACCAGTTCCTCGGATTGTGCCCCGAGGATGGTGGTGAGCAGTTCCCGGGAGACCTCGAACGGTTCCTCCTGCGACCAGTTGGCGGTCACCGCGTGCTGCAGGCCCAGTACCTCGGTGAGGTCCTTGCCCGTCTCCCAGCTGGTGATGAAATCGGAGATATGTGCGGTGGTGAATCCGCGTTGCAGCAGCGCGTCGATGAGACGGAGCCGTTCGAGGTGGGAATCGTCGTAGATACTGGCGCGGCCGTCCTTGGCCGCGGGTGGCGGGAGCAGCCCGCGCTCCTGGTAGGCGCGGACATTGCGGGAGGTGGTGCCCGCGGCACGGGCCAGATCGTCGATCCGATACCTCGGCATCTCCGCCGCACCTCCTCGCCCGCCTACCGCCCGGTTGCCCCCGGCTCGAGTGATCGAGTCTAGCCGCCGCTCAGAACGCCGGGACCGACGTCGGCGGAATGATTGCTCCGGGCGGTCGTCACCGTGTAGTCGTCGAGGTCGACGTCGCGCAGCTGGTGGCGGTACTGGGTGGCGAAACCCGGGTACATGGTCGGGTTGAAACCGTCCTCGGTGAGATACCAGCTCCGGCAGCCCGAATTCCAAGTGGTCGCGCCCAGCCGGCGCTGGATCGCCGCGTTGTAACGTTCCTGGCGGTCCGGGCGGACGTCGAGCATTGTCAGGTCGCGGTCCAGGATTATCCGGACGGCACGAACCAGATAGTCGATCTGCGATTCCATATACACCAGCGCCGAATTGTGTCCGGGGCCGGAATTGGGACCGAAGGTGAGGAACAGGTTCGGATAACCTGACACCGTGACGCTGCGGTACGCAAATGCGCCGCGTCGCCATTCGTCGGCGAGCACCCGGCCGTCACGGCCCGTGATCGGGATCGGAGTGCCTTTCTTGGAGACATCGAAGCCGGTCGCGAACACGATGCAGTCGGCCCGGTGTTCGATTCCCTCGGCCGTGCGGATACCGTCCGGGGCTATTCGCGCGATCGGCCAGGTGATCAGCTTGCAGTTGTCGCGCTGCAGCGCCGGATAGTAGTCGTCGGACATGAGCAGGCGTTTGCAGCCGGCCCGGAATTCCGGGGTGAGCTGGCGGCGCAGCCACGGATCGCGTACCTGGCGCCGCAACTGCGCGCGCCCGACCAGTTCGACCACCCGGGTGAGCGGGGTATTCCAGACGACGCCCAGCGCCACCGATTCGTGACCGTAGAACCAGGCCTGCCGGGCCAGCGTTTCCGCCCCCGGAACCTGCCGGTAGATCTCCTTGGCCAGGGCACCGGTGCGTCGGTTGACCCGGGGCAGCACCCAGCCGGGCGTGCGCTGGAAAACCCTGACCGAACCGGCCTTCCGAACCAATTCGGGGATGATCTGGACCGCGCTCGCGCCGGTACCGACCACCGCGACCCGTTTGCCGGTGAAGTCGTAGTCGTGGTCCCACCGCGCGCTGTGGACTTTATGCCCGGTGAAGGTGTCGATCCCCGGAATATCGGGGAAGCCGGGTTCGGTGAGCGGCCCGGACGCCAGCACCACCGCCCGTGCCCGGACAGGTTCGCGGCCCTCGAATGTGATAGCCCACAGTCCGGTGTCCTCGTCGAACGACATACCGGTGACATTGTGCCGCAAGCGAATATGGGGCGTAACGTCGTACTTCGCCGTAATCGACTCGATATAGCCGAGGATTTCAGCACTCCCGGAGTAGGTGTGCGACCACTCCGGATTCGGTGCGAAACTGTAGGAGTACAGCCGCGACGGAATATCGCAGGCAGCGCCCGGGTAGGTGTTGTCACGCCAGGTACCGCCGATCGCGGACCCCCGTTCGAATACGGCGAAATTTCCGATACCGCTCTGGCGCAGACGTATCGCGGTGCCTATTCCGGCGAAGCCGGCACCGATCACGGCGACGTCGAGCGGCGCCGCATGGTTGGTGGTCATGATGTCCTCGTTCACGCGGCGGGGGTGTAGGTCAGCTCTTTGGACCAGGTCGGGTCCTTACGCAGCAGCTGCCGCGGGATGGCCCCGGTGATCTTCACCAGCGCGTCGGCGAGAAGGTGATAGGGGTGGCCGCGGTCGACAACCCAATTCGCCTGCAGTTTCACGATCTGATACATCGGGAGCCGGCGCACGAATTCGCTACGCTCACCGACTTTGCGGTAACGCTCCATGGCCGTGTAGAGCTTCTGCTCGTCCACACCCATCGCGACGATATTGTCGCGCATTTTGTTCAGCAACGGCACATAGCTGAGGACCCCGATGAGAAACGTCGGTTTCACCCAGCCGCCGACCAGGTCGATGAGCAGTTTACGCAGCTCCGCGTGCCCGAGCACATCCATCACCGCGAAATCGACGGCGAGATGGCGGGATTCGTCGGCATTGATCCGCCGGAATGTTTCCTGGCAGACCGGGTCTTCGATCTCGTCCATGATGAACTTCACCAGGGCACCGTCCAGCGCGACCTCCAGCATCGGGATCACGGTACCCAGGAACGACAGCGACATATCGTCGGAGTATTTGTCCAGGAAGTCGATGACGAGTTTGACGTTGATATTCGGCTGCGGGATCTCGTCGCCGTCGAGCATTCCCCAGCGTCGCATCAGCGCGAGTTCGGCATTGGCGTGGCGCTGTTCCTCCGCGTGGAACCAGCGGTAGATTTCGCGCAGGGATTCGGTGGGTGCTTTCTTCGCCATCGCCGCGAAACCTCGCGCACCCACGTTCTCGATCCACATCAGATCCGCCATGAACGGCTTCAGGCGGGCGTGCTGTTCGGGGGTGAGCGTTTCCGCGCCCGGTGCGTCCCAATCGATATCGGCCAGCGCCCACTGCCGGTCTTTGATCTTGCCGAGCATATCGTCGAAGTCCATGGTTGCCATCTCAGACTCCTGTTCTTTCCGGGGTGATGGACGCTGCCGCTTCCTCGTCGGGCAGCAGTCGCGCGAGCAGGCCGGCCACGGCTGTGTACTGGCCGGGGAACAGCCGCTTCAGTAACCAGAGGAGTTGCGCGTCGAGTTGCGGGACGACGTGTAACCGGCCGCGGTCGTGCGCATCGAGCGTGGTGCGGGCGATGCTGTCGGGGGAGAACCCGGTCCAGCGCATCAAGGTGTCGGCGAGTTCCCGGGCCCCCGCGGGGACCGGTGCGTCACGCGCGATATTCGTGCGGACGAAGGTCGGGCACAGTACGGTCACCGCGATATCGGTTCCGCCGAACTCCGCGGCCATCGTCTCCGACAGCGCGAGCACCCCGGCTTTCCCGGTGTTGTAGGCGGCCATCCGCGGTGCGGTGCCGAACGACGCGGCCGAGGCGACGTTGATGATGCCGCCGTGGCCGGCCTCGCGTAGCCGTGGAGCAAAGATCTCGCACCCGTGGATGACGCCCCACAAATTGATGCCCAGGGTGCGCTCCCATTCGGCGAAACCGATCTCGCCGACGGGCAGCCCGCCCGACCCGACCCCGGCATTGTTGATCACCAGGGTGGCGGGGCCGTCGAAAACGGATTCGGCATAGCGCGCCAGCACCTCGACATCGTCGCGTTTCGCCACATCGCAGCGGAACGGGTAGGCAACGCCCGGATACTCGCGCTCGATCGATGCCACCGTTTCGGCCGCACGATCCTCGTCGATATCGGCGCAGACGATCCGGCCCCCGCGAGCGGCCAGCTCGTGGGCGAAGGCCCGGCCGATACCGCTGCCCGCGCCGGTGACGACCGCCCGGGCGCCGCGGCTGCGTGGCGGCGGGCCGAAGGGCCGGAAGATATCGAGTCCGAGCATGTCAGCCCACCTTCCGTGCCGTGACCACCGGCGGTGAGGTCCTCGTCGACCTGTTCATACCAGTAAGAATCATTTATGAATGTGCCATTTGTCAATGGCGGATTGTGTCGAGGGTGGCCGTACCGATTCCCGGGCTGGTCGGACGTCCGGTCGGGACGGCGTTGATGCCGGGGTCTTGTCCTAGTCCGTCGATCGACGATTTCGCAGTTCAGCTGTATTCGGCGACAACTCGATAGAGGCTCGGGTACACGACGGCGGACTTCTCCGCTTCCGCCACCGAGGCCGTGACAATCGGATCGGCGCCGGCGGCGCGGCAGTCCTCGGCGCTGTCCCAATGGGCGATATTGACCAGCTGGAACCGGGAGTCCGGGAGCAGTGCGCGGTGCAGGCGGACATCCCGGAAGCCGGGGGCGGACCGCATACGGGCTACCCGTTCGCGCCACTGGGCGATGAACTCGTCGACTGCCTCGGCGGGGAGTTCGATGACATTGATGAAGGTGACACCGGTATCGGTCACGGCAGGTTCCTGACTGTTCTGAACGGTGGGGAATGGGAGCCGAAGGGTTCGTGCTGGGGGGTCGCTAGTCGCCCCAGCCGCCGGCGGCGATGATGTCCTGCCAGGTGGGGACCAGCTCAGGGTGGGCAAGGCGGACGATTTCGCCGGGTAGCGAACCCGGTTGCGCCTTGGCGGGATTCGCTACGGCTTGCGCTTCGACGAGGCGGGTCAGCGCGCGGATTCCGCCGAGTCGCGGATAGTCCGTGTGTACGCGGTCGGCGTATCCCCGGGGAAGCATGCCTGCGTTGCCGCCGATATCGATGGCGATACCGTCGACGGCGACCCAGATGGCGGCGGGGCGGCGGCGACGGTAGACAGGGGAGTCGCTGAGGCCGGTGGTGTGGGCGGCGATGGCATCCCAGACGATGTCGACTCGTTCGTCGGTCACGCCTTGGGATTCCAGGAATTCAGCGGCGTAGTCGGCGCCGTCGACCTCGAATCGCTGGTCGCCGTTGGCAACTTCGGCCAGGCCGATATCGTGCAGGGCGCAGATGAGGTACACGGTTTCTTCGTCGTAGTCCATGCCGGGCCGCAGTCCACGGTCGGCGGCCGCGGCCCGGGCGAACAGGAACGAGCGGACGCTGTGATTGCGCAGGGCGGGGGTCAGTTCGGTATCGATCACGGTCTGCGCCGCGCGCGCCAGGGGCGTGGCCGGTAGGTCCAGGGACATGGGAACTCCTCGGGGTGAAAGGACATGCGGCAGACGTGCGTTGTCGCATGCCGCTGGAAGGCCGGGCCCGTACAGGCCGGAGCCGGTCGTTATCGCTGGGCTGGGAGAGGGCGGGCCGGTCGAGGTTTTCGGCCGGGACAGGACGGTGTCGGTCAGGCAAGTACGGCGGGTTACGCCGTGATGGTGGCGGCAGTGGTGGAGCGGAAGCGGTCCCGGTAGTCCGCGGGCGAAATCCCGAGCCTGCGGTGGAAGGCGCGGCGCAATGATTCGGCGGTACCGAAACCACACCGCCGGGCGACGGTGTCCACCGGATCGCCATCGAACAGTGCCGTCTGGGCCGCTTCGATCCGGACTTGCTCGACATAGGCCGCCGGGCCGACGCCGAGTTCGGCGCTGAAACGGCGCTGGAAGTGTCGGGGACTCAAACCGGACCGTGCCGCGAGATCGCCGATACTGTGCCGGGCGCCGGGTTCGGCGTGGATGGCCGCCACCGCCGACCGCACCGGGTCGGTCGCGGGCTGTGGTCGCCACAGCGCCGTGCTGAACTGGGTCTGCCCGCCGGGACGGCGCAGGAACAGCACCAGGAAGCGCGCCAGTTCGAGGGCGACCCGGCGGCCGAGATCATCCTCCACGAGAGCCAGGGCGAGATCCATCCCGGCGGTCACGCCCGCCGAGGACCAGGCGTTGCCATCGTGCACGAAAATCGGGTCGCTTTCGACACTGACCCGGGGAAACTCGCGAGCGAGTTGCGCGGTGAACGCCCAATGCGTGGTAACCCGCTTCCCATCGAGTACCCCTGCCGCGGCGAGCAGGAACGCACCGGTGCACACCGAGGCGACGCGGCGGGCCCGCGCGGCGGCCCGGATCCACTGCATGAGGCGGGGATCGTCGCGGGCGGTCTCGACGCCGGGTCCGCCGACGACGATGAGCGTATCCACGGTCGCCGGGGCCACATCGTCCACACCGCAGTCGACTCCTACTGGTAACCCGCTGTCGGACCGCACGCATCCCGGACGAGTGGCCACGACCTGGCAGTCGTACTCACCGGCGCCCTGAAAGACCTCGTAGGGGCCGACCAGGTCGAGCGCTTGGAAATCGTCGAAGACGACGAATACGACACGGCGTTGCTGCACACTCCCCACCTTCCGCTGTACCGAGGGTGGCGTCAACGACATACATCCCACAGATCGCGCCATCGGTGGAACGTTGCTAGGGTCTGTGGTGATGACTACCGGGACGGCATTGCGCCACACACGGACGGGCTACCCGGTGTTGTTCTGAGCGCCGCGCGGGCTGGTTCGGGTCCGCTGTGCTGCACAGGATTCCGCTGTACTGCCCGGGCTCCGCCTTCGTCGAGTTGATCGCAGAACATCGACTACGACAGAAGGAATCACCGATGATTGCAATACAAGGAATGCCGGTCGACGTGCGGACGGCCGATGGGGTGGCCGACGCGTATCTCGCCTATCCCGACGACGGCGCTCCCCATCCGGGAGTGCTGGTGATCCAGGACGGCTTCGGCCTGCGGCCCGGGCTGCGGTCGCTGGCCGACCGTATCGCCGCCCACGGGTACACAGTTCTCCTACCGAATGCCTACTACCGGCACGGGCGTGCGCCGGTGATCGAACTGCCGGATTTCATCGACCCGGAACAGCGGCCGGAGATCTTCCAGCAGGTCTTCCCGATGATCCGCGAGCTCACACCGGAGCTGCTGCGTTCGGATAGCGCCGCGTACCTGGACCGGCTGGCGGCGGCACCGCAGGCGGCCGCAGGGAAGGTCGGCGTCACCGGTTACTGCATGGGGGCGCGGCTTGCGGTGCTGATCGCCGCCATGTTTCCCGGCCGAGTCGGGGCGGTGGCAGGATTCCACGGTGGGCCGCTCGTCACCGACACCCCGGACAGTCCGCATCTGATGGCCGGAAACATCACCGCGGAACTGTATTTCGCCCACGCCGGCGAGGACGACCATATGACTCCGGACCATATCGCCCGGTTCGACGAGGCATTGGCCACCGCCGGTGTCCGGTACCGCACCGAGGTCTACGAGGGCGCCCGGCACGGCTTCACCCAGGCCGATACCTCCGCCTACGATCCCGCGGCCGCCGAACGGCACTACCGCGAACTTCTCGCATTGTTCGACCGGACGCTGCCCGCGGGCGGGTCTGCGAGCGTGTCACGGTAGGGGTGCTTGCCAGCGCACGGCCGTCCCGCCGCCGGGGAGCGGTTCGATATCGCAGCGCCCGCCGGCGGCCTCGGCGCGAGCGGTCAGATTCGCCAGGCCGCTGCCCCACGCCGCGGACTCCGTCGACGACCATGCGGGCATCCTTGGAACAGCCGATCAGCACGGTGTCCGGCCGCTCGTCGGCGACCGTGCAGACGATCTCCAGCTCGGCTCCGGCACGGTTGCGCGCGAGATCACGTGCGGTGAACAGTAATGTCGCCGCATCCGCACGCAGCGTCCCGTCGTCGTTGGTGGCAGTTGCCCCTGTCGTGATCGGGCTCGCCGAGGCTGCCGACTGCCGACACCAGATGCAAGGGGATGCGGTGACGTGCCGCCGTGCGTGCCGCCCACCACAGTGCGGTCATCGATCCGGACGACCCGTCGATGCCGACCACAACAGGGGCTCGCGTGCGCGCGGTCAAGGGGTTTCCTTTCGTTCGACGGTCGGCTGCCCCCGATACCCGGTTTCGGCACAGTGAGAGCAACCGGTCTATACAGACTCGTCGCCGACATGAGAACGCAGCACGCGGTGGCGGATGCGGGCGATGGTCCCGTGCCGGAAGGCCGAAAGACCCTGGCCGGTGGGGACTTCGTGATCACAGGGATCACCCGCGCCGATTCGGATCACCCGAGCATGTCTTCGATCAGGTCGGCGGCCCTGCCCGTACCACCCTCGGCCCGGGCCTGCGCGCGTAGCCGAGCGGACCGGCGACTCACCTCCGGGCCGGTGACCAGATCATTCAATGCTGTGCGCAGCGTTCCGGCGGTGGCCTGCTCGGTATCGATCCGCCGGGCCACGCCCAGTTCCACCAGCCGGTCGGCATTGACCGATTGTTCGGCCGCCTGTGGCACGGCGATCATGGGCACGCCGGCCGTCAGCCCCTCCGCACAGCCACCCATACCGGCATGCGTGACGAAGGCGTCGGCCTGCTCCAGGATCGCCTGCTGCGGGACCCAGGAGTGCACTTCGATATTCGCGGGGATGGTTCCGAGTTCCTGTGGGCCGGTGTATTTCCCGATCTGCAGCACCACGTGCCACCCGGGCAGATCGCCGAATGCGGACAGGCATTGCCGATAGAACTCCGGCCGGTAGGTGTACGCCGAACCCAGCGAGATCAGCAGCACGTTCTCGGCCGCGGCGGGACGCGTCCAGGTAACGGATTCGCCCGGGGGCAGGCAGGGGCCGGTGTATGTCACCGTTTCGCTGTCGACGCGTTCGGCATTCGGTTGCATCGCACGGGGGATGAGAGCCACGGTATGCGCGGGCCGGCCGGAGAAGGCGTCGACGTCAGCGGTGGTCGCACCGCATTCGGCGAGCCATCGGGCGAATCGTGCCCGGTAGTCGCCGGCGCCGGGCAGCTGTCGCAGGTGGGCGGCGACGTCTTCTTCGTAGCCGTCCCAGGCCACGAAGGTCGGGGACAACAGCATGAACGGGCGTCGCTGCTTCTCGGCGAGGGCGCGGGCGGCGTAGGCGCCGATATCGTACAGGTAGAGGTCGGCCGGGTCGCGATCGTAGATGGCCTGTAACTGCGGCAATGCTGCGACGGCATCGTCGAGAAACAGGCTCGCGGCGGCGATCGGGTCGTCGGGCCAGTTGTTGTCGGCCACCGGTAACGCCGAACTGCACGCGACGAACTCGGCGCCGGTGGCGGTGATCAGTTCGGCCACGAACGGGTCGTTGGCGTAGGTCACGCGGTGGCCTCGGCGCACCAGTTCGCGGATCACCTCGAGGCTCGGCAGGACGTGACTGACGATCGGGATACCGATCATCGCGATATGTGCGGGGTGGTGGGTCGTGGGCATAACTCGTTTCCGGTCGGTCCGGGTGGTGTTCGGCGATACAGCGGCAGAGGGATCGCGCCACTATAGCGACAGGTGTTGCATTTGCATGCTGTCACGGGTCCGTTCCGGTGGGCAACCAGGTTTCTGGTGTGGCGATAGCGGCAACTCGGGCCGGACCGCCGAACGCGTCCGGCCGGATCCCGGACGAGTCTGGACAGCGATCACACCGGCGCGGACGATGGACTAGAGCATTCGCAGCGAGGAGGACCCGGCAGGTTGTATCCCGGTGGAAGGAGAGCACGATGACCACAGCACGCGAGCTCATGCACACCGATGTGGTGACCATCGGTGTACGCGACACCATGGACACCGCCGCCCAGCAGATGCGACAGCGCGATATCGGGGCGCTGCCGATCTGTGACGGGGAACGACATCCGGTCGGCATCGTCACCGACCGGGATATCGTGGTGAACTGCCTGGCCTTGGGACGCAATCCCACGACAGCGACCGCCGGAGAGTTCGCGCAGGGCGACGAACTGCGCACCGTCGAGGCGGATACGGAATTCGGGGCGATCCTGGCGCTGATGCAGCAGTACCAGATCCGCCGGTTGCCCGTCACCGAGCGCGGCCGGCTGGTCGGAATCATCACCGAGGCTGATATCGCCCACGGTGTATCGGAGGCGCAGACCGGCGAATTCGTGGAGGCGGTCTGTGAACAGCAATTGCCCGCCCGGGTCGGTGAGCCTGCTCTCGGCGGTTGATCGCGCGTGACGAACGGCCGGGTGTGCCGGTCGGTGAGCCGGAGCCCGGGGCCGAGGCGGAATACCGGCGGGCGAGGCGAAGAGGTTTCCGGGCGGCCCTGGTCGGCTGGGCCCGGTCACGATCAGCCGGGCGCCGGTAGGTGCGAATGTCTATCGCCGCGGTGTGCTCGATCGGACCGGCCTCCGCGCCGGGTTGTATCGGCTTCATGCTCCGGCATTTCGGGGCAGGCCGATGCCGTCCGGCGGCCGGCCGGTTCGTGAGCGGTGCAGTCGTAGGTGATCAACGGATATCGAATTCGCTGCTGGTGCCGCTGACGGGGTGCAGGGTTCCGTCGGGGGACAAGCGGTCGGCCCGGTGGACGAATCGGTACCGCCCGGCCGGGGTGTCGCCGGGGATGTCCCAGGTGAAGGTCGCGACGGACGTGGCCGGTGGGCGTTTGCTCCAGTGGAAGCGCACATTCCATTCGCCTTCGTGGGCGACCCGGGTCCAGCGGCCGCCGACCGATCGCTGGACCTCGAGGAAGGTGCCGTTGCGGCGCGGGTTGTGCTTGGGATGGGCGGAGACGAACTCCACGGTCGCGCGGGTGCCCGCAGTGTAGGAGGGTGCCGGCTGGGTGAGCACCGCGCCGAAATCGGATCCCGGCGGGGCGGTATCGGGGCCCGGCGCGGGCACGAAATTCGGCTGCAGATGCGAGATATCGCGCGGGGCGGGTCCGCGCGCGACGGTCGTGCCCGCGGCCAGCGCCGTGGCGAGGCGGGTGAATTCCTGCTGGTAGGCGGGCAGCGTATACCGACCGAACAGCGTGGACGCGCCCTCGTACTGCTGGACGTCGTATTCCTCCGGGGTCGTGACGTATTCGTGGTAGGCGTTCGCATAGCCCTGCAGCAGGACCTGGGCAATATCCACCCCGAGTGCCGCCGCCACGGCCCGGCGCACCCGCAGGCCTGCCACGATGGTGAACTCGCCACCGGCTGCCGCCAGGTACAACTCACCGATCCGCACGATCTGAATCGGCACGATATTCGGCACCCAAGGAGCCGGTGGTAGCAGGCTGAACGGCACCGCGATCGCCTTGGGGGCCTGGGCATCGGCGAGCCAGCCGGGCGCGGGCGTGTGCGGATCGCCCAATGCGTCGATGAACGGATTGCGCACTCCCTCGGGAATCGGCGCGCCGGGTAGGCCCGGTCCGTCCTCGATACTGCCTGCCAGCAGGGAGACCCCGGCAGCGGCGGGTGCCGTATGGCGGGCCACGCCGTCCGGGGTGAACCGGCCGTCCACGGCGATATCGGCGAGATCGATATAGCAGAACACCGACCCCACCGGGCCTGCCAGCGGACGTGCCGCGGCCAGTGCCGCGCGGGAGGCGCTGTACTGCCGTTCGCCGATGATCCGGGTGTTGTCGAATTCGTTGCCGGTGGGCCCGGAACCCGGTTGCAGGTTCAGGTTCGGCGACATGTCACCGGCATTGGTCTGCGCGAAGGCGGCGACGAAATCCGGTGGTCCCTCGTCGAGGTAGCGGACACCATGGTCGGTGTGTTCGCAGGCGAAGGCCGCATAACCCTTGTTGTCCGAGCTGATCAGCCGGTTCTTGTTCGTCATCGACGTGTTGTGCGTGGCGAACCAGGTGATCGCGCCCGCCGGTCGGCCGCCCCGCTCGATCGACAGCGCAGTGACGGCCGGATCGATGGCAGACGGGAAGTGCTCCTTGTCCGCGGCGGGGTTGCGATCGAAGGCGACCCGGGACCGGTTAACGCTCGCGTCGTGGAGTTCGGAGCGCCCCAGCGCCAGGGTGCCGGGCGCGAGATCGGCATGCGCCGCGGCGATGGCCTCGACCAGCCCACCGACCTCGGCATCGTAGACCTGCTGCTGGAATCCCAGAATCGACAGATTGTAGGCGTAATCGTGGGCCGCGCCGCCGCAGACGGCATGCGAATGCGTGGAGGTGAGCAGGACATTGCGCTCGGTGTAGAGATCGCCGAACCGCCGCGCCAGTTCGGTGAGCACGCCCCGGTGCACCGACTGGAAGATCATCGCGTTCTCCGCGACCGCGAACACCACCCGCTCGGTGCCGGCGGCGATGACGAACGCGCGGGCGCGGGGCCGCAGATGGATTCCGGCGGTGGTCTGGTCCTGCTGGGAGTACCCCATCATGCCGCATTCGGCCGCCGGCCCGGTGATATCGGAAATCCCCATCCCGATCAGGTATTCGCCGGATCCGGGCGCGGCTGCCGCAGGGGCGGCGGCGCCGAACGTGGTGACCGAGCCGAGAGCGAAGGTTCCCGCTGCGGCACCTGCCAGCACGGTCCGGCGCGGAAGTGCCGCGGGCCGGTCGCCGGACGGGCCGGTGGCGGTGCGGGGTTCGGGTGTCGCTGCCATCGCGGTTCCTTTCCTGTCGTGTGGCAGCGAACCACACTGTTGAACGTTCGTCCAGATGCGGTTGGTCAATTGTTCAGTTCGTGGTGCCGGTGATGCGCACGGAGGCGGGAGACTCGATCAATCGGGCAGTAGCGGAACCGAAAGTCCTTCACCCCGGCCGAGGAGCGCGGCGCGGGTCACGGCGCTCGACCCGAACCGGGTCCGGACCTCGTCGAGTGCCGTATCCAATTCCGGGCCGGGTCCGTGCTCGAACGGCAGCGTGAGCTGGCGGGGGTCCGCGTCTTCCAGGTTGGTCAGCGTCAACCCGATGAGGGTGAGCCCGCGCTCGTGGATCAGCGGCATGGCGGCAGTCAGCAGGCCGAGAGCCGTGCGCAGGATCGTTTCGGTGTGATCGGTGCAGTCGGGCAGGGTGTGCGAACGGGTGGCGCGGGTGAAATCGTCGAAACGCAGACGCAGCACCACCGTCCGGCAGACCCGGTCCGCGTTCCGGAGCCGCCGGCCCAGGCGATCGGTGAGACCGTGCAGATACGCCTCGATTTCGTCCGGGGTCCGCGCCCGGCGTCCGAGCGCGCGCTGAGCGCCGATCGACCGGCGCCGTCGCCCGGTTTCCACCCGGCGTGGGTCGCGCGCCCAGGCCAGGGCGTGCAGATGCCGGGCCGCTGCCCGGCCGACGATCGGCCGCAGCCCCTGTTCGCCGAGTTCGGCCAGCTGCCCGATCCGTTCGATCCCGTGCCCGCGCAATGCCTCGGCGGTCACCGGTCCCACGCCCCAGAGTCGCTGTACCGGAAGCGGATGCAGGAACTCCAGCTCGCCGCCGTGCTCGACCAGCAGTAAGCCGTCCGGTTTCGATACCGCACTGGCGACCTTGGCCAGGAATTTGGTGCCCGCGATCCCCACCGAAATGGGCAGACCGACTTCGCGCCGCACCCGCGCACGCAGTTCCCGTGCGATGGTGCGCGGCTCCCCGGCGACCCGGCGCAACCCTGCGACATCGAGGAAGGCCTCGTCGATGGAGATCCCCTCCACGACGGGAGTGGTATCGAAGAAGATCGCGAACACCTCCTTGCTGGCCTGCGCGTATTCGGACATCCGCGGCGGCACCACGATCGCCTCCGGACACAACTGCAGCGCCCGCCCGATATTCATCGGAGTCCGGACCCCTCGTGCCTTGGCCTCGTAACTGGCGGCCAGTACGACCCCGCCACCCACCAAGACGGGTTTGCCGCGCAGATGCGGCTGATCCCGCTGTTCGACCGAGGCGTAGAACGAGTCCAGATCGGCGTGCAGGATCGATGCCTGCGGTCGCGCGGCGATCCGAGGCCGCGGGCCGGCTCCGGGGGAGTGGTGTGTGCGCCCACGTCCCCGGAGGCCGCCATCGGATTCGAACATATGTTCACACTAACACCCGAGTGGTCGGAAAACGGCAGGCCATAGTGGCGTGCGGGCATGGGGCCGCCGCGATCTTGTGGCGTCAACGCGAAGCTGTCGTGGCGGGGTCCGGGGGTGGCAGACGGTGCGGGTCTGTGGTTGTCGGGGGCGGGGAACACCCCGGCCGGGTGACAGTCATCAAGGGGCAGCCGGTCTACTGCTAGGCTAAAGCAAGCAATTGCTTGGTTGGTCGGGAGGCGTGATGATGGACGAGTTTTCCGGGCGCCCCGGGGCGGCGCTGGTGGCCGGCGGGACCGGTGGAATCGGCGCCGCGGTGGTGCGGTTACTGGCCCGCCGGGGCAGCGATATCGGGTTCACCTACCGGATGAACCGGGCGAAGGCCGACGCGCTGACCGAAGATGTCGGGGCACTCGGGCGCTCGGGCCGGGCATGGCCGCTGGATCTGGCGGATCCGGACGCGGTAACCGATATCGTCGCGCAATTCCGTGAACACTTCGGTGGCCTGCACACCGTGGTATACGCCGCCGGCCCCCATGTTCCGATGGTCCACCTGAGCAGGGTCTCTCCGCAGCAATATCGCGACCAGCTGCTCGGCGATTCCGCGGCATTCTTCAACCTGATGCACGCCACTCTGCCGCTACTGCGCGAATCTCGTGGTGCCGTGGTTGCCGTGACGACTGCCGCCACTCGCCGGTACCCGGTCCGCGACGGGCTGTCCGCCGGGACCAAGGGCGCGGTAGAGGCGGTGGCCCGGGGATTGGCCGTGGAGGAGGGGCGTTACGGCGTCCGGGTCAATTGTGTGGGCCCCGGCATGCTCACCGATGGAATGGCCGAACGCCTGATCGGGTCCGGTGACCTCGAGGACTCGGCGCTCGAGATCGCCCGGGGCAATATTCCCCTGCGTCGCTTCGGTGATGCGGACGATATCGCCGAAGCCGTTGCTTTCCTCGCCTCGGATCGGGCGGACTTCATCTCCGGTCAGATGTTGGACGTCGACGGGGGATACACGGCCTGACCGTCCCATCCGCTCTAGCGGGCGGCGCGCCGGGCTGCGCCGACGGCCCGTTTGGCGATGGCCCAGCGGTGCACTTCGGACGGTCCGTCTTAGATGCGGAAGGGCCGGACCTCGCGGGACAGCCGGGCCGGCGGCAGATCGTCGGAGACGCCGAGACCACCGCAGAGCTGGATACTGCGGTCGACGATCCGGAAGATGGCTTCGGCGGCAAGAGTTTTGGCGATAGACGTCGAATTACCCGCCTGTTCACCGTGGTCCAGTTCCCAGTAGGCGCGAACCAGTAACGCCCGGGTGGCCGCGATATCGATCTCGTTGTCCGCCACCAGCAGGGACGTTCCGTGGCGACACCCGCCGGTGACTGGCGGACGTTCGGTGCTCACCCCGCCTCAGGTCTGCGCGGGGCTTTCCTGGGCGATCTGGATGAGATTGCCGCAGGTGTCGTCGAATACCGCGGTTTTCACGGTGCCGTAGTCGACCGGCTCCTGGGTGAACCGCACGCCGAGCCCGCGCAGCCGGTCGAATTCGGCCGCGAGATCGTCGACCGCGAACGAGGTGAAGGGGATCCCGTCCTCGACCAGGGCTTCTTTGTATACCTTTGCCGCGGGGTGGCCGGTCGGCTCGAGCAGTAGTTCGACGCCGTCGGGTGTGGCCGGGGAGACCACCGTCAGCCAGGAGGCGTCGCCCACCGGCACATCGGTTTTCTTCTGGAAGCCGAGTATTTCGGTGTAGAAACGCAGGGCTTTGGCCTGATCGTCGACGTAGACGCTTGTGACATTGATCCGCAACATTATTCCTCCAGCCAGCGGTCGGTGAGACCACGCAGGGGTGCGCGGTCGAGATAATGAAATTTGTGCCGCCCGTCGCGATGCGTGCGAACCAGGCCCGCGGCGGCCAGTTGGTCGAGATGCTGGGAGATCGCCTGCCGGGTGGACGACAGGCCGTGGATCATGGTGAGTCGCCCGCACAGCTCGAACAGCGTCTGCCCGTCGCGGCCGGCCAGTTCGTCGAGGATTGCCCGCCGGGTCGGATCGGCGAGTGCTTTGAAAATCGGTCCCTGGTCGGCGTGCACACGTCGACTATAGGCAAGTAGTGACTTGCATATCAAACCCTGGGGTCACGCCGCGTGTTTCACTGGATCGAGAAACGGCGCGACGGTGCCGGTAGCAGGAGTGTCGCGTGCCGTGCCGGCGCGAGGGCTGCCGGATTGTGGCGTCAGATTCCGGGCTGAAGCCGGCCGCCATGGGGTAGGACCCAGGATGCGCCGAGAGCGACCCCGGTGGCCGGGTCGGTGACGTCCGCCGTATAGAACCACTCCATGCGCACCTGCTCGGCGGCTATATCGACCACGCCGTAACCGTGCGAATCGAGCTCCGTGTAGCGGATATGCCGGTTGAGCGTCCGGATCGAATTCTCCAGCGCTACCGACCCCGTCCGCGGCGGGCCGGGCAGCAGATCACCGATCCCGAGCGAGGTCACCGACGGGACCACGAACTCCGCCCCCGCGGTGGGCCCGTTCGGATAGGCCGCCGCGTCGAGTGGCACGTCCGACGCCCATGAACTGTGGATATCACCGGTGAGATAGACGATATTCGTCGCATTGCGGTCGGTGAGGGCCGTCAGCAGTCGCCGCCGGTCGGCCGTGTACCCGTCCCACTGATCGGTGTTGGGCGCCAGGCCCTCCCGGGGGATCCCGAGGACCTCGGTCACCGCGGCCGTCGTCGCCGGGTCCATGGGCGGGAAGGCCAGCGGTGAAATCATCACCGAGTTGCCCACCAGCTGCCAGCGCGCCGAACCGGATACCAGTCCGGCTGTGAGCCAATCCATCTGCGCCGCCCCGGTGAGGGTGCGGGCCGGATCGTCGCTGTCCGGCGAGCCGAGGTGCGGCGCGGCATCGCGATAGCTGCGCAGATCCAGCATGGACAGCTCGGCGAGAGTGCCGAACCGCAACCGCCGGTAGATCCGGGGCGCCGCGGCCGTGCCCTCGGCTCGTACCGGCATCCATTCCAGGTAGGCGCGTACGGAAGCGGCCCGGCGCGCCGGCCAGTCGCCCTCGGTGGCCGGGTCGTGATTCCCGGCGCCGCCGGACCAGGAATTATCGGCCGATTCGTGGTCGTCCCAGGTGCAGATGAACGGTAGCCGGGCATGCAGCGCCATCAGATCGGGATCGGTTTTGTACTGACCGTGCCGGACCCGGTAGTCGGCGAGCGAGACGATCTCGTGCAGCGGATCGTGCCGCCGGATGGATCCGGACCGGCCACCGTAGGACCCCGTCGCGTACTCGTAGAGGTAATCGCCGAGATGGACGACGGCATCCAGATCGTCGCGGCCGGCCAGATGCCGGTAGGCGGCAAAATATCCGGCCTCCCAGTTCGAGCACGACACCACGCCGAAACGCAGTCGTGCGGGAGTGGCCGCGGCGGCCGGCGCGGTGCGGGTGCGGCCCACGGGCGATACTTCGCCGAGGGCTGCGAACCGGTACCAGTAGTACTGCGCGGGCGCCAGACCCCGGACATCGATCTTCACCGTGTGGTCGCTGTCGGCGGTGGCGGTCGCGGTCCCGGACGCTACGACCTCGCTGAATCCCTGGTCCGCGGCCACTTCCCAGCGCACGGTGGCCGGCTCACCGGCACCGGATCCGGGGACTGCGTCCGGCCGGACGGTCACCCGGGTCCACAGAATCATCCCGTCGGGCAGTGGATCGCCCGAGGCGACGCCGTGCCCGAACACCGGCGCCGTTGCCCGGGCTGCGGGCGCGGCCAGCACCCCAGCGGCGGCGACCGCACCGGCCCCGGCCTGCAACAGCGCGCGCCGGCCCAGTGCGTTCCGGCGGGGAGCCCTCGAGGACTTCCGGTGCGGTGTAGGCCGGGGATCCGGTCACGGTGCCCTCTGCGGTCCGGAACCCGCCGGAGATATGGGCGATGCCGAAATCGGTCAGCGCCGGCTCTCCGTAATCGGTGAGCAGAATGTTGCCGGGTTTCACGTCCCGGTGCACGACCCCGAGGCGGTGAGCACTCTCCAATGCGCCCGCGATCTTCACCCCGAGCTGTAGTGCGTCCGCCGCCGGCAACGGCCCGTCTCGGCGGATCCGCTGCTCGAGCGAACCCGACGGGTAATAGGGCGTCACCAGATACAGACGGCCGCCGTCGGTGACCCCCGCCTCCAGCACGGGGACGATATTGGGGTGCCCGGTGAGGCGGCCCATAGCGCGCTGTTCGCGCACGAACCGGGCCCGGTTGTCCTCGTCGGTTTCGCCGGTGAGGAGTTTGACCGCCACCGTGCGATCCAGCGCCTGCTGGGTACAGCGATAGACGACCCCGAATCCGCCGCGCCCGATTTCGCCGGCCGCCGTGAAACCGGCCGCCTCCAATTCCGCGGCGACCGATGTCGTCGACTCACGACGCGTTCGCAGCGGATCTTCGGCGGTCATGGCCGGAAAACGACCCGCCGAGTATGTGTGTGGGCACCGGTCGACATGCGCTCACCTCTCGCCACTGTCAACTGTATCCCCGAGTGGTCTCGGCGGCGAGATGCGGAACCCGGCAGCCGGCCGGTGCGATGCGGCCTTGTTATGTACTGCCCGGCTGGTTACGCCGGACAGGCGGGCGGAAGCACCGCGAATACCGGAAACCTGTCGCCGGACGGCGGTGCCCGGAAGCGGACCCGTACCGGCTGCTCGCCGACCGGCGGTAGCTCCCCCTCGATCGTGGTGTACACCCAGGGACCCTCGTCCAGCTCGACGATGGCGATGGTCGCCAGTACCGGATCCACCAGCGCGTTCGCCGCGCATTCCACGACCCGCCAGCACACGATCGATCCGGTGCCTACCGCGGTCACGCGCTCGAAATCCCCGGACGAGCACGCCGAGCAGCGCACCGCCGACGGCGCGAACAGCCTCTGACACGTGACGCACCGGCGGATCGTCAATGCGTCCGGTCTGCATTCCGCATAGTTTTCACAGTCGTGTCGAACCTGGTCCGAATGGCGATATCGCATCTACGAGCCTCGGTGTGGGGATACTGGTGAGCAGCTTCCAGCATCTGCCGGTCCCGCCCGGACCGCGTCGGTCGAACAGCCCGATACATACCTATTTTCCGGAATCCTGGCGGTCAGCGGCGCACACGTCGGCGCCGGAACGCCGCCGCCGCGTGACGGGTGCCACCGGCGCCGCACCGCACAACAGTCAGCTCGGGTCGCCATGCCGGGCTGGGGCCTGCCGAGCGCCGCGGACGGTGGCGGCGGCCGCCGCGGCACAGATACCACCGATCCCCGCCCACCGCTGTACGGACAAAGTCTCATCGAGGACGATCAGCCCCGCACCTGCGGCAACTACCGGCTCCAGGCACAGCAGGACGGCGACCGTGGAGGCGGGAAGTCTTGTGAGAGCGGCCATTTCCAGGGAATACGGAATCACCGCGGACAGCAGTGCGACGACCACGCCGATCAGGAGCACCGAAGGCCGGAACAAATCGAGTCCATCGCTGCTCAGACCCACCGGCACTCCCAGCCCGGCGGCGACGACGAGACCGCAGGCCAATCCGGAATGACCGAGTGCCGGCGCCAGCGCGCGCGAGATCAGCAGATAGGCGGCCATCGCGACCGCCGAGAGCCCGGCGAATACGAGCCCCTGCCAGGCCAAGGCACCGGCACCCGGGTCACGCATAAGCCATAAGCTCGCCGCCACCGCGCCTACGACCAGCAGGTCGGGGAGGCGCCGGGAACCGGCCAGCGCGACGGACAGCGGGCCCAGTAGCTGAATGGTTCCGGCGATACCGAGCGGCAGATACCACAGCGCGGGATAGATCAGGTTCATCCCCGCGACAGCGACTCCCAGCCCGGCCACCAGCGTGCGGTCCCGGCGGGTGCGTGGGAGGCGAACCGGCCGGAAGATCACGAGCAGCACCGCCGCCGCGATGCCCAGGCGTAAGGCGAGAACACCCGACGGGTCGATCCGGCCGAACAGGAACTTGCCGACGGCCTGACCGGACTGGGTGCACAGGGCCGCGGTGACGACGAAGAGCGGAGCAGGAACCACTTTTCCAGCCTGGCTTTGCCCTCGATTGAGGTCCATCGAAAGATCAGGCCGCTGATCGTTTAGCGTTTCCTTCATGTTCGATCTGCGACGTCTGCTGGTACTGCGCGTACTCGCCGAACGCGGCACCGTCACTGCTGCGGCCGCCGATCTGCATGTGACGCCCTCGGCGGTGTCTCAGCAGCTACGGGCGCTGACCGAGGAGATCGGTGTGCCGTTGCTGGCGCGGACCGGCCGCACCGTCGAGTTGACTCCCGCGGCGTACGCGCTGCTCGCCCATGCCGACGATCTCGGTGCGCGCTGGGAGGCCGCTCGCGCCGATATCGCGGCGCGCGGCAACGCGTTGACCGGAATATTGCGGGTATGCGGGGTGTCCTCGGCTGTCGCCGCACTGCTGCTGCCGGTCGCGGCGCGCCTGCGGGAAAGCCATCCCGGTATCGCTGTCCACGTCGGGGAGCTGGAAAGCGAGGAATGCTTCCGGCAACTGCTGGCAGCGCGCGCCGATATCGCCCTCACGCTTCCGGCGGCGCACACCCCGCCCGCCGGTGATCCGCGCTACGAGCAGCGCGTGCTGTTCGAGGATGTGCAGGACCTCCTCGTGCCGCGCGGTCACCCGCTCGCCGAACGGGCCGAAGTCACCCTGGCCGATGCCCGGACCGAGGCGTGGATCGCCAAACCAGCACACAACGACTCCTACGATCTGCTCGTCGCAGCCTGCGCCGCTGCCGGTTTCACCCCGCACATCACCCACCATGTGAAGGAGTGGTTCGCGGTATCCGCCGCTGTCGCTTTCGGATTCGGTGTCTGCCTGCTACCGCGGCTCGTCCCGATACCCGCCGAGCATCCGGTGGTGCGGGTGCCACTGCAGGGCAGTGTCCGGCCGGTTCGCACGATCATCGCCGGAATCCGCCGGGGCAGTGGGGAACATCCGCTCATCGCCACCGGTATGCACACTCTCGAGGCCGTGGCGGCGGAGCTCGCCGCGGCCACATGACATCCGGAACACACGCGGCCTGCGGCTGGGCAGCGGCGTGTCGGTCTGCGTCGGTTAAGGTGCGATCGCACTGCCGACGGCCCAGCAACGGAAGGATTCGCCGATGGTCACTGTCCTCGGCGGCGGAATCGCCGGCACCGCATCGGCCGGTGCGCTGGCCGGATCCGGCCGCCCGGTCACCGTCTACGAACAGCGCCGCGGCGAAGGGGGCGGAGCATTCCTGATCCTCGACGGTCGCGGGCATCGCGGCCTGATCGAACTCGGTGTGCCGGAACACGATCTCCATACCGCGTCGTACGCGCTCGACGAACTGCGCTACACCCCGGACGACGGTGTCACCCGCCAGCGTCCGAGCGAGGGACACCGGTTCTGGCTGCGCCGCGATCTGATGGCGGTACTGACCCGGTTCGCGCTCGAGGCGGGCGCCGAGATCCGCTACGGCGACCCGGTCCTCGAGGTCCGGGCCGATCCTGCCGAGGGCACCGTGCTCCGGCTCGGTGGCAGTACGGTGACGACCCGGGACCTGGTCATCGGCGCGGACGGTATCGATTCGGTGGCGCGGGCCGCTATCGAACCGAACCGGTCCACGGAATACGCGGGCGATGTGGTGGTCTACGGGATGACCGAACGCGCGGTGCACTGCCCGACAGACCCCTTCGTCCTGCACTTCGACGCCGTATCCGGGTCCGGCGCCCGCCCGGCAGCCACCCTCGGGCATATCTGGCGCCCCGCAGCCGACGCGGCCCTGTGGTTTCTGCGGATCACCCGGTCGCCGCTACCGGAGGCAGCGACCGGGATCCGGCCGGTCGGCGAGTGGGCCGAGGCGGTGCTGACAACCACTCCCGCACCGGTTCACGAATTGACCGCCGAGCTGGTGGCCGCAACCGCGTGGGTGCACGTCTCCAACGCCCGCAATGTCCCGCTCGGCCCGGCGGCGCCGCCCACACCACCTGTGGTGCTGGTGGGCGACGCCGACCACGCCATCACCCCGGCGGCGGGCGTCGGCGCCCGGGAGGGCATCGAGGACGTGGTGGCCGTGTACCGGGCGATCGCCGCGGGGGAATCGCCCGCCGAAGCCATGTCGGTTCGCCGGCGCGCGATCGCCGAGGAGCGGGACCGGGTGGCCCGCCGGATGCGCAGCACAGCGGCTGCGGGATGATACCGGCTACTCGCCGGTCTCCCGAAACCCCTCCGCGATATGTGGTGCCGACGGCAGGGCGGGTACCGCTTCAGCGGTCCTCGGCGAGCCGGGCGAGGTTGCCGAGAGAGGCCAGCAGTTTGTCGGCCGTGGTGGCCCGCGCTCGTTCGAGACGTTTCGGATCGTTCAATCGTGACCAGTCATAGGTATGGGTCACCCGGCTGCTGGTCTCGGTGAGGGGCTCGACCTCCCAGCGCCACAGGTGACCCGGGGGCTGCCGGTCCGGTTCCGCGGGCAGCCAGGCGATCAGTCGGCCCTCCTCGAACTCCACCACCTGGTTGTGGCGCACCGCGCCGGTCGTGAGGGTCATGGTGAACACCTCGCCTGCCCGCGAGACGCGCTGCCCGGTGGGGGCGTCGGCCAGATTGTCGTTACCGTCCCACCGTGACTGCTGCGCCGGGTCGGCGATCAACTCGAAGATCTCGTGTGCCGGTGCCGCGATCTCGCGGCTCGCCGATACGACGCGCGATTGCGCACTGCTGTCTGTCATGACCCGATCGAATCACACCGCTGGGTGGGCGGGCGTCAAGGAGTTACCGAGGGCGGCAGGGGTCGCTGGGTGGGCTGTGATTCGCTCGGTGTCCAGACGTCGAAGGGGACCTGAAGTTGAACGGTGCCGGCCTTTTCGAAGGTGAAATCGAACGGGAAGGTCAGGCCGGGTGATGCGCCGGGGTCTTTCATGGTCACGGTGACGGTGATCGGCTGGTCGGGAGCGGCGCTCGGACCGAGATTCTGGATGGGTTCACCGGCGGCGAGAGCGGTCTGCGGGCGCAGTTCCAGCGCGGGACCCGAGCCTTCGATCTTCACCGATTCGGCAGCCGGTGAGGCGATCCCGGTCAGCCGGTCGGATTCGGTCTGGCTCGTATTCACGGCGGTGAAGGCCAGGCGGATATCGGTGTAGAACGGTTTCGGCTGTTCGGCGACCTCGGCTTGGAGGTAGACGTTCTCGAGGTCGATGACGCCGATACTGCCGTCCGTACCGTTGATCGCCGCTTCCATTTCGGCGGTCTGGGTTTGCTGCCCGGCACTGCAACCGGTGACCAGGGCAACGGCCGACAGGACCGCCATCCACCATGCGGACGGGCGTCCCGGCCGGCGCGCCTGCCGGGTGGCTGTGCTGTCCGTATTCGCAGTACCCACGCCGACCCGCGTACCCGGGGCCGCACTACCTACACCATGTAGAGGTTGCGGTTCGGATACGGCGGGTCGCGTGGTTGTGCTCAGCTCCCGGTGAGTACACGCTCCTCGGCGGGCGCCGGCTGTTCCGTATCGAGCCGCCGGGCGAGTCCTTCGCCTTCGATATCGAAGGCGGGTACGAGCGGGGACAGCCATTTCGGCATCCACCAGATCCGCTCGCCCACGATCAGCATGACCGCGGGAACGATGAGCATGCGGACCAGGAACGCATCCGCGAGCACACCCACCGCGAGCGCGAAACCGATGGATTTCAGGATGACATCGTCGACGAGCGCGAATCCGGCGAAAACGCCGATCATGATGATCGCGGCGGCGACCACCACGCGGGCACTGTGGGCGAACCCGTCGATCACCGCCCGCCGCGCCGGGGTCCCGTGGACGTGGGCCTCACGCATCCGGGTGACGAGGAAGACCTCGTAGTCCATCGCGAGACCGAACAGGATCCCGGTCAGCAGGATAGGCAGGATGAACAGCACCGGGCTGGTGGTGTCCAGGCCGACGAGTTCGTTCAGCCAGCCCCACTGGAAGACCGCGACCGTGGCGCCGAGCGAGACACCGACCGAGAGCAGGAAGCCCAATGCGGCCTTGACCGGCACCCAGATCGAGCGGAACACCGCGATCAGCAGGATGATCGCCAGGCCCACCACTACGGCGAGGTAGATCGGGAACACCTCGGTGAGCTTGTCGGCGATATCGACGCCGACCGCGGTCTGGCCGGTGACCAGGGCACGGGCGCCGGTTTCCGACGGTAGATCGGCGACCGTGGTGCGGATATCGGCGACGAGGTCCTTGGTGGCCTGATCCGACGGGCCGGAGGCCGGGATAACGGTGAGGGTGGCGAACCGGACCGTTTCGAGCTGCTGCGCGAACATCTGCCGGGCCTGCGGAGTATCGCTGGTGACCGCCGGGACGACGGTCGCGATATCGGAATCTGCTCGCCCGGCCATGTTCTGCAGGTCCTCGGTGACCGTTTGCACGGCCGCCGCGGGATCGGCGGCATGCGCGGTATCGACGACCACGACGAGCGGGCCGTTGGCGCCGGCGCCGAAGTTCTCCGAGATCAGGTCGTAGGCGATGCGGGCATCGCTATCGGCGGGTTTGCTGGAATCGTCGGGCAGCGCGAGCTGCATGGAGGTCATCGGCAGTGCGGCCACCGCGGCGACGGCGATACCGCCGGCGAGGGCGAGCCATTTGCGCCGGGCGATACCTTCCACCCAGCGGCGGCCGTGGGTGCGGTAATCCGTTTCGCCCGCCTGCTTCAGATAGCGCGGTTTGCCCTGCATGACCTTGTCGCCGGCGAAGCCGAGGATGGCCGGGAGCAGGGTGAGCGAGATGAGCACGGCGATCGCGACGGTGAACGCGCCGGCCAGGCCCATCTGGGTGAGGAACCCGATATTGCACACCGCCAGGCCCACCAGGGCGATGATGACCGTGGCCCCCGCGAAGACCACGGCCGAACCCGCGGTGCCGACCGCCCGTCCGGCGGCCTCCTCGAGCGAACGACCCGCGCGGACCTCGCTCTGGTATCGGGACATGATGAACAGGGCGTAGTCGATCCCGACCGCGAGGCCGAGCATGGTGCCGAGGGCGGGGGTCGTGGAGCCGAGTTCGACGAACCCGGTGAGGGTCGTGATGGCGAGCATCCCGATACCGACGCCGACGAGCGCGGTCAGCATCGGCATGCCGGCGGCCACCAGCGATCCGAAGGTGATCGCGAGTACCACCAGCGCCACGGCGATACCGACCACCTCGGCCAGCGGCATCTCGAATTCGCTCAGCGCATCACCACCGATGGCAACGGCCAGGCCCGCGTCTTCCGCGTTGTGGGCGGCGGTTTCCAGCGCCGAGCGGTCGGCGTCGGCGAGTTCGTTGGCGGTTTTGCTGTAGGTCACCGCGGCGTAGCCGACCCGGCCGTCGGGGGAGAGGGTGCCGCCGGTGAAGGGGTCGGCCACCGATTGCACGTTCTCGGTCGACAGTTCGCGCAATGCTGTGGCGACCGCCGAGTTGTAGGCGGGTTCGGTGAGCGACCGGCCTTCGGGGGCCTCGAACACCACGCGCGCGGTCGCGCCGTCCGGGGACGCCTGCGGGCTGCGCTGTTCGATGAGTTCGAAGGCCTGGGTGGATTCGATACCGGGCAGTTCGAATTTATCGCTGGTCTTCCCGGATAATGTCGCCGCTCCGACCGCCAGAACGGCCAGCAGCACCACCCAGATCGCCGCCACCGCCCTGCGGTGCACGAACGACCAGCGGCCGAGCCGGAACAACTGCCACGCCATGCGCTTTCCTCCGAGCGATTATGTGGACCTTGTGGTCCGGTTATGCTCAAGGGTAGAAGCGAGTGGACCCGAGGGTCCACTTCGGCGAGGAAGTTGTGGAGCAACTCACCCTGCGCCCGGGATGAGACGTGCGTCTCGATCCGGCAGGATGGATGCGGATTTCGTGGAGGCGACACCATGACCGGTAGGACGGCAGCGCAGCCGGACACCGCGCGCGACGACGCGCAGAACGATGACGCACAGAACTGGGCGGGTCGCCGGGCGGATGCCCGGCTGAACCACGAACGGGTGCTGGCCGCGGCCCGGGAAGTGTTCACCGAGCACGGGATCGGCGCCACCATTCCGCAGGTCGCGGCCCGGGCCGGCGTCGGCAAGGCCACGGTCTACCGCAGCTACCCGACCAAGGCAGATCTGGTGCGGGCGCTGGCGCAGCAGCATATCGAGTGGTTCCACGAGCTCGCCGCCGCCGCGGTCGCGGCGGCGCGCGACGACGCCTACCGTGCGCTCGAGGACCTGCTGGAACAGGTGACCGCCCGCCTGGCCCAGGACCGGTTGATGGTCGAGGTGCTCAGCGGTTTCGAAGGACTCGACCAGCGTCTGGGGGATCGGCTCGAAGAGCTGCTGACGCTGGGACGCAGGCAGGGCAGCCTGCGTGCGGACGCCACCGGGATGGATGTGCAGATCCTGGTGTCCGGTGTGGCCCGCGCGCTCATCGAGCTCGATATCCGGGACCCGGAGGTGTGGCGGCGCTACGCCCGTCTCGCCCTGGCCGCGTTACGCCCCGATCCCGCGCCGCCGGCCCCTTGACGTTCTCCGCGCAGATTCATCCGCCGATATCGCGAGCCGGCAGATCGGCGACGGTCTCGCGGCGGACCAGTTCCCGGGCGTAAACGTCACTTACGGCGATCACCGGCGGCCTGCCAACACAGTTGTAGGAGGCCGACAGACGGTGGTGGTGGTAGGCGCCCGTACAGGGCACCGCCAGGAGATCGCCGGGCTGCAGGTCGACGGGTAACCGGATATCGGATATCGCGGGCGAGAATATCGCCCGCCTCGCAAGTGAACGGCCGCTCGCTATCCGGTCATCTCACTCGGGCAGCAACCAGTCGTCCGGGCTGAAGAGTTCGAAGTGCATCCGCGACGGCTCAACTCCCGCGGCGGTCAGCTGAGCCCGTACCGACCGGAGGAACCCCGCACCGCCACACAGGTAGTAATCGGCCTCCGCGGGCAGCTCGAGATCGGACACGGTGAGCGTGCCGGCCCGGCCGTCTCCGGTGGGCTGTTCGTACCAGAGCTCGAGGGCAGCGTTCGGCAGTGCCGCCACGAGGTCGCGCTGGACCGACCGCAACGGGTGGGTGCCGGTATCGCGATCGGCATGGGCAACGAGCACCTGCCGCGGGGAGCCGGCGCCGGCGAGGTGTTCGAGGATGCCGATCATCGGCGTGATACCGATTCCGGCCGAGATCAGCACCAGTGGTGTGGCCGCCGCGGGATCGAGGGTGAGGTCACCGAACGGCAGGGTGATTGTCAACGTGTCGCCCACGGCGATATGAGTCGTCAGGTGGGTCGAAACCTCCCCCGCAGGCTGATCCGGGGTGGCCGCCACCGGGCGTACCGCGAAGGCGAGCCGCCCGTCGCGCGGCGCCCGGACCAGGCTGTACTGCCGCAGCTGCCGGGCCCCGTCGGGCAACGTCGCGCCGACGGAAACGTACTGGCCGGGAAGGAAATCCGGTAGCGGCCGAGCGGGATCCGTGGATTCCACGACGAAGGTCACCACACCCGACGGGTCGTCGATACGCTCGGTGACCACCGTCTCGCGGAACACATCGCCCGGTTCCGCCCCGGCACCGGCATACAGTCCACGCTCGAACTCGATGAGAGTGTCGGCCATCAGCCAGTAGACGCGATCCCATGCCGCGGCGATGTCCGCGGTAACCGTTTCGGCGCCCAGCACTTCGACGATCGCGGCGAACAGATGCTCGTGCACCACCGGGTACTGCTCGGCCACGATGCCCAGGGAAGCGTGCTTGTGCCCGATCCGCGCGAGCATCTCCCGCGGATGCGGCAGTGCCGGATCCACCAGATGGGTGGCGAAGGTGGCTATCGATGCGGCCAGCGCCCGCTGTTGCGCGCCCTGTGCCTGGTTGCCGCGGTTGAACAGGCCGGTGAGCAGTTCGGGGTGGGCGGCGAACAACTTCTCGTAGAACAGGGCGGTGATGTCGTCGATATGCGCAGCGATCACCGGAAGGGTCGCGCGGACCGTCTCGGCGTGGTGCGCCTCCAATTCTGCGGGAAGGTCCGGGGCCGATATCGCGACGGTTGTCATGCTGTTCTCCTCGTCGAGCGGAATCGCGGCTCGAATGCCACGACAACACGGTATCCAATTCCGTGGCGGAAAATAGGTGCCGACGGCGTGAAGTAAATTACCCACGGTTGTGCGGAATATGTCGTCGGCGCCACAGTGGTCGTCGAACGCGGACGAAACCGGTGATGCTGCAATGGAAGTGCTCGAAGAGGGAGGTGTCGCACTGGTTCGGGAACGTGCTGGAAAAGAGTGTGAACCGATTTCCGGTGCAATTGATCCGTCGGCCGAACCGATGTTTTTGTATTGCGGTTGATATTTCCCGCAGACGGATTATCTAACGTTCGGGAATTTCCGGCATATACAGTAATTGCACGGTTCGGCTGTCGACCAGATCGCCGAGCGTGTACCGGTCCAGATTCCGGTAGAAACTCTCCTGGGCGTCGGCCAGCATATGCCGCAACCGGCAGGCCGCGGCCAGCGGGCACGGGTTGGCGCCCACGCATTCCACGACCTCACCGCGCCCCTCCAGCCCGCGCACGATCTGACCGACGGTGGCCGTACGCCCGTGATCGGTGAGGAAGATGCCCCCGGTGCGGCCGCGGTGGGAATCCACCAGGCCCAGCTCGGCGAGCTTGGTCACTGCTTTCGCGATGTAGTGTTCCGACGCGTTCATCTGGCGGGCGACGAGTTTGACGGTGACCCGTTCGGCGGCCGCCCCGCTGACGGCCAGGCGCATCATCACCCGCAGGCCGAGATCGCTGAAGCGGGACAGTTGCACAGAGCCACTCTATTAATTCGGTGTTTGAAAAGCGAATTATCCGGTGTGGTGCTGAACACGCTGAGGGCAGGCCATTTTTCCGGGTTGCAGCGCCGGCGCAGTGATCGGGCGTGCCCTATCGCAGCCGCTGGAGGGCCGGATGCTGCTGGATGGCGTGGCGTAATTCGTCGCGGTCGTCGAAGGCGTGGGTGGTGGTGCCGAAGGTTTGGACAGGGTCGTGTCCTCGACCGGCGACGACTACGACATCACCGGGCTGGGCGAGCGCGGTGGCCAGGGCGATCGCCTCGGCGCGGCCGGGCTGGACGATGACTTCGGCGTGGCAGGCGGCGCGGGCGCCGGCGGCGATATCGCGGCGCAGTACGGCGGCGCTCTCGGAGAAGGGGCTTTCGTCGGTGACGATGACGGTGTCGGCGAACAGGCCCGCCGTCACCCCCAGCGGTCCGCGTTTACCCGGGTCGCGTTCACCCGTGGCCCCGATGACGACGATGACCTTGCCTGTGGTCAAGGAGCGGAGGTAGGGGAATTGCCGCTTCTGGCCCGCCGGGTTGTGCATGTAATCGACGAAGGCGAGGAAGGGCTGCCCGGCGTCGATCCGCTGCATACGGCCGGGAACGCAGTCCAGGCCTTCCATACCCGCGATGGCCGCGTCCAGATCGGTTCCGACCTGCGCGAGCGCGGCGATCGCGCCGAGCGCGTTGTCGGCCTGGTGTGCGCCCAGCAGTTTCAGCTCGACCGGGGCGCGGCGACCGGCGCCGTGTACGACGAACGAGGTGCCGTGTTCGTCGGCGCGGATCCGGTCGGCGTAGAAGTCCGCGGCCGTGGACTGTGTCGAGAAGGTGCAGTGGGGGATGTCCAGGGTGGCTGCGAGGCGTTTGCCGTAGTCGTCATCGATGGAGACGACGGCGCAATCGCTGCGCTCGGGCGAGAACAGCTCGGCCTTTGCCGCGAAGTAGTCGTCGAGATCGCGGTGGAAATCCAGGTGGTCCGCGCTCAGATTGGTGAAGATACCGACACGGAAGTGGGTCCCCTCCACCCGGTTCAGTGCCAGGGCATGGCTGGACACTTCCATCGCGACGGCGCGGGCGCCTTCGGCGCGCAACGCTGCCAGTGTGCGTTGTAGTTCCCCGGCTTCCGGGGTGGTCCGCACCGCCGGGCGCGCGCCCTGTGGCCCGCAGAGGGTGATACCGGTCAGCAGCCCGTTCTCGATGTTCGCGCCGCTCAGGCCGGCGCTGAGCAGGTAGCTCGTGCTGGTTTTTCCGTTGGTTCCGGTCACGCCGAAGACGTCGAGGTGCCGGGACGGTTCGCCGTAGAACCAGGAGGCGAGCGGGCCGAGTATGCGCCGCGGGTCGGCGACCACGAAGGTCGGGAGACCCGCGCAGGGCCGGTCGCTGATCGCCGCGATCGCGCCGCGTGCCGCGGCCTCGCCGGCGAAATCGGCGCCGTGATGGTTCGCCCCGGGTAGCGCCGCGTACACCTCACCGGCGGAGACGAGCCGCGAATCCTGGCTGATGCCGGTAGCCGTCGCATCGGCGCAGGTCCAGGGCAGGCCCAGATACGCGGCCACATCGCGTAGTGCCCGCTGCGCCGGCGGGTTCGGGCGATCGACACTCCTGAACGGCGAGGTCATGGGCACAGTGAACCACCTCGCCGCCGGATGCCGCGGTAACCGTGCCGCGTCGCGGTGCCGGGCATCGTCGAAGTGCCCGCGGGCCCGTTGCGGCGATCAGCCGGACACGCCGAGTGGGACCTTCGAACCGAGCAGCTCGAGAGCGTTGTCGCGCATCACCTTCCGGGTGTCCTCATACGAGAATTCCGGGAACTGCGGGATATCCGCGGTGAAAGTGGTGGGATCGGCGAGCCCCTCGCCGTGCGGCCAATCGGATCCGAACAGCACTTTGTCCACGCCGATGGTCTCGGCGAGGAGTTTGACATCGTCCTCGTAGTAGGGCGCGATCCAGACGTTGTTCTTCAGCTGCTCCACCGGATCTTCGGTGAAGTGGTAAGGCGCGGTATTCGCCGCTTTCTTCAATCGTTTGATCAGCCGGTAGACGAAGTACGAGCCGTTCTCGATGCTGACCACCTTGAGCTTCGGGTGGCGGGTGAACACCTGGTGCACGATCATCGAGGCCATCGTGTCGTGGATTGCGCGGTCGTCGAGCAGGAGCTGATCCAGCGGATCCTTCTTGCCGAACCCTTCGAAGGTCGCCTTACCGCCCCACAGTGCCGCGATGGCGAGGTAGCCGCTGTCGGACAGGTGGAATCCCACCGGAACGCCTGCCTCGGCCAAACGGGCCCACACCGGGTCGTGCAGCGGATCGCCCAGGGAACGCGGTCCGGTCACGCCCGGGACCGGCGCGGGGCGCACCAGTACCAGCTTCGCCCCGCGTTCCAGGACGAATTCGACCTCGGCGACGGCGGCTTCCGGGTCGGCGAGGGAGATCATCGGCGCCGAGATGAACCGGCCGTCGGGACGATCGAAGCCCCAATCCTCGTCCAGCCACAGGTTGAACGCGTGCAGCGAGGCCATTGTGGCGGGAATATCGTGTTTGAGTGCCTCTTCGACGCCGCAGGCGAAGGTCGGCAGCATGAAAACGGTTTCCAGTTTCTGACGGTCCAGAACTTTCACCCGCGCTTCGCGGTTCTGGTACTCCGGATGATCCGGCAGCCGGTCGAGTTTCATCAGCGAACCCGGATCCACGCCTTCGGGGATTTCACCGCGGAACAGCAGATCGAGGCAGCCGGGTTCGACGATGGGATCGAACGTCGGGTTGGGGACGAAGTGGTTGACCTTTTCGCCCATCAACGCCAGCGTGCGTTTACCGCTGGTCACCATCTGCACGCCGCGGGTTCTGAACTCCTTGGGCAGATGGCGGGTGAAGGCGTCCAGCGGTTCGTAGTAGTGGTTGTCGACGTCTACGGCGAGATAATCCAGCGTCGTCATATTCGGTATCCTTTCGGTCCGGCCGTCGGTTTCGCGATCGCCGGGGGCCGCTATTCGGTGGCGGTGTGTGCGGTGGCCGCGTCGATCTGGGAGCGGTAGGCGGCCAGTTTCTCTGCGGCAGTGGTCTGCTGGTGGCTGCGCGCCTTGATACTGACGTCGTGACCGGCCGAGGCAGCGCGCAAAGCGCCGACGGTTGCCTTTTCCCTCGGCACGTGGGTGAAGGGGTCGAACGAATACCACTTCATGGCATTGAGGTGGGTCATCTTGTGGATCTCGTCGTCGGGGACGTTCTCGGCCTCGAATACCGAGTTGAGTTCCTCGGGTGCGCCCGGCCACATGGAATCGCTGTGCGGGTAATCCATTTCCCAGGCGATATTGTCTATGCCGATCTCGTGGCGCAGCCGAACCCCGATCGGGTCACTGATGAAGCAGGTCAGGAAATGCTCGCGGAACACCTCGCTGGGCAGCTTGCCGCCGAAGTCCTGCATCGTCCAGGTGGAGTGCATATCGAAGGTCCGGTCGATGCGCTCCAGGAAGTAGGGGATCCAGCCGGTACCGCCCTCGGAAAGTCCGATCTTGAGGTCGGGGTACTCCTTCACCGGGCGTGACCAGAGCAGATCGGCCGCCGCGGAGACGATGTTCATCGGCTGCAGCGTGATCATCACATCCGGCGGGGAATCCGTGGCGGGGATGGAGAGTTTGCCGGACGAGCCGATATGCACATTGAGCACGGTGTCGGTGTCCACCAGTGCTTTCCACAGCGGATTCCAGTACTCGTCGTGGAAACTCGGATAGCCGAGCGCGGCCGGATTCTCGGTGAAGGTGAGCGCATGCACCCCTTTCTTCGATACCCGGCGCACTTCCTCGGCGCACAGTTCGGCGTCCCAGATCACCGGCAGCGCCATGGGGATGAAACGGCCGGGGTAGGCGCCGCACCATTCGTCGATATGCCAGTCGTTGTACGCCCGCACCAGTGCCAGCGAGAAGTCCGAGTCCTCGGTGGCGAACAGGCGGGCGGCGAAACCGGGGAAGGACGGGAAGTTCATCTGCGCCAGCACACCGCCGGCGTTCATATCCTTGACCCGTTCGTCCACGTTGTAACAGCCGGGACGGATCTCGTCGAGACCCTCCGGTTCGAGGCCGTACTCCTCCTTCGGGCGGCCGGCGACGGCATTGAGCGCCACGTTCGGGATCACCCGATCCCGGAACTTCCACATATCGGCGCCGTTCTCCATCCGGACCAGGCGCGGCGCATCGTCGGCGTATTTCGCTGGCAGGTGGTTGGCGAACATATCGGGCGGTTCGATGATGTGGTCGTCGACGCTGACGAGGATCATATCGTTCTTGTCCACGGAGGTACTCCCTTCGAGCCCTTTACTGTAAGAAAAACTATAACGCTGCCGGTGCGGCTGTTGCCGGTGGTTCGGCGGCGGCGGGGTCCGGATTCTCGATCGGCAGGCCGAGGAACCGGCGGGCATTGTCGCCCAGGAAATCCCAGGTCCGCCGGTTGTCCATACCCTCGGCGTATTTCCAGTACGCCTTCGGCTCGGGCAACCCCTCCGGATGCGGGTAATCCGAGCCGAACATCACCCGGTCCCAGCCGACGGTGTCGACCACATCGGCGACCGAGCCCTCCCAGAACGGGCTCACCCAGATATTGCGGCGGAATACCTCGAGCGGGTCCTCCGGGAAGTTCTGCGGCATCTTCTTGGTCAGATCGGCCAGGTCGTGGAACAGCGGGTGGATCCACGAGCTGCCGTTCTCGACGCTGGCGATGCGCAACCGGGGGAACCGGGTGAGGGTGCCGTGGCAGATGAGGCTGCCGATCATGTCCGAGATCTCCCGGTGCCCGAGGGCCAGCCAGCGGAACGAGCTCATGGCCATGAAGTTCTTCGTGGCGGGCGGTTCCCATTTGTTGACGTATTCGTCCAGTGGCGGCTGGCCGGCGTGCAGCACGATCGGCAGCCCCGCGTCCTCCACGTCGCGCCAGAACGGATCGAATTCGGGCAGGGCGGGCGAACGCCAGCCGTTCACGCCTTTCACCGGCGCCGGTTTGATCAGTGCGACCTTCGCGCCGTTGTCCAGGATGTACTGCAACTCTCGCCGGGCGCCGTCGACCTCGGCGCAGTTTATGATCGGGGTGCTGAATATCCGGTCCTCGTAGACGTAGCTCCAGTGCTCCAGCATCCATCGGTTCAGCGCGTGGATGATCGCCATGGTCAGCTCGGGGTCGTCGGCCGCGGAATGCTCGACCAGGCTGGCGAGGGTGGGGTAGTTGAGCGTCTCCCGGACGCCCTGGCGATCGAGTTCGGCGATCCGGTCCGCGGGGTTGCGGGTGGCGGCCGGGGCCTCGATGGCCTCGCCCTGCATCTCCCGCAGGGTCAAGCCCTCGGTGTTCTCTCCGGCGAAGAACTTCTCGTGTGCGCCGGGCGCGGCGACCCGCTCGAAGGTCGGGTTCGGGATGAAGTCGGTGATCCGGCCGTTGATCGCGATCCGGGTGTGGCGCCCTATGCGGGCGTACTGCACCGCCTGCCGGTACCGCTCGGGCAGGTACCTGGTCAGGGCATCGGCCGTCTCGTACATATGCGCGTCGGCGTCGAAGATCGGAATATCGGGGGCTCGAGTCATATCGGTATCTCCTGAACGGCTATTTGGCGACGAATCTGGTGGCGTCGAGAATCAGGACGACCCGGTCGTCGACGTCCGCGGGCGGCTCGCCGCCGGTGTCGCCGTAGCGCTCGCCCAGTTCGGCATAGAACTTTCCGTCCTCGTCGCCTTCCACGGTCACCAGCCAGCCGCGAATCTCCAGGCAGCGTTCCGGCGCATCCGGGTCGGTGAGCAGGAACGAGTAGTTCGGATTGGCCTGCAGGCTGGTGAACTTCCGGCGCGGGATCGTATGGCTCATGCGCAGATGTGCGCCGTCCCAGGTGAAGCGCATCGGTGCCTGCTCCGGTGACCCGTCGGGTGGCACGGTCGCGAGGACGCCCACGAGGGGCCGGTGCAGCAGGTCCTCGAGGTCACCGGGAATTTTCGAGCTCATGAATCCACCTCGCAACTAGCGGGTCGAAATGGTTACCGTTGATATTACCGTAAGCTACCATTGCATGGCCGGATGCGGTACGGGTCATTGCCTGGACGGCTTAACGGTAAGGCTATCGGTAGAAGCGAGGACGACAACGATGCAGCGAATGATCGCACCGGAGATATCGACATGGCCGGATGGTGACTTCCGGCTCGTAGGCGGGGCCTGCGGTGACTGCGAGGCGACGGTCTTCCCGGTACAGCAGCTGTGCCCGCGGTGCAGCCGGCCGGCGGTCGAGCCCATCGATCTGCCGAACGAGGGCGTCCTGGTGGCCTGGACAACCCAGGGGTTCCTGCCCGGACCGCCCTATCTCGGCGACGAGACGGCGAAGACGTTCGTTCCATTCGGCGTCGGGCTGGTGCAGCTCGGCGACGTCATCCGGGTGGAAGGCAGGCTCACCGAGAACGACCCGCACAAACTGGAATTCGGTATGCGGGTCGGCCTGACCACCGTGCCGCTCGGCACCGATGCCGACGGCAACGAGGTCCTCACCTTCGCCTTCCAGCCGCTGTAGACGACCAGGAGTTTTCAGATGAGCAACGATGTCGCGATCATCGGTGTCGGCCTGCACCCGTTCGGCCGCTTCGAAGGTAAGACTGCGATGCAGATGGGCGCGGATGCCATCCGGGCCGCCTTGGGTGACGCGGGGCTGGAGTGGAAGGATATCCAGTTCGCGGTGGGTGGCAGCTGGGAAGTCGCCAATCCCGATGCCATCGTGAGCCTGATGGGGCTCACCGGCGTGCCGTTCACCAACGTGTTCAACGCCTGTGCGACCGCCGCCGGCGCCACCGAGGCCTGCGCCGACGCGATCCGGCTCGGCAAATACGATATCGGCATCGCGATCGGCCTGGACAAGCATCCGCGCGGTGCGTTCACCGTCGATCCCACCGTCGTCGGGATGCCGAAATGGTACGGCGAGAACGGCCAGTACCTGACTACCCAGTTCTTCGGTATGAAGGCCAACCGGTACCTGCACGATCACGGAATCTCCCAGCGCACCCTGGCCAAGGCCGCGGCGAAGAACTATCGCAACGGCGTGCTGAACCCGAACGCGTTCCGGCGTAAGCCGATCGCCGAAGACGATATCCTGGCGGCGCCGATGCTCAACTACCCGCTCACGCACTACATGTTCTGTGCGCCGGACGAGGGCGCGGCCGCCGTGATCATGTGCCGGGCGGACCTGGCACACCGGTTCACCGCCAAGCCGGTGTACGTGCGGGCGGTCGAGATCCGCACCCGCAAATACGGTGCCTACGAGGTGAATACGACCTATGCGCCGGTGCAAGAGGATGTCGCGCCGTCGGTCTACGCCGCCCGCGCCGCGTTCGAGTCCGCCGGTATCGCGCCGACCGATATCGACGTCGCCCAGTTACAGGACACCGATGCCGGTGCCGAAGTGATCCATATGGCGGAAACCGGTCTGTGCGCGCACGGCGACCAGGAGAAGCTGATCGCCGAGGGTGCCACCGAGATCTCCGGCTCGATACCGGTGAACACCGACGGCGGGCTCATCGCCAACGGCGAGCCGATCGGTGCCTCGGGGTTGCGGCAGCTGCACGAGCTGGTGTTGCAGCTGCGCGGCACCGCAGGGGAGCGGCAGGTGCCGAACGAACCCAATGCGGGCTTGGCGCTGCTCTACGGTGCGCCCGGAACTGCCGGTGCCACAATCGTCACCACCTGATGGGGCGCACCGTGGGTGTTTTCCGGCCGGGTACGACGGCGATCATCGTGGCGGGTATCGCCGGTCTCACCGCGGGAAAGATGCCGGCCGAGCCCGGCGGACGTACGCACCAGCGTGACGCGGCCCGGTCCACAGTGGCCGAACTCCCTTCATCAGGTGAAATCCGAGCCACCGTCGACATTGATGTTGGCGCCTGTCATGTACGAGTTGCGGCGGGAGGCGAGAAAGGCGACCACCGGGCCGATTTCCTCGGGTAGCCCGGCGCGGGGCATCTGGGCGGGATGCCCGAAATGTTCGCCGATCGCCGTCATGAGTTGGTAGGGGGCGGCACTGTCCACGCCGATCGAGTGGGCCCAGTTCTGCAGCGCCGGTGTCACGAAGGTACCCGGTGAGACCACGTTGACCAGGATCTCCTCCGGTGCCAGCAGTAGGGACAGGTTTTTGGAAATGCTGGTGACCATCGCCTTGGCGGCGGTGTAGGCCACCAGCCCTGTGCTCTGGCGCTGGGTGGAATGCGCGGAGAAGTGCACGATGCGGGCCCATTCGGCCCGGCGGAGCAGTGGCAGCGCGGCCTGGGCGCAGTGCACCATTGTCATCGCACCGTGATCGATCGCCTCGCGCCATTGGTCCGGGGAGAGGGTGTCGAACGTGCCCTGGACGTTCGGCCCGACCGCATTGACCAGTACGTTCAGCCGACCGCCCCAGCGGTCGTCCAGTTCGTCGAAGAGTGCGGTGACCGCGGCAGAATCGCGTACGTCCGCGGTCAGGCCGAACGCTTCTGGGCTGCCGCGCTCGGTGAGGTGGCGGGCGGCGTCCGCGACGCCGGTTGCCGATCGCCCGATCACCGCTACGCGGGCGCCCTCCTCGGCGAGGCAGCGCGCGGTGGCGAGTCCCATTCCGCTGCTGCCGCCCACCACGACCGCGGTTGCGTCAGCGAGTCCCAGATCCATCGTCGTGCACTCCCGTTCGTTCATCTGTACGGCGCTTGTTGTGCGTACAGGTCCAGCGTGCGAGCCGGGCCGTCCGGGTCGGCGGCGCCGCCCGTGCCCCTCCCCGAAAGGGGACTGTAAATACAACGGTATAAGTTACAGTACAGTGTGAAGCGGTGGCGCGGTATGCGGTGGGTGGGACGAAGTCACCGCCGAGGTCGCGGCGACAGTAAGTTCGACTACGACCGGACCCGCAGCCGGGCCGACCACACCGGAACCCGTATCCGCCGATCACAACCTGCTGCGATGAGCCGACCACTGCGCTGAGAGGGACAAGAATGACAGATGCGCGAGGCTGGAAGGAAACGCTCGAGGATCTCGACGGCCGCCGGGAGCGGTCGGCGGCCATGGGCGGTCCCGAGCGGGTGGCCAAACATCGGGCGAAGGGCAAGCTGACGGCGCGGGAGCGGATCACGCACCTGCTCGATCCCGGGACGTTTCAGGAGTTCGGCTCGCTGGTCGGCGGTGAGATCGCCGCTGACGCCGTCGTCACCGGCTCGGGCCTGATCGATGGGGCGCCGGTCATGGTCGGTGCGGAGGATTTCACCACCGTGGCGGGAACCATCGCGCCGGGCAGCAACGCCAAACGCTATCGCCTGGCCGAACTCGCCGTACGAAACAAGGTCCCGCTGGTGATGCTGCTGGAGGGCGCGGGGTTCCGGCCCACCGGCGCGCACTACGGACGGACCCCCACCGATCTGCTCGCCCAGGCCCGGTGTTCGGGCCGGGTACCGATGGTCACCGGGGTACTCGGCGCCTCGGCCGGCCACGGCGCGCTCATCGCCCCGGTATCGGATTTCGCGATCATGAGCCGGCAGGGCGCCATTTTCACCGCGGGCCCGCCGGTAGTCCGGGAATCGACGGGTGAGGACATCAGCAAAGAAGACCTCGGCGGCCCGGGTGTCGCGGTGCCGAGCGGCCTGATCCACAACCTGGCCGACAACGACGAGGACGCACTCGACGATATCCGGCGGTACCTGTCCTATTTCCCGTCCAGCGCATGGTCGTATCCGCCCGCGCTGCTCTCCGACGATTCCACCGAACCGCGGCCGACCCCCGAACTGCTGGACATCATCTCGCGGGACAACCGCAACACCTACGACATCCGGGCCGTCCTCGACGCGGTGCTAGACACCCCGGACTGGTTCGAGGTGCAGCCCGGCTACGGCACCGCGATCGTCTGCGCCCTCGCCCATCTCGGCGGGCATCCCGTGGCGGTGGTCGCCAACCAGCCGCAGGTACTCGCCGGCTCCATCGACGCCGCGGCCGCCGACAAGGCCGCGCATTTCATCTCGGTGGCGGATTCCTTCCACCTGCCACTGGTATTCCTCGCCGATAATCCCGGCATGCTGCCCGGCAGTGAATCCGAACGCGAAGGCGTGCTGCGCGCGGGCGCCCGGATGTTCGTCGCCCAGACCACGGCGACCACGATCAAACTGCACGTCACGCTGCGCAAGGCGTACGGGTTCGGTTCGATGGTCATGTCGCTGATCGGTTTCGACGATCAGACAGCGACCTTCGCCTACCCCGGCGCGACCATGGGGGCGATGAGCGCGGCGGCCCTCGGACTGGCCTCGGGCGCGGACGAAGATATCGCGGCGCAGTTGCGGGAGCGGGAACTACTGGCGTCCTACCACTCCGCCGAGCATATGGGTTTCGACGAACTCATCCGCCCGGACGAGACACGCGATGCCCTGCTGACCGCCCTGCGTCGCGGGATCTTCGCACGACAGGAAGTACCGCAACCGGTGACACGCTCGGCAATCGTTCCGTGAGCCGGGTGCGCATCCGGGGCGGACATGACCGCACGGGATGCAGCGCCGGACAACTCGATATCCCGTCGCAGTACTTCGCTGCGGTGTGGTTATGGCACAGTTTCGGGCAGCGACAAGCTCCTACCGCGAAGGACGAACGATGGCCGACCACCGACCCCGGATGACCGATGCCACTGCCCCGGGGGCCGTGTCGTGACCGGTCGGGACGCTGTCGTTGTCGAACGGCGCGGCCGTGTGCAGATCATCACGATGACGCGGGCGGCGAAACGCAACGCGATCGACCCATCGATCACCGCCGGTCTGGACGCCGCGTTCAACGAATTCGAGGACGATCCCGATCTGTGGTGCGCGGTGCTGACCGGCGGTGCGGAGTTCTTCTGCGCCGGCGCCGACTTGGCCACCGGCCCCGGGGAGCCCACGCCCCGGGGCGGAATCGCTGGGCTCATTCAGCGCCGCCGCACCAAACCCCTCATCGCGGCGGTCGAAGGGTTCGCGCTCGGTGGCGGCTTCGAACTCGTGCTGAGCTGCGACCTCGTCGTGGCCTCGCGGACCGCGCGATTCGGTTTGCCCGAGCCGAAACGCGGTCTCGTGCCGGATTTCGGCGGGGCATTCCGGGCTGCCCGGCTCCTGCCCGCGAACATTGCCCGGGAAATGCTGCTGACGGCACGGGACCTGCCGGCCCAGCGCGCGGAGCGCCTGGGCTTGGTGAACGAGCTGACCGAGCCGGGCGGCGCCCTCGACGCCGCCGTAGCCCTCGCGGAAGAAATCTGCGGCAATGCGCCGCTGGCTGTTCGTGAGGCGCTCGCCATCGTCAACCAGGAGATCCACGGAGACGAGACCGCGGCATGGGCACGTTCGAATGCCGCCCATCAGCGACTGTTGACCTCGCGCGATGTCAGAGAGGGGGTCGGCGCGTTCTTCGAGAAGCGGCCACCACGGTGGACCGGCGAGTGAAGCGAGCGCCTCGGTAGGTTGCGGCTACGAGGCGGCCGTCCTATCGCATGATCCCGCGAACACGCACATGCGGCCGGGTGAGACTATCGGCTACCGAGTTTCAGCGTTGGAAAACACCGACGAGGTCGGTGTCGATGGTGTCGGACCAGGACCGGATCGTCTGGCACTTGCCCATGGGAGCGATCCCGGCGTCGGCGACCACGATATCCAGCCGCCCCAAGGCCTGGACACCTTGCGCGATCGCGTTCCGCACCGCGCTGCGCTCGCGTACGTCGACGATGGTCGGACGCGCTCGCACGCCCGCCTTTTCGATCAGCCGGGCGGTTTCCTCCAGGTCTTCCGGCCGCGCCGGCGGGTAGGTATCGCCCTCGAGATCCGCGCAGATATCGGGGGCGATAACGCTCGCCCCCGCGGCGGCGAGTTCGACCGCGTGTGACCGTCCCTGCCCGCGTGCTGCGCCCGAGACCACCGCCACATTGCCATCCGGTTTTGCCACCGGACCGTCCTTCCGATTGTTCTGTGATCGTGTCTGTCTGTTCGAGTGGTCAGCCGCGGGCCGCGACCCGGTGACCGATGGTTTTCGTTTCGAGGTACTGCTGGAAACCCTCCAGGCCGCATTGCCGGCCGACACCGCTGTTCTTGTAGCCGCCGAACGGGGCGTCGGCGCCGTAGTACATGCCGCCGTTGACCCCGACGGCCCCGGTCCGGATCCGGCGCGCGATACCCATTCCGCGGTCGGCCGAGGCGGACAGCACCGCACCGGCGAGACCGTATTCGCTGTCGTTGGCGAGCCGTACCGCCTCGTCGTCGTCGGTGAACGGCGTCATCACCAGCACCGGACCGAAGATCTCCTCCCGCGCGATGGGCAGGCTCGGGTCTTCGCAGACGAATACGGTCGGTTCGACGTAGTGGCCGTCGGCCAGATGGGGCGGCAGGTCCTTCGGCGTGCCGCCGCCGATGACGAGGCGGGCGCCGTCGCGGACCGCCCGGTCGTAGGCATCGAGTACTTTGGTGCGCTGGGTCGCGCTGATCAACGGCCCGACCATGGTTTCCGGCAGCGCCGGGTCGCCTATGGGTACCGCCTGGAATGCGGCCGCGACACCGCTGATCATTTCGTCGAACATTGATCGGTGCACCAGCATGCGGCTCGTCGCGGCGCAGGCCTGTCCGGCGTGCACGCAGACACCGGCCGCGCTGCGCAGCGCGGCCCGGGGGTCGGCGTCCTCGCATACGATGAGGGCGGATTTGCCGCCCAGTTCGAGAAATGTCCGCTTCATGGTGTCGGCGCCGCGGCGCATGAGCATGCGGCCGACCGCGGTCGAACCCGTGAAGGAGATGAGATCGACGCGCGGATCGGTGGCCAGGAGTTCGCCGACCTCGTTCGACGGGGTGGGGACGATATTCACCACACCGGCGGGGAAATCGGTGCGCTCGGCGACTAGCCGGCCGAGCCGGGTCGCGTTCCACGGCGTGTTCGGGTCCGGCTTCAGCACGACCGTATTGCCCGCGGCCAGCGCCGGGCCCAGTTTGTTGAGCATCACCTCGACCGGGAAGTTCGACGGGCAGATCGCGGCGACCACTCCCACCGGCTCCTGGACAACCGTGCGGACGTTGCGGTCACCGAACAGGCCACCGCCGGACAGTTCACGCTCCCACTGGAATTCATCGATCAATCCTGCGGGGTAACGCAGCGCTTCGGCCAGCGGCCAGTCCAATTGCGCGATCCGCGTGGTGGCGATGGGGCAGCCGACCTCGGCCACGAGTTCCTCGCGCAGGAATTCGCTCTCGGCTTCCAGCGCCTGCTGTAGTTGTTCCAGGCAGCGCTGCCGCAGTGCTCGGTTCGTGGACCAGTCGGTCCTGTCGAAGGCGTGCCGGGCCGCGGCGATCGCGCGGAGCATATCGCCGGCGCCGGCCGCGGCTGTACTGCCGAGCACCTGGCCGGTGGCGGGGCTGACGTTGTCGAACGTTTCGCCCGAGGCGGCCGCTACCAGCTCCGCGCCGATGAGCATCCGGGATTCGGCGCGTTCGCCTGCCCGGTGGCCCAGTTCCGTACTGGGGGCGTTGTGCTGCCCGTCGACCTCGTTCATAGCGTCCTCCTGCCCCGCGGCGCACGATGCTCGCGGACCATATTACGGTATCGATAACCGTATAGATTACAGTATGGTGAATGTGTCGCACGGGCATCTCAGGTGCGCTTGCCCTGGCCCAGCGACGGCGGTCGAGTGTGCGAGGAGCGCACTGGCGTGCAGGCGTTTCCCGGAGCAGCACGAATTCCCTCGGGCGCCGCTCGGGTGTGGCTGTCGAGCGGCGGCCGGTATCCCTGCCGAATATCCGCCTCCGTCGCTGATGAAGCGATCCGTCAGGCAGCATCCCGAACTTTGTCGTAGAGGTCGGCGTAGCGCAGCCAGCAGCACAGCGTGAGCATCATCGAGGCGGCTGTGCCGAGCAGGGCAGGGGTCTTTCGTCGATGCCAGGCGGCCAATATCGCACCGCTCAGGGCGGCGAAACCCAGAGCGTTCAGGACGAGGATCGTCCGGTCGAGGTCCGGATCGGCGACCCAGCTTTCTTCGCCGAGGATGGCCCGGGTCGCGAGCGAGGTCCGATCGGCGGGTTCGGGTGTGATGATCGGGTTGATGGCGAACCAGACCAGAACTCCGGCGGTCACGTCCGTCCGCCGGGTCCAGGGCGCCGCGACCACCAGTGGCGTGGTCAACAGCCGAGACCAGGCGCTGATCGGGTGGGCGTGCCGGGCGAAGATTCGATGACGTAGCTGCTGCGGACCAGTCATTGCCGTCCATCACCGCCTGCCGCTGCTGACGCGGCCGATCGTATCGCGGGCCGCGCGAACTCCGGCGCCGTGCATGCCCGGCGGTCTCGGAGAGTCGACCGATGGGCAACGCACGTGCCGGCGCGGGTATCGCTCATACTTGTCGACGGTAGTAGATCGTGACCCCGATGAGGGGTGATAAACAGCCGGTTCTCACAGGCGGTAGTCGCGCATGACTCCCTTGGCGATGATGCGTTTCTGGATTTCGCTGGTGCCCTCGCCGATGAGCATGAAGGGGGCCTCGCGCATGAGGCGTTCGATTTCGTATTCGGTGGAGTAGCCGTAGCCGCCGTGGATGCGGAAGCTCGCCTGGGTGACCTCGTTGCAGAATTCACTGGCGAGGTATTTCGCCATTCCGGCGGCGACGTCGTTGCGTTCGCCGGAATCTTTCAGGCGGGCGGCGTTGACCATCATGAGGTGGGCGGCTTCCACCTTGGTGGCCATTTCGGCGAGAGAGAATTCGATGGCCTGGTGTTCGACGATCGGTTTACCGAAGGTGGAGCGCTGCTGGGCGTAGCGGGAGCCGAGTTCGAAAGCACGCAAAGCGATTCCGCAGGCACGGGCGGCGACATTGACGCGGCCGACTTCGATCCCGTCCATCATCTGACGGAAACCCCGGCCGCTGACACCGCCGAGAACTGTATCGGCGGCGGCGGGGTATCCGTCGAACAGCAATTCGGTGGTGTCGATGCCCTTGTACCCCATTTTGTGGATTTTTCCCGGAATGGTGAGCCCGGGGGCAACCGTGCCGTAGCCGGTGGGCTTTTCGACCAGGAATGTCGTGAGGTTGTCGTGGGGTTTCTCGTGGCCTTCTTCGGTGCGGACGAGAACCGCGACGAGGTTGGCGGTGGAGCCGTTGGTGATCCACATCTTGCGGCCGTCGATCGTGTAGTCGCCGGCTTCGCCGCGGACGGCTTTGGTGCGGATTGCGGCGACATCGGAGCCCAGTTCGGGTTCCGACATCGAGAACGCGCCGCGGATCTCCCCGGTGGCCATTCGGGGTAGGTAGGTTCGTTTCTGTTCTTCGGTGCCGTGGTGGCGTAGCAGGTAGGCCAGGATGAAATGGGTATTGATCACACCCGATACGCTCATCCAGCCGCGGGCGAGTTCTTCGACGCACAGCGCGTAAGTGAGCAGGGATTCGCCGAGTCCGCCGTACTCCTCGGGGATCATGATCCCGAACAGCCCCATCTCGGCGATCCGATCGACGATCTCCTGGGGGTAGGTGTCGGTGTGTTCGAGTTCCTGGGCGTTCGGGATGATCTCCTTGTCCACGAAGGTGCGGACGGTGGCCAGAATTTCGTTCTGAACATCGGTGAGCCCGTGCGTGCGTGCGAGTTTCATGGGTTCGTCCGTTTCGGGGAGTCGGTCGCGCCGGCCCACAGGATACCGGTGAACCGCAGGCCCAGGGACAGCTCGGGAAAACGCCGGCGCCGAGCGGCAGTCGTCCAGTCATGACCGTTTTTGCAGCACACATATTCGGCGTCCGTTACGGGGCCGTTCGGGTCGATAGAATCGGCGACCGATTGCGGCGTGGGCACCGTCAGACCACTTTCTCGAAGATCGCGGCCAAGCCTTGGCCGCCGCCGATACACATGGTCTCCAGACCGTATCGCGCGTCGCGGTGGTGCATCTCCCGGGCGAGAGTGGCCAGCATCCGGACACCGGTGGCGCCCACCGGGTGGCCGAGCGAGATGCCGGAACCGTGCACATTGATCCGTTCGAGGTCGGCGGCGCCGAACTTCCATTCGCGCAGCACCGCCAGTGCCTGGGCGGCGAAGGCCTCGTTGAGTTCGATCAGGTCGATATCGGCCAGGGTGAGACCGGCCAGGCCGAGCGCAGCCTCGGTGGCGGGGACCGGGCCGATCCCCATCACCTTCGGCTCGACACCGGCGACAGCCCACGAGGTGAGTTTCACCAGTGGGGTGAGGCCGAGCTGTTCGGCGCGGTCGCGGGTGGTGACCAGGCACATGGCGGCCGCATCGTTCTGGCCGCTGGAATTGCCCGCCGTCACTGTCGATTTCGGGTCGAGTTCGGCGCGTACCGGTTTCAGCCGGGCCAATGCCTCGACGGTGGTGTCCGCGCGCGGGTGTTCGTCGTGCTCCACGACGTTCCCGCCGTCCCGGGACCGGACCGTGGTGGGCACGATCTGCTCTGCGCAGGCGCCGCTCTCGGCCGCCGCGACGGCGCGCTGATGGGAGCGCACGGCCAGCTGGTCCTGCTCGACGCGGGGAATTGCGTAGGTGCGGCGCAGATTCTCCGCGGTCTCCAGCATGCCGCCGGGTACCGGATAGTGCTGCCCGCCCGCGGTTTCGCGCCCCCGCACCAGACTGTCGTGGATCCGGACACCCCCACGGGCACCGCCCCAGCGCATATCCAGGGAAAAGAACGCGGCATTGCTCATGCTTTCGGCGCCACCGGCGACTACCAGGTCGTGCGATCCGCTGCCCACCTGCAGCACCGCCTGGATCACGGCCTGCAGACCGGACCCGCAGCGGCGGTCGATCTGCATACCGCCCACCGTGACCGGCAGACCGGCGTCGAGGGCGACGACCCGCCCGATGGCCGGAGCCTCGCTGGACGGGTAACAGTGGCCGACGATGACGTCCTGGACGAGCGCCGGGTCCAGTCCGGTCCGTTCGAGGAGGCCGCGCAGCGCGGTGACACCGAGTTCGACCGCGCTGAGCCCGGCGAACATCCCGCCGTAACGCCCGATCGGGGTGCGGACCGGTTCGCAGATCACTACTTCACGCATGGGCTCAGTCTCCAAGAGTAGGAAAATCGGCGTGCAGAACGGTATGGGTCCGCGGGTCGCCGCCGCGGTCGGCTGTGCTGGTGAGGGCGACGGCGAGGTCTCGTCGCCACCCATCGGCGTGGCCGGCGCCGGGTGCGCGCTGTTGACCCGGATACTGTGTCGGCCGAGTTCGGCGGCCAGTGCCTGGGCCATCCCGGCGACGGCGTGTTTGCTCGCGGCGTAGTACTCCATGAACGGCCGCGTTTTCATGTCCGCGGCGGGGCTGATCAGGATGATCGAGCCACCGTGACCGCCGTCGACGACGTGGCGGGCGCCGGCGGCGACGATGTTCCGGGGACCGGTGACGTTGATATCGATGACGTCCCGCCACGATTCGGCGGTGATCGCGTCCCAGGTCCGCGCGCACGGCCGCGCCGACCGCGCGGGCTCGGCGAGGAGCCAACCAAAAATACATATTGTAGTCAATATCGTAAGTGCAACGGTATTGCAGGCGAAACGGTGAGGTCCGCCGGGTCCGGAGTCGAGTTGCGGTTCGTGCCGGTGGAATGTGCGAACTGGCCCCGGGCCCGCTCGGGCAGTGTTACTGTTGCTGTTACTGGATATCTCTCTGTCCGGATATTGTGCCGCCCGGCCGCGCGGCGGCGAACTCGGGCCGATCGCGAGTGAGGAGCGCCGATGTCGCAGGTCGTCGGGTTTGTCGGGGCGGGCCGTATGGGGGAGCCGATGGTGTACCGGCTGGTCGCCGCGGGCCACCGGGTGCAGGTGTACGCCCGGCGTGACTCGGTGCGAGAACGGCTGCGCGAAGGCGGGGCGGCGGTGGTCGATTCCGCCGCCGCGGCCGCATCGTCGGCCGATATCGTGATCGCCTGCCTGTTCTCCGATGCCCAGCTCGTCGAGGTCCTCGCCGGACCCGGCGGGGTGCTCGCCGCAGCGCCGCGCGACGCGGTCGTGGTCTCGCATACCACCGGCACGGTCAGCACCGTGACCGAACTGGCCGCCGGCCATCCCGGCGGCCCGATGCTGCTGGACGGGCCGGTGAGCGGTTCGGCCGACGATATCGCCGCCGGAAAACTCACCGTGCTACTCGGTGGTGACGCGGACGCGGTCGCGCGGGCCCGGCCGGTGCTCGAATCGTATGCGAGCACCGTTATCGCGACCGGTGCGCTCGGCACCGCATTGAGCGTCAAACTGGTGAACAACGCTCTGTTCGCGGCGAACGCCCAGATGGCCGCCGCCGCACTCGAACTGGGCACCCGCCTCGGTATCGGCGAGCAGCAGCTGCTGGACGCCCTGGCCGTATCCAGCGGCCGGAGCTACGCGGCCGGTGCGATCGGCCGCACCGGCGGGCTGGTGACGTTCGAACAGGTGGTGGCCCCCTTCCTCCGCAAGGATGTGGCGGCCTGCCGGGCGGCGACGGCGGATCTGGGCATTGATATCGGCCGGCTCGGCGCCGTGATCGACGGCGGTCCCCTGGACCTCGGCTGACAGTGCGTACGTCAACCTCTCTCCACCGCCCGGCGGCGGGAGCTACCTCGGAGCGTTTCGATGAACAGCAATACCCCGGAGATACCCGTGGAAGGGGCCGAGACCGTACAGGCGGGCGAGCGCCGCGAGCCGGCCGCGACCCTGGCGGCCCAGCGGCAGGCGTTCCTGCACGAGGGCCCGCCGAGTGCCGAGGTCCGCCGGGATCGCATCGACCGGCTGGTCGCCATGGTCCTGGACAACACCGATGCCTATGTCGACGCGCTCGTCGCGGATTTCGGTACGCGCTCCCGGACCGGCACTCTGTTCGCCGAGATCATGGGCATGCTCACCGCCATCGAATACGTCCGTTCCCACCTGACCCGCTGGATGCGGCCGCGGCGGCCGGACCGGGCGGCCCGCCTGTACGGGATCCGCGCGGAGGTCCGGCCGTCCCCGCTCGGAGTGGTCGGGATAGTCGGCCCCTGGAATTTCCCGCTCAACCTGGTGATCCTGCCCGCCGCGACCGCGTTCGCCGCCGGGAACCGGGTGATGATCAAGATGTCGGAGATCACCGCGCACACCGCGGAACTCACCCGGCGGCTCGCGGAACAGTACTTCGACGAAACCGAGCTCGCGGTGGTCACCGGCGGTCCAGAGGTGGGCGCGGCCTTCACCGAACTGCCGTTCGACCACCTGTTTTTCACCGGTTCCACCCGGGTCGGCCGGCTCGTACAGCGGGCCGCGGCGCACAACCTGGTTCCGGTGACACTGGAGCTCGGTGGGAAAAACCCGGTGGTCGTCTCCGCCGACGCCGATCTCACCCGGGCCGCCGAGCGGATCGCCCGGGCACGGATGGTCAACGGCGGGCAGGTCTGCGTCTGCCCGGATTACGTGCTGGTGCCGCAGGACCGGATGGAACCCTTCGTCGACGCCCTGGCCGGTGCCTGGCGGCGGATGTTCCCCGAAATCATCGGCAATGACGACTACACCGCGGTGGTGAACACCGCGAACTACGAGCGGGTCGTCGGGCTGATCGACGATGCGCGCGAGCGTGGCGCCCGCGTGGAGTCGATCGCTCCGCCCGGCGAAGCCCTGCCCGATCCGGAGCTGCGCAAGATCGCGCCGACGATTGTCCGGGAGGCGGCCGACGAAATGGCCATCACCTCGGAAGAGGTGTTCGGTCCGGTCCTCACCGTGTTGCCCTACCGGGAACTGAACGAGGTCATCGACTACATCAACCGGCGGCCCGCGCCGCTGGTCGCCTACTGGTACGGCCCGGACCGGGCCGATTTCCGTACCTTCGTCTCGAATACTCGCAGCGGCGGGGTGGCCCGCAACGAATTCGCCATCCAGATGTTTCCCGACGACGCACCGTTCGGTGGCGTCGGCGAGAGCGGGATGGGCGCCTACCACGGCAAAGCCGGATTCGACACCTTCAGCCACCATCGCACAGTGGTCGGCACCGACCTGCCCGTACCGATCACCAGCCTCGCCGCACCACCCTTCGGCCGGTGGACCGAGCGTCTCATCGGTCTCGCACTGCGCCGTGCCCGCCGACGCGTCCACCGGCGGCTGCGCACAGCTCCGGTCCCACTGACGACGGACGGCCTCACCGCGTCGGCCGTCCACCCTCTCGCGACGCCCACCACCGACGGCCAGGTCACGCCGCCCGCCACACCCCCGGCGGCCGAGCCCGCTACAGGTAGCCCGGACACAAATCCCCGGACGTGATCCGGCCTGCGCCATCGCGAACCAGACGAACGAGGAGTCACCGTTGTCCCCAACTTCTGCGACCGGAACCGAACCACAGTTCACACTCGTATCCGCCACCGATACCGCCGCCGCCGTGATCCCGGACCGGGAACTGATCGTGCAAGGCGAGCGCCGGCACACCTACGCCCAGGTCGCCGACCGTTCCCGGCGCCTGGCGGCCTATCTGCACGCCCAAGGGCTGGGATGCCGTACCGAACGGCCGGATCTGGCGAATCACGAAGTCGGCCAGGATCTCCTGGGCATCTACGCCTACAACGGGCCCGAGTTCGTCGAAAGCATGATCGGCGCGTTCCGGGCGCGGGTGGCGCCGTTCAATGTCAACTACCGCTACGTCGAGAACGAATTGCAGTACCTGCTCGCCGATTCCGGCGCCACCGCGCTGGTCTACCACGCCGCGTTCGCGCCGACACTCGCCGAGGTACTGCCGGACCTGCCCGGTCTGCGGGTGCTGATCCAGATCGCCGACTCGTCCGGTAACGACCTGCTCGACGGCGCCGTCGACTACGAAACGGTGCTCGCCGCCACCGAACCCGAACCGCTACCGGTCGAACCCTCCCCGGACGACCTCTACGTGCTCTACACCGGCGGCACCACCGGAATGCCGAAGGGTGTGCTGTGGCGCCAGCACGATATCTATATGGGAGCCTGCGGCGGCCGCGATGCGAGCAGCGGCGCCACGATCGCCTCCCACGACGAAATCGCGAACCGGGCGCGCGCCAATCCGGGGATGAAACTGATGGTGATCCCGCCGCTGATCCACGGCGCGGCACAGTGGGCGGTGCTCACGGCCATGACCACCGGCCAGACGATCGTGCTGCCCTCGGTCACCGACCGCATCGACGCCGACGAGATCGTGCGCACCATCGAACGGGAGAAAGTTTCGGTCGCCATGGTGGTGGGCGATGCGCTGGCGCGTCCGGTGCTGGCCGCCGTGGAAGCCGGTGGCGCGGATATGTCTTCGATGGTGGCGCTCGCCAACGGCGGTGCGGTGCTCAGCCCCGCCGTCAAAGAACGCTGGATCGCGGCGGTGCCGGGTCTGGCAGTGCTCGACGGTGTCGGTTCCTCGGAGACCGGTGCGCAAATGCACCACGTATCCGCCGCCGGATTCGTCTCGACCGGGAAATTCTCGGCGGGCGCCGATACCCGGGTTGTCGCTGAGGATTTCGGGTCTGTGCTGGAGCCCGGCCACGACGGGATCGGCTGGCTGGCGCAACGCCGGTTCACCCCGCTCGGTTACAAGGGCGATGCGAAAAAGACCGCCGCAACGTTCCCGGTGATCGACGGCGTGCGCTACGTCCTGCCCGGCGACCGCGCCCGTCTCCTCGCCGACGGCTCGGTCGAACTGCTGGGCCGCGACTCCATGACCATCAACTCCGGCGGCGAGAAGATCTTCGCCGAGGAGGTGGAGATCGCGATCTCCTCGCATCCGGCCGTGGCCGATGTGCTGGTGGTGGGCCGCCCGAGCGAGCGCTGGGGCCAGGAAGTAGTGGCCGTCGTCGAACTCGTCGAGGGCGCTACGACCGGTGCCGACGAGTTGATCGCCCACGCCGGGCAGTCCCTCGCGCGCTACAAGCTTCCGAAAGCCGTAGTGTTCCGGCCCGAGATCATGCGCAGCCCCGCGGGTAAAGCCGACTACCGCTGGGCCCGTGAGCAGGTGGCAGGCCAGGCCTGACTCACCGCCGCGGGGCGGGGGGCAGGGGGGCCGCGCGCCCCGCGCGCGGGCCCGGGGCGGCCAGGCACAGCACCAACCACCGGAGGACGCCGGCCGGCAGCCCCACCACAC
>NZ_JARWNW010000315.1 GCF_029868325.1 Nocardia carnea
GACGGCGAGCGCATGGTGTTCGAAAGCCGCCCGCTCCGCGAACGGCACCCCGAGCAGCTCGCAGATCATCTGCGCCGGGATCGGGTGCGCGAACTTTTCGACGAGGTCCAGCGGCCCACCCGAGTCCGCCATCGCCGCCAGGCAGGAGTCGGTGATCTCCTCGACGCGGGCGGTGAGCTGCCGCATCCGGCGCACGGTGAACCGGCCGATGAGCAGGCTGCGATATCGGGTGTGCTGCGGTGCGTCCACACCCAGGAGGTCGCCGATCGGAGCAGGCGACAGCGGCCCCGAATCGGCGACCGGGTTGTGCATCAGTTCGTAACGGGAACTGAACCGGCGGTCGGCGAGCACGGCCCGGACTTCGGTATGGCCGGTGGCCAGCCAGCCGTGGTGACCGTCGGGGAAGGTCCAGCGCGTGAGCGGACACTGTTCGCGCTGCTCCGATAGTTCGATCGGGGGATCGAAGGGGTGTCCCGGTGGTCGCCGAGTGTGCAATGCCGCTGCGGTGTTCTCAGCTGCTTCCCGAGGCTGTGTCATCGTCGCTCCCGATCTCGCCGTTTCGTTCAGATGGAGGCAAACGCTAAATTGCATTAAGGCAATACTCAACAAAAGATGTTCCATGATTTGGCTATGCGCAGCTGGATCGGGGAAAATGTGTTGCAATTGCCGTGCAGATTAATGCTTCCTCCGTGAACTATCGTTGCAACGAACTGCCGGTGAACGCTGCCATCGACCGGACACCACCTACAGAGAGGGACCGCCCCGATGCCGGGATCCAGACTGTCCGCGGAGGACCGCAGAGAGATCGCCGCCGGCCTGCGAGCCGGGATCGGCTACGCCGCGATAGCACGGCAGCTGAACCGCCCGACATCGACGATCAGCCGCGAGGTCAACCGCAACGGCGGCCCCGGGCGTTACCGCCCCGAACAGGCACACCGAGCCAGTCGGCAACGGTCCCGCAGGCACACACATCCCGACCGCGCACAGCACACCGGCGACAGCCGCGCACTACCCGTTATCGGCCGCCTCACTACACTTTTCGTCCAAACGGGGATGCCACGCACCTCCGCCGGCGTATTGGCGTGCCTGATGACCGCCGACGATGGCAGCTCGGTCGCCGCCGATCTCGCCGCGACACTGCGAGTGAGTCCGGCGGCCATCTCCGCCGCGGTCGGATATCTGCAAGCGCAGGAGCTGATCTACCGCAAACAAGACGAGCCCCGGCGCCGCGACCGCTACATCATCGACGAAACCGCCTGGGCACGAGCCACTATGGCGGGGGTGCGCCAGAATTCGGCGATCGCGTCCGCGGCCCGCAGCGGCGCAGCCGAGCTCGGCGCCACCACAGCCGCCGGCGAACGGCTGGCCGGTATGGCCGATTTCCTCGACCACGTCGGTCGCGACCTCACCGCCTCGGCCCAGCGATGGGCGAAGTTGCTGACATAACCGGAACACACGAGCGCGGCTCTGGCACTCGCACCTACGCTCCGAAGGTTGCCGTGGGCAGACCCGCGACAGTCGTCGAAGCGACCAACGTGGCACCGTCGAGCGAACCCGGTTCGGTCAACCCGTGAGTCGCGGTGGTGACCAGGACCCGATATGGAGCACAGGCACTGAACGCGATACTCGTCGGCTGCACCGCCGGCACGGGCACCACGTCGACCAGCTCGCCGTCGGGGCTGTATCGGTGCAGTCTGCTGCCACCCCACAGCGCCGACCACACATATCCGTCCGCATCGACGGTCATACCATCAGGGCTCGCATCGTCGACCGTGGTGAAGACCGCCGCAGGCTCGTCGATTCCACCGTCCTCCTCCACGCGGAACTGCAGAATCACCCCACGCGCACTGTCGGCGAGGTACATGGTGGCGCCGTCGAGGCTGAACGCCGGACCGTTGGGGACGGTGAGTCCGCCGAGAACCGCCTGGACGCCGCCGTCGGGGTCGACACGCACCAGCCGGCCCGCGCCGGGTGTGCCGTCGTAGGGCATCGCACCGGCCCAGAACCGCCCGTGGGGATCGACCACACCGTCGTTCATCCGCATCGGAACCGGACTGTCGTCGAACGGCCGCGCCAGCCACTCGACCTCGATCCCGTCGCCCGCTGCGGCCCCGTCCGAGTCGTCCAGTAAGGCAATTCCGGTGCCGGCCGCGGCGATCCAGCCGCCACCGGCATGCGGCGCGACGGCCCCCAGGGGGATGTCGAGTCGCAGTCGTTCCCGAGCCGAACTCGCGCCGGCTCCCAGGGACCGCTTGCCGCCGGCTCTCCCGGTACGCTTACCGCCGGGCCCGATGGCCGGCGTGTCATCGGTTCCGATGGCCGGTTCGCCGTCGGTCTCGAACAGCACCCCCGCCAGCAGGTCGACGAACACGAATCCGTGATCCGTCGCCCGCGCCCCCTCACCGAGTTCGTGCCGCGCCGCGCCGAGCGCCGTCCACTCGCCCACGGTGCTCATCGCAGTGCCGCCCCGGAACCCGCAGTGATCAGGGCGAGCTCGTCGCGGCTCGGCAACCCTTCCCAGTCACCTCGGCTCGTCACCGCGAACGCGCCTAGGGTATTTGCGCGGGCGAGTCGTTCGGCGATGCCGCGGCCGTCGAGCAGCGCGGACAGGTATCCCGCGGTGAAGGCGTCGCCGGCGCCGATCGAGTCCACGACACTCACCCGGTGTCCCCCGGCCGTGATCACGTCCGTGGCGGTGTGCGCGGCGGCGCCGGCGGCGCCGAGTTTGACCACCACCTCCGATACGCCGCAGTCGATGAGCTCCGCGGGATCAGGTGCGACGAGACCGAGCTCGTCCTCCGACGCGACCACCACGTCCGCAGCGCGGGCCAGCGGTCGCAACGCTGCCGCGGCAGTATCCCGATCCCACAGCCGCGAGCGGAAGTTCACGTCGAACGAGATCAGCGCGCCGCCTCCGCGCGCGATGTGTACGGCCTCGGTCACGGCCTCGGCCGCACTCGCGGACAAGGCCGGTGTCACCCCGGTGACGTGCAGGATCCGCGGCATCTCTGTCAGTGCCGCAACGGAATCCGCCGCACCAACCCTGGATCCCGCGGAGTCGCGTCGGTGGTATTCGACGCGGGTCACGTCCGGCAGCCGCTGCTCGAACAGCACCAGGCCGGTGGCCCGTCCGGTATCGCGGGAGACGGTATCGACGAGGACGTTCTCCGCGCGCAGCGTGCGCAGTACCAGTTCCCCGGACTCGTCGGCGCCCAGCTTCCCACCCCACCGCACCCCGTGGCCGAGGCGCGCGAGACCGATCGCCACGTTCGACTCCGCACCCGCGACCGCCAAGGTCGCGTCCCCACCGAACCGGATTCGGTCCGCGACGCGCACCGCGACCATCGTCTCGCCGATGGTGACGACGTCGAGCGCCCGATCGGGTGCCGTGCTCATGCTCTGTCTATCGGGCATGTGCGGGGGCCCTGCGTGGTGCCGCTGTGCTACCGCCTCCGGGCCTGACCCGCTCATGCCTGCTCCCGCACAGCCTCGAGGAACGATCGTGCCCGCAGGCGAAGCGCCTCCAGATCCCCGCCGTTGGGGGCGTCGCCGCACAGCGGGCTCGCGACACCGACCGCGACCGCGCCATTGGCCAGGTACGCGGGCACAGTGTCTGTGCCGACCCCGCCGACCGGGATCAGCGGGATATCGGGGTACGGTGCGCGCAGATCCTTGAAGTACCCGGGGCCCATCGTGGACGCCGGAAAGATTTTCACCGCGTCCACACCGAGCCCGGCCGCGGTGATGATCTCGGTGGGAGTGAGGGCACCGCACAGGACCGGGACGCCGTCTTCGATCGCCGCGGGCACCGAAGGCGCAAGGCCCGGGGTGACGATGTAGGTCGCGCCGGCGTCCCGCGCCCGGAGCACATCGTCGGGTGTGAGGACGGTGCCCGCGCCGAGTTGGATTCGTCCGTCCAGCCTCGTCGCGACCGCCTCGATCACCCGCAGCGCCTCGGCCGAGGTGAGCGATACCTCGAACAGCCGGACGCCTTCGTCGGCGAGCGCCAGTGCGGTGTCGATGGATGCGGCAGCGTCGGTGCCACGGATGATGCCGAGGAGCCGGTGTGCACATAGGTCGTCGAGCAGGGTCATCAGATGCCTCGATTTCGTCGGTTCTCGTATCGGCGGCTGTCACCGGGCGGGGTCACCATTCGGCGAACGATCCGTCGGGGTGGTGCCAGATCGGTCCGTGCCAGCTGGTGGCGACCGCGTCGGCGGCACGGACCGCGGCCTCGTCGATCGTGACCCCGAGCCCCGGTGCGTCCCAGCGCTCGATATGTCCGTCGACGAACCGGAACGGGGAGCGGTCGAGGACGTAGTCGAGCAGCTCGGCACTGCCCTTGTTGTAATGGATGCCGATCGATTGTTCCTGCAGCAGGAAATTCGGTGTCGCGAGCGCGACCTGAATACTGGCCGCCAACGCCAGCGGGCCGAGCGGACAGTGCGGGGCGAGCAGCGCGCCGAAAGTTTCGGACAGGGTCGCGATGCGCCGGACCTCGGAGATACCGCCGGCGTGCGAGAGGTCCGGTTGCACGATCGCGACGCCCGCCTCGAGCACAGGCAGGAATTCGGTTCGGGAGTACAAGCGTTCGCCGGCCGCGATCGGCACGGTCGTCGACTCCACCACATCGCGCAACCGGTGGCTCAGTTCAGGCAGGACCGGTTCTTCGACGAACAGCGGGCGCATAGGTTCGAGCATCGGCACGAGCCGGCGCGCGTCCGCGACTCCGACCCGGCCGTGGAAGTCGATCGCGATATCGTTCCGGTCGCCGATCGCGTCCCGGACCTTACCGACGCGCGCGACGACGCCGTCCAACTCGGCGGGCGTCGCCAACCGGCCGAATCGTCCGCACGCGTTCATCTTCAGCGCCGTCAGACCGGCCTCGACCTGGGCGCGGGCGGCATCGGCGACCTCGTTCGGTTCATCGCCGCCGACCCACCCGTACACCCGGACCCGGTCGCGGACCGCGCCACCGAGTAGTTGGTGCACAGGTACGCCCAATGACTTGCCGAGGATGTCCCATAACGCCTGATCGATACCGGCGACGGCGCTGGAAAGCACCGGTCCGCCGCGGTAGAACCCGCCCTTGGTGAGAACCTGCCAGTGCGCCTCGACGGTGCGCGGATCCTTCCCGATGAGCAGTCCGGCGAGTTCGTGGACCGCGGCGCGGACCGTATCGGCCCGGCCCTCGACCACCGGCTCGCCCCAGCCGACGATGCCGGCATCGGTATCTATGCGGCAGAACAGCCACCGTGGCGCGACTGCGAAGGTATCGATAGCGGTGATCTTCACCCGGATTCCTTACTGTCGAGAAGGTTGAGCACGCGCGACAGGTCGTCTGCGGACTTGTCGAGCAGTGCCCGGGTCGACGCCACCGCAGCAGTGGGATCGCCCGCGCGGATGGCGTCGACGACCGCGCGGTGACTCGGCACCGGGTCGTCGGTGGTGTGGTTGTGCACGAGGGAATCCCGGACCATCAGCGCCGGCTCGACGAGCACGTTCATACTGGCCAGCATCTCGTTGTGCGCCGCCCGCAACAGCAGTCCGTGCCATGCCAGGTCCGCGGCGGCGGCCTGCTCCGCGGTTCCCGTCGCGGCGGCGGCCATATCGGCGAGGGCCTGCTCGAAGTCGGCGAGGTCCTCGTCGGTACGGCGCAGCGCGGCCAGTCCCGCCGCGGACGGTTCGATGATCGCCCGCACCTCGGCGAGTTCGTCGAGCATCGCGGACGCGTCGCCGGCGGAGTGCCGCCAGCGGATCACGTCGCTGTCGAGCACATTCCATTCGGCCCGTTCCCGGACGAACGTTCCCCGGCGCTGACGCGAATCGACCAGCCCCTTGGCCGCGAGCACCTTGATCGCCTCGCGTAACGCGGTCAGCGACAGGTCCATCCGCGAGCCGATCTCCCGCAGATCGAGGACCTCGCCGGGCGCCATGGTGCCGTCCACGATTCGGGAACCGAGCAGTTCCACTGTCGTACCGTGGACTCCGCGTCCCGCATAGCCTGTCATGTCTTCCCTCGACTCTGCTTTCCGTGAATAGGTCTCACACCGCGCCGGGTGCGGTCAGGACGAATTCTTGGTGATGCTCCATCCGCCGTCGACGGTGAGGGTGGCGCCGGTGACGAACGACGCCGACGCGCCGAGCAAGAACTCGATGGGGCCGGCCACCTCATCTGGATCACCGAGCCGTCCGATCACCGTCTCCTCGGCGCTCGCGAGGCGATCCGCTTCCGGGATCCCGTCCCACTGCGACGTCAGGACCGGCCCGGGCAGCACACAGTTCACCCGGACCTCACCGCCGTACTCGGTGGCGACCTGCCGGGTCAGGCCGGTCAGTCCAGCTTTCGTCGCCGCATAGGCAGGGACCCCGGGGAGACCGAAGCCGGCATGGACCGACGAGACGATGACGATCGCGCCGCGGCGATCGCGGCGCAGGTCGGGCAGGCACGCCCGGATCCCGTGGAAGGCGCCGGTGAGGTTGACATCGAGCTGCCGCTGCCACGAAGCGAGCGCCATCTCGTGCAGCGGAGCGTGATCGGTGGCCAGCGCATTGCAGACCAGCGCATCGATGGGACCGAACCTCGCGTGAGTATGTTCGATCGCTGCGGCCCAGTCGGATTCAGCGGTCACATCGCCACGGCAGGCCAGTGCCCGACCGCCCGCGGATTCGATCGACGCGGCCGTCTCGGCGACTTTCTCGTCGCGGTCGAACAACACCACAGACCAGCCGGAGATCGCCATGCGGTGCGCGGTCGCGGCACCGATTCCCCGCGCTGCGCCGGTGATCAGCACCGTGCCGGTGCCGGGTTCTGCGGTCACAGCTGCTCCTCCTGGTCGTGGGCCCGGCCGCGGCCAGATGCCGTACCGAGGTCGTGTTCGACGCCGGTACCGTGCTCGCGCAAGGTAATGGGGCTGCCGATCAGATCGCTGTCCAGCGCGGTCACTTCACCGGCACGCACACCGGCGACGGTAATGCCGCTTGCCTCGAGGTCGCCGCCGACGTAAGCGGCGAACCGGGCGTCGCTCCCCCAGTGTCCGACCGGGGTGACGGTGCGAACCTCCCCCTCCCCGGCGGCGGTCGCACAGCGATACTCGAGTGCGGTGTGTTCGCCGGGCGCAAGCGTTACCGACGGGCCGAGGAGTTCGATCTCCACGATCCGCGCCCGCGGCTGCAGACCGCCCAGGCTCTCGATCGGTTCACTCAGCGGGTGCTCCATCCACACTTCGACCCGGGACCCGCCGTCCGGATAGTCACCGCCCGGATCGACCGCGAAGGTCTGGGTGGTGGTGAGGCCGTGCGCCGCGTGCGCCAGCCATCCACTCGCACCCGGGAAGCCGACTTTTCCGACGATATCCTGGTGCGGCACCAGAACTCGGTCATCGCCGAGGATTTCGTGCCGAGGCGCTCCCGTGCCCACCGCGAGCGGCACCGTCCGCCGATCGCCGTCGCCGATTCCGATGTACACACCGCCGGTGCCGGGTTCGCCGGCGGCGCGCTGGGTGACGTTCCACAGCGCCCACCGCACCCGCTCCGCGGACGTGTTACGGGCCTCGAGGCGCACGTCGTACCAGCTCTGGCCGTATCGCAGCGTGACCGCCCGAGTTAGAGTCAGACCGGTGCGCGGATCGTGGCCGCTCGTCATCGTCAGGGTCACCGCCCCGGCGGTGCGCTCCACACGCCGGTCGTACGGGCCGGAGTCGAGAACAGGGTCCGGCGGACCCGCCCACTCGGCCGGGCCGGACCATCCCTGCGGGGCGGGCCATGTCTTGTCGCCGCCGTAGTTGTTCCAGACGCTCATCGGCCCCGACACCGGCGCGGGCACGTGCGGAGCCACCGGGTGCAGGTCGTCGTCCAGCAGTTCAGTATTGCGCCACAGTGTTTCGCGGCCACGCAGTTGCACCGAGAGCAGCCGTCCCCCCAGCGCGGGCACGAACCCGAGCCGTAATACTCCGTTGTCGAGCCATACAGTGCCCGGGCGAAGCCCGTCACCCTCATCGCTCTCGACGAGAATTCCGGTGGAAGGCAGCCGAGGCGTCACGGCAGTGAATCCGAAACGAAAACGACCTTGCCGCGGCTACCACCCGCGGCGAGCGCGAAGGCCGCATCGGCCTCGCCGAGGGCGAACCGGTCGCTCACCACTGCCTCGGGACGCAGGCCCCACGCGACCAGGTTGGCCGCCAGGTCCGACATCGCCTGCAGCGATGTCACCCAGGACGCGTGCAACGTCAGCTGCTTGTGCAGCAACGTATCCGAGACCTCGGTGTCGAAACGGCCGCCCTCACCGATGAACGAGACGTGACCCCACTCGGCCGCATGCTCGACCGCGGTGGACCGGCCGGGCGCCGAACCGGACGCATCGATGGTGAACGCGAAACCTGCTCCGCTGGTGAGCCGGACGAGTTCGGCGTCCGCCTCGTCGGGCGCGACAGTGGCATCGAAGATGCCGAGCGAATCGGCCCATTCCCGGCGCACACCGGACAGTTCGACGCCGACGACGCGGCGGGCGCCCATACCGCGCCCGATCATGCCGGCCGCGAGGCCGACAGGTCCGAGACCGACGACGAGCAGGTCACCTTCACCGCTGACACCGATGCGGCGTAGCCCCTCGTAAGCCGTGCCGAATCCGCAGGCGATAAGCGCCCCGTCGACATAGGACAGTTCCGCGGGCAGCGGTACGCAGGTCCGTTCCTCCGCCAGAACGTAGCGGGCATTACCGCCGTCGCGCTGCCAGCCGTACGACTCCCGCGACGGTGCGGTGCAGCTGATGTAGAAGCCGCGCCGACAGTTGTCGCAGAGTCCGCAGCCGGCGATGTGATAGACGATGACCCGGTCGCCGACGCCGAAGCGCGCGCAGCCGGGGCCGGCGGTGACCACACGACCGGATGGCTCATGGCCGGAGACGACGCCACGGTAGGCGGGACCGTCGATACCGCGATGAGTCTTGTACTCGCGGTAGATGTAGCTGATATCGGTACCGCAGATACCGGCGGCACCGACCTCGACCAGCAGCTGCCCCGGACCGGGTACCGGCACGGGGACCTGCCGCATCTCGGTGGTGGAGTTGCCGGGGAGATAGATACCCGGCATCGTCGCGGGAACTGTCGAGGGCTCCGGCTCGGTTGTGGTCACGATTCCTCCTGTGAGCGGCCGGGTCAGGACCGGATGGTGACCCGTTCGGATATCTGAGCCCGTCATGCGGTGCGGACGGCCGCGGCTCCGCGGCGAACGACGAGCGCGTTGATCAGGACGGCGCCGACGATGATCACGCCGCGAATAACGTCCTGCAAGAAGGAGTTCACCCCGAGCAGGACCAATCCGTTGCCGATCACGGTGATGAAGACGACGCCGAGCAAAGTGCCCAGCATCGTGCCGCGACCGCCGGCAAGGGCGGCGCCACCGATGACAACGGCCGCGATGATATCGAATTCCAGTCCGGCTCCCGCACTGCCGGAGCCCGCGCCGAGCCGGGAGGCGAGGAGCACGCCGGTGATCGCGGACAGCAGGCCGGTAGTGGCGAACAGCAGGATGCGCACCCTGGTGAGATTGATACCCGCCAGCTCCGCCGCGGCCGCGTTCCCGCCGATCGCGTACACCGAACGACCGTACGCGGTGAACTTGGCGATGTAGACGAACACACCGAACAGGATCAGCATCACCACCGCGGACGTGGGGATACCCAGGATGGAACCCCCCAGCAGGTCGAACAGGCCGCTCTCGGGAAGTACCACGGGCAGGGCGTCGGTGAGATAGAGGCCGAGACCGCCGAGGACGCTCCACAGACCGAGGGTTGCGATGAAGGAGGGCACATTGAAACTGGCCCGCAACCAGCCGGCCAGCGCACCCCACGCCGCACCGAGCACCAGGGTCACCAGTACAGCACCGAACACCCCGAGCCCCCACTGGGCGCTGCCCATCGCAACCAGCACCGACGCGAAGGCAACAGCCGGACCGATGCTGATATCGATATCACCGGCGATGATCACCAGCGTCACGCCCCAGGCGGCGATGCCGATCGTCGCGGCATCGCGCAGGATGCCCAGCTGATTCGAGCCGTCCATGAAACCCGACGCCGTCAGACCGAGCACCACATAGAGTGCCGCAATCGCCACCACGAGGCCGATTTCGTTGAGCTGATGACTACGCGAGCCCAACCAACTGCGCACTGTGCGGGAATCACCCGGCTGGAGATTGTTCTTGGTGATGACCACAGGGTCCTCTTCTCGTCTTGGCTTCGTGGTGGTCAGGCCGCCATTGCGGCGGCGAGGACGGAATCGGTGGTGATACCGGAGCCGGTCAGCTCGTCGGCGATCTCGCCGCCGCGCAGCGCGACCACCCGGTCACAGACCAGGGGCAGCTCCTCGAGTTCGCCCGAGACGAACACGACGGCGGCTCCCCCGTCGGCGAGTTCCCGCACCAGGCGGTATATCTCGGCCTTCGCGGCGACATCGACGCCACGGGTGGGTTCGTCGAGCAGCAGGATCCGGCTGCCCGCGTGCAGCCAGCGACCGATGACCGCCTTCTGCTGATTGCCTCCACTGAGATTGACGATCGGCGTCTGCGCGCGAGCCGTCGCGATCGACAGCCGCGAAATAAGACCGGAGGCGGCCTCGCGGAAGCGGTGGTACACGATTGTGGGTCCGGAACTGACGGTCCGATAGTCCGAGATGAGCATGTTTTCGTCGACACCGAGCAGCGGCACGATTCCGGCGCCTTTGCGGTCCTCGGGTGTCATACCGACGCCCAGCGCCTTCATCCGGGCGGCGCCGACCTTGCCGACGCCGGTCCCGGCCACCGCGACGGAACCGGACGAAATCGGATGGAATCCCGCCACGGCACGGAGCAATTCGCTGCGGCCGGAGCCCATCAGACCGGCGATCCCGAGAACTTCGCCCGGGTACACATCGAACGACACCTCACGAATCTTCGGCGGCAGCACCATGTTCCGCACGGAGAGCAGTGGCGTCCCGGACCGATCCACGACGCGTTTGGCGCGTTCCTCCGCGGCCGGCTCGACGGAGCCGACCATCAGCGCCACGACCTGAGCGGTGCTGATGTCCTCGAGCGATACGGTGTCGACGATCCGGCCGTCACGCATAACAGTCGCGGTCGAGGCGACCTGCCGGATCTCGTCGAGGCGGTGGCTGACGTACACGACCGCGACCCCCGCCGCTGCGATCCGGCCGACGGTTTTCAGGACCACCTGGACCTCGGCGGCGGCCAGCGCGCTGGTCGGCTCGTCGAGGATGAGCAACCGGGGCCGGCGCCGGACCGCGCGGCAGATCTCGACGAGCTGCTGTTCGGCGAGTGGAAGTGACTCGACCCGGCTGAGCGGGTCGATATCGAGTTCGAGTTCCTCCAGTACAGCAGCGGTTTCGCGGCGCATGGTGTCGTAATCGATCCGACCGGCGCTGCGGGGCCACACACCGAGGAACATGTTCTCCGCGACAGTCAGTTCCGGGACCAGGCTCAGTTCCTGGTAGACCGTCTGGATGCCGAGTGCAGTCGACCGCCGGACGCCGCCGTGGCCGAGTAGTTCGTCACCGACACGGATGGTCCCCCGGTCCGGGGTTTCGACGCCCGCGAGCAGTCGGATCATTGTCGACTTGCCGGCACCGTTGCGGCCGAGCAGGGCCCGCACCTCACCGGCACGAATGGTCACGGACGCGTCTGTCAGCGCTTGCACGCCGGCATAGTGTTTGGTCAAACCCTCGATCTCGACGACGACGGAGCCGTCGGCGGGATCGTCGGTGCGGTGATCCATGGTGTCCTTCCGGGAATGATGGGGGTCGCGAGCGGGTACGCCGGTCACGGAATCCCGTCCGGATGCGTTTCGATCCAGTCCGCGCCGGCCTGCGGTCCGACGTACTCGTCGACCGGCGCCGGAATCACGAAGTCGGCAGGCGGATTCCCGGCGAGAATGCCGACGGCCGCGCGGCCCGCCAGATCGCCGACCTTGATGCCGGAGATATCCGTGACGCCCTTGAGGACGGTGCCGTCCCGCAACATCCCAGCCGCCTGCGTCGACATATCGCCGCCGAACACCACCACCTCACCGGCCTTGCCCCGCGCCTGGACGGCACGTGCCGCGCCGATCATCTGCGAGCCGGCCTCACCGTAGAACGCGTCGATATCGGGCTGGGCCGTGAGCACCTGTTCGGCGCGCTGGACCGCCTCGTCGAGGGTGAGCCCCTGCTGGTTGGCCACGATGGTGGCTCCGGGAACCGCCGCGGTGAGTGCCTTCTCGAACCCCATCCGGCGTTGGACACACACCTCGAACTGCTCGCAGTTGATCACCGCCACTTTCGGTGCGGTGATGCCCTGTTCCCTGAAGTACGCCGCCATCTGGCGTCCCGAGGCGGCGCCGAACTCCTCGGGGTCGCCGAGCACATAGGCGGAAACCAGCTCCCGCGCGGCGGTGTCCTCGACGCAGGTGTTGTAGCAGATAATCGGGACGCCGTTGTCGTGCGCGAGCCGTAATGCGGGGACGGAGGCAGTGGCCGAGGACGGCGAGATGATCAGCGCGTCGGCTTTCACCGAGGCGATCGTATCCACGAACGTGCTCTCCTTCGACGCATCCGACTGGATGTTCGAAGCGAGCACCTGTGGCGCGTCGGGCAGTTCGGCGAACGTCTCGTTCAGGCCTCGCGCGACACCGGCGTAGTACCCCTCGGCGTTCAGATAGACGACCCCGACGCGGCCGTTCTCCCCGACCCTGCCCGCGCAGCCCGCGACGGTCGCGGCAATCAGCACCGCGCCGAGTACGGCACCCCACTTCCACTTGACCTGCATGTGACCTCGATGTCTCGCTGGGCAACTTCGCTCCGAACAGAGTCGCCGACCACACCCGACAGTGTCAATACTAAATTATTATTTATTTTTGCCGGGTTGCCACCCCAAGTTCCACACCGAGAGAGAAGAAGGACGACCGGACAGCCGCTTCCGACACCCGACCACCGAAATGATCGGTCACCTGCACACCGGCGCTCTACCGTTCCGGTCAGGGCATGCCACCGTCGGAGCGCAACGTTGCCCCGGTCGTGAAACTGGACGCGTCCGAAGCGAGAAACAACGCGGCACCGACGATCTCGGCGGGACGCCCCGGACGTTGCAACGCATGGGCGGCGAACGGATTGTCCTCTGGCGCGATGTCGTCCAGCTTCCAGCCGGCGGTGGCCTCGGTCAGATGTGGACCCGCCATCAAGGTGTTCACTCGCACCGTAGGCCCGAATGCCAGCGCCAAACCTTCCGTCATCGCGTTGAGCCCGGCCTTGGCGGCCGCATACGGGACGATCGACGGGCGCGGCCGAATCGACCCGGAGGAACTGACATTGATGATCGAGCCACCCCCTGCGGCCATCATCCGGTCCCCCACGAGCACCGACAGCCGGAACGGACCCTTCAGATTGAGGTTCACCACGGAATCGAACAGCTTCTCGGTCACCGTATTCAGCGAATCGTAGACCGGCTGCATACCCGCATTGTTGATCAGCACATCAATCCTGCCGAAACGGGCATAGGCGGCCTCGACCAAACCGTCGAGCTGGTCCCAGCGGCCCACATGCACGCTGTAGGGCAGCGCGACCCGGCCGGTCTCCTGCTCGATTTCCGCGGCCGTCGCCACGCAACTCTCGTAGTCCCGGCTGGCGATCACCAGGTCCGCGCCGCACCGGGCAGCCGCGAAGGCCATCTCGCGCCCCAGCCCACGGCTGCCGCCGGTAATCAGTACCACCCGCCCGCTCAGATCGAACAGTTCATCGGCATAGCCCACGACACCCTCACCCCGACTCGGCCGGGAGGCCACCGTACCCGCACCGAGCCAGGCCTCAGACTGTCACTCTCCATTTGAAGAATATCATTCTCTACAGAGAAATCGTCATCCTCTCGACTTCACGAGTGTCCACGGGATCGTATTACCGGATCACCTGATGTCTATTGTTCCGTCGAATACCAGCGGTGTGGGCCCCGGCATGCAGTCACGGAACGAGCTGGTCGGCATCGGGACGCCGTATCCGATCATGTTCGGTGCGCCGTTCTGACCCTTGGCCACGGTAATCTGAATGGCCATCGAATCCGGTGCAAAGACCATCACCGGCTGGGCGGTGGTGATCGGGTATACCAGCGAAACCGTGTTGCCCTGCACGCGCAGACAGGTGACCGGGCCGGTTACCTTCACCGGTAACGGCATATTTCCGAGTTGCCCGGTCGCGCTGTATGTGCCGGTAGCGGGCCCATCTCCTTGCCCTTGCGCCTCGACGTGCAGGATATTCAGGCCCAAGACCTGCATACTGCCGTCGATCGTCACACTGGCCGGTGCCGCACCTGCCGGCCCCGCCCCAGCAACCGCCACCGCTCCCGCCGCAGCTGCCGAGACGCACAGACGAGTAAGCCATGTCCTCATGACGAGACCTCCGAATCCTAGGTTTGCGGACGGCGGATACCCGGGCCCCGACCACCTACACCCGGAATCGCGGCCGCAGCACAGTACAACCGACAGCGACCGACCGCCCCCCGGAACCGCCCCGTCAGGACGATGAGAACCGACCCCGATCACGGCGGAGTCCATGCAATATGCGTGCGACCGATATCGGCATCCAGCGGTCGACACCGGACAGAATCGAACCACCATCCAGATGGACCCAAAACACAAAAATACCCCCTGACCTGCAAGGATCAGAGGGGTATTCCGGTGGTCCCAGCTGGGATCGAACCAGCGACCTTCCGCGTGTGAGGCGGACGCTCTCCCGCTGAGCTATGAGACCGGGAGCTGTTCGGCGGCTTCTTTCGATGCCCTCCGAACGAGATGGAACCTTAACACGCCCCACCCTACTGCCACCAAATCACCCCTATGTCATTCACTTCGGTGGCACGCACGCGAAGCTTCGGGGCGCCCGTACTACGCGGAGCCGGCCACCGATGCGGTCGCCGTCGGTGTCCACAGGGCGCCGACCGCCACTCTCCGACCGGCCGAATGACAACCTTGTCATTCATAGCCTTCTACCAGGCGATTTGTAGGTTGCGGCGTACGTCGGCTAATGTTCTGTCTCGCACCACGGAGGACAGCGAGCCACCGAGGATGCGAATGCGGATGTAGCGCAGCTGGTAGCGCATCACCTTGCCAAGGTGAGGGTCGCGGGTTCGAATCCCGTCATCCGCTCGAGAGGTAGGGCCAGGCGCATAGAATGCCTTCCCCCTTTGCGCGGTGGAGTGGCCGAGTGGTGAGGCAACGGCCTGCAAAGCCGTGCACACGGGTTCGATTCCCGTCTCCACCTCGCGCGATTAGCTCAGCGGGAGAGCGCTTCCCTGACACGGAAGAGGTCACTGGTTCAATCCCAGTATCGCGCACCATCGCATTACCAGGTCAAGGCACTTCTCCGGAATCCCGGGTAAGTGCCTTTTCTGCTTTCCAGGTCATTCGGAAACGCATCGAGGAATTACCCGCCGAGCACACACGCCGCTGTTCCCGCCCGGCTGCGGCCACACCAACGCCCAGACCAGCACCGCGCGCTCCCGGTCGAGCACCGGCGTGCGCATTGGGCGGCGAAGTGGTGCCGGGCCGCCGACGTCCCGCACTGACCACCATTGACAACCAGTAGAAGCCATCGTTGAAATAGTCCAGCGATGACCGAACCTGATTCCCAGCTCGAAGAGGAACTCAACGCCGCGCACAACCTTTATCCGATCGGCGATCATGTGACCGGAGTGGTCACGCATATTCCGCGACCCGGCGCCATCGGACTTTTCGTCGACTTGGGCCGTTCGCCAATCGGTTTCGTCGATGTCATGAATCTGCCGTTATCCGCGGACCAGTGGCCGGCTGTCGGCACAATGACCGAGTTCGAGGTCCTCCAGCACCGGCGCGGACAGGTTCGGCTCTGGCCGCTCGATTCCGCCCTCCGGTCGAGCAGAGCAGGCTTTCCCGTCATGAGTGAGTCCGAATGGCGCGTCGTGAAGAGCCGCTACCCCGTCGGCGCCGGAGTCGCCGCCGAGATCACCGACGTTTTCCCGGTCAACCGCGAATACTTCGTCACATTCGATGGCCTCTGGTCCGGCCTGTCCTGGTCGGGCACGCCCCCCGTCGTCGGCACCACCGCACAGTTCGCTGTCGACCGACATCTCGACGCGACCCGACGAATTCGGCTGCGCCGCGGGTGACAACACGGCCAACGCCGTCACGGTGCGCGAAGTCCTCCGCGACACTTACCCTGCGTGAATACGCACACAAGGTCTTGCCGGAGTTTCGCCGCTGCCGGAGTTACCGGTATCGGAAGTAACTGCTGGTAGAGGCTATGGCGCGTAGCGGAGGATACCGGCGAGCTGTGCGCCGTCGGGGAGGTCTGCCGCGCGGACGGCGAGGACTTCGCCGCCGGTCAGGAGCACGCGGCGGCTGATTTCGTCCAGGATGCCCGGGGCGTCGCCGGCTGCGGAATCGGCGAAAGTGACCGCGCCGTCGGCGGTTACCGTGCCGGGGACCGAGGCGTCGATATCCACCAGCAGGGTGTCGACGGATCCGGCGGACGCCGCGCGCGCCAGATCGGCGACATCGGTGGCGGCCCGGCCTTCGCCGCGGCGCAGTTCTACCAGGTCGACGAGATCGGCCAGTTGGGCGGCATAGTGCCGGTCCAGGACTTCGCGGGAGCGGTCGGCCAACTCGTGGTCGGTCGTGTGTTCCGGGTTGCCGGGGATGCTTTCGTCGAGCAGATTGTCGTAGCTGTTCACGGAGCGGAACAGGGAGTTGATGGGTTCGGTGGCGGCCAGGATCAGCGGGGTGTCGCGGCCGGCGAGCAGATCGCGCAGTTCGGTGTCGACGGCACGGGCGAACTGCCGCGCCCGCATCTTGCGGCCTTCGTCGCCTTGAACGCGGCGCTTCGGGGCGCGATCGCCGAGGCTCGCCTTGCCGGCATGGTCGGCGGCGCTTGTCGGGAGGCCGGGAACCGGCACGGTGCGGGCGGGGCGGTCGGCGCTCACTTCCACCAGCCGGACGCCGCCCTCGGCCAGGGCGAGGACAAAGGCGGCCTGCGGGAAGGTCACTGCCCGGAGCAACCGCTTCAGATAGAAGCGGTTACCGACCGTCTCCGAGGCATTCAACTGGTTCGGAACGCGGAAGGTGCGGATGCGGGTGGGTGTCGCGAGCACCACCAGTGTGCGTGATTGGAAGCGCCAGAACGCGGCGTCGTCGATGTAGGCGTCGAATTCTTCTTCCAGCGCGGCGCGTGCCTCGGGGTCGGTGACGAGATCGAGTACTCGGCGGGCCTGGTTCGAGAAGGCGATCCGGTTGCGGTCCGGGTCGGCGGTATCGGATTCGGTGGGCGTGTAGAGGGAAACGCACCAGGTGTCGGTGACACCGGCGAGGGCTTTGATCTCACTGCGGGTCGGGATATCGGTATGCAGCACGAGCGCCTCCACATCGGACGGTCGGAACGGCACGCCGGCGCCCGCGGAGTGAGCCCGGAATTCCGGTGGCGGTCGGCGTCCGGTGCGGACGGCCGCTGCTGGAGCGTCGCCCGGATCGGTCCTCTATCAGCATTTTCTCGGCAAACCCATTAGATCACACGGCAACGGCCGCGACCGGATCTGCGGCGGCGGGCCATACCTGCGCTTCCGGCATTCCGTGGCAGTGCCGGGCGCTGTCGGTACCCGCCGTTAAGCTGGCCCACACGAACGCGAGCCGGCCGGTGATCCGAAGTCCCGAAGGGGGTGTGTGTGCAGGCGGAGCCAGTGCGTGGCGACGCATCCGGGTATGCGAATGACACGACGGACTTTCCCGATGATCTGCGGGATCATCTCTCCTTCGAATTGGAGGAGTGCGCGCACGCGCTCGGCGAACTGGTCGACGATTACGGGGTCGATCGGGAACGCGCCGCGGCCATCCTGCGTTTCCGGCTCGGTATCGCCGGGGAACGGCCCGAAACGCTGACGCGGATCGGGGCCCGGTTCGATTTCTCCCGCGACCGGGCCCGGCAGTTGCACACCAAGGCGGTCGGCGAACTGCTGCGCCATACCGCGCGCTCCGGGCGGCTCCCCGTTCCCGAGTACGCCCGGCGCTACCCCGTGGGGACCCGGGATTCGGTGCTCACGCGGGCGCTGCTGGCCGAAACCTATGCCACCGATGGTGATATCGCCGTGAACGATCTCGCGTATCTCAAATTGCGTCTGGCGGGGCACGACGCGACCGACGCGAAACGGGTGGCGGGCTATGTCACGCAGCGCATCGTGGGCTGGCGTAAGAAAACCAACCATCTGCTGTCCCGGCTCCGCGAGACCGGTCCCCCCGCCGGGCCGCCCGCGCCCTGGCCGCACCGGATCGATTGGCCCGCCCGATCAGGGTCGCCGGCCGCGCTGCCGACCACCGCGGCACGCGCGTTCGATCTCGACGACGACGGGCGCGGCCGGTTCTATCTGCACAAACCGGGTCGCGATATCGGCTTCGACTCCGGACTCGAGGCGCGCCTGATGCGGCTGCTCGATACCGACGACCGGATCCGCATCTTCCAGGAATATCCCGAGGCCGTCGGATACCGGGTCGACGGCGAAGAGCATCTGCATTTCCCGACCCTGGTGGCCGAACTCGCCGACGGCCGCAGGGCGCTGATCGATGTGCAGCCGCTGGGGCATATCGGTTTCCACGTGAACCGGCTGAAGGCGCGTGCCGCCCGGGAATGGGCGCACGCGAACGGCTGGGGCTGGCTGCTGTGGACCGGAAGTGCGGTGGGCGAACCGGAACTCGCTGCCCATCCGGTACCCGCGGCGATCCGCGACCGGCTGACCGGACTGCTCGCCGACGGCCCGGTGCGCCGCGACGCATTGCGGCAGCTGCGGGCCGACGGGCTGGAATCACTCGACCTGCTGGCGCTCACCTTCCGTCACGAATGGCGGTGGGAGCGGGCGCCGTTCCGGCTGTCGGCCGCGAATCAACCGCAGCCGGAAGTGCCCGCACCGGTCAAGGTTTGATGAACATGGTCGCCGCGATGAAGGTGGCCAGCAGCAGCATCACGAAAACCGTCACCACCTGCCAGTTGTCGATGGTTTTGTGCAGGCGGCGGATGGTGTCCTCCAGCGCGCGGTGCACCCGCTCCTGATCGGCAATTCGCCGCCCCACCGCGGCCACCGACTCGGCCTGCTCACGGGCCTTCGCCGCGGTGCGCTCCATCCGGGCGTGCGCGCGCTCGAGCTGCTGCTTCTTCTCTCGCACCGCCTGCCGGGAAACCGCGAGCGCGGTGCGCTGCTGGATCAGCTCCTGCCGCTGCTGTTCGAGCAGCAGCGCCTGTGTCCGAGTGTGCTTCTCCCAGTCGGTCACTGCCGCCCATCCCTTCCTCAAATGATCGCGGTAACCCCACGCGACCTCACCCGCCACCCATTCGCGCAGGAACTCGCGCAGTTCGTACGGGCGCTCCCCCGGCACCACCAAACCCTGCGACCCCAGCTCGAGCATGCCGCTCGCCGCGCGGTATTCACATGATTCCGGTGCGAGATCGGCGATACCGAGCGCGGGCAGCTGCGCCACCCAGAAACCCGGTGCGCACAGCCACAGCACCCCGGCGTACCCCAGAGCTTTCAACTGGTCCGTGTGTTGCTGTGCGAGTTCCTGAGTCAGTGGCCCGGAACGCACCTCGATCGCGAACTGCTCGGTGCCGCGCCGCCACCACACATCGACGGTCAGCGGTCCGCACCGCCTGTCGACGACCGCCTCGTCCGCGCCGAACGCGAGCAGCCGGGCGGCCAGCCAGTACTTCAGGCGCTGGGTATTCCACTGGGCTTCCGCGCAGCGGCCGCAACGGCAGCCGTAACCGGGTGCGGTGTTGTCCCCGGCCGATTCCACCCGCCCCGAACCATCCGAAATCCCCAGGTCGGACAGCATTGTCCGGCGCCCACACCGTATATCCGTTCGCCGCTTCGTCTGCATGCGACCACCCATCTAACCCGTCCCACCGCGCCGGCCCGACCACCACACCGGTACTTCCCAGAGTGCGCCACAACTGCCGGTCAGCGCCAGGTTTCTGCCCAGCAGTTACCCAAGTGGGACCCGCCGAACCTTATCCGCCCGCGCTGTCCCGGTCACCGGATCACCGGACTCCAGCACGGTGCGGATCAACGTGCGCAGCCAGGCATGCGCCGGATCGGGTGTATTGCGCGGATGCCAGGCCAGCGAAATCGTCATTTCCGGTAGCGGCAGCGGGATCTCGAAGGCACACAGCCCCAATGCGGGCAGTGTCGTTTTCGCGACAACGGCCGGCGCCGGGCAGACCACCGCACCGGACCGCACGGCCAGCAGCGCGGTGGTGAGATCCGGCACGGTCGACACGACCCGGCGGGTCCGGCCGTGCAAGGCGAGGCGGTCGTCGATCACACCGCGGACGATACCGCGCGGCGAGATACTGATATGCGCGGCCGCGGCGAAGGCCGCGACGGTGACCCGGTCCGCGACCAGTGGGTGGCCGGGTGCGGCGACCCCGATGAGCCGGTCGCCGCGGATACGTTCCACCCGGGTCTGCGGATCTGCCCGGTCGATCACGCCGACCTCGACATCGATTCGGCCGTCCCGCAGGGCGCTCGCCGAGCCGGCCGCATCGGCCGGAACGAAACGGAGCGTAACGCCCGGGGCCTGCGCACGGACCTCGGTCAGCAGCTGCCCGGCAAGCTCGGGCAGCACCGCGTCGTTCACATGCAGCGCGAAACCGCGGACCAGGGCCGTGGGGTCGACGGTATCCGGTTTCGCCAGCAACGCCCGGCCCTGTTCGACCAGTGCGCTCACCTCGAACCTCAGCTCGAGGGCGCGCGGTGTCGGCACCAGTTCGCGGCCGGCGCGCACCAGCAGGGGGTCGCCGTAGACGCGGCGCAACCGGGCCAGCGTGCGACTCATGGCGGGCGGTGAGGTGCTGAGCCGTTCGGCGGCGCGGGTGACGCTGTTCGTTTCGAGCAGCGCGTGCAACGCCACCAGCAGGTTCAGGTCGAGGTCGGCCACGCCGCGGGGTCAGGTGCGCGGGCCGGCGCCCGGGGCCGGCGGGGCAGTATCCGCCGCGTCCCCGGATTTCGGCTCCGCGGAGTCAGCGCCGGGCACAGCTGATTCGGGCGGCGCCGCCGACTCGGCATCCGCAGTCGACTCGGCAGGCGCAGCCGATCCGGAAGCCGCTGGAGCGGTCCCGGTCGCCTTCGCTCCGGAACCGGCAACGCCCTGCTCCGACGCCTCGGTTCCGGACCCGTTCGCTTCGGTTGCCGGCTCGTTCGCCTGCACGCCGGAGACCGGACCAGCGGCCGTCTCGGCAGAAGCAGGCGCCGTCACACCGTTCGCACCCCGATCAGCGTCATCTACCACAGCTGCCGGTTCGACCGGAGTCGATTCGTTCCCACCCGAACCCACATTCTCATCGGCGGGAGCATTTGCCCGCACCTGCCCGCCGTGGCCCGAAGCTACCGTTTCGCCGGCCGTCTCCAGCGATTCGATATCGCGGGCGGACTGCCCGGCCCCGACTGTTCCCTCTTCCGAGGCAGCCGAACCGATCGGTTGCTCCGAGGATCCGCTGCCTGCACCGGCCGAGCCGGAACCCGCGACGCCGGTCTCGACCGGCGGCGCCGCATTGCCCTCCGCCTCGTCGGCTGACCCGGACGCATCGCCGGTGGTCGTCCCTGGCGTGGTCGTGTTTCCCGCTGCAGGGTCCGCTGCGACCGAGGTCGTCACTCGGTCGGCCGAGCCGGGACGCCCGGCGGTCCCTGGTGCAGACAGTGGCCCCGCCCCGGGGAGCTCTGCCTCCGTCCCAGCTGGTCCGATTGTCGGCGCCGGGTCCTGTCCGGTGGGTTGCGAAGAGTTGTTCGCAAGCTCCTCCCCTGCCGGTCCGGCAGCAACCGATCCGCGGGCTTCCCCGGACGTTCCGGCCTGTGGCCGCATATCACCCGGCGACGCTGGTTCGGCGGTTTCCGAGGAGAGCCCGGCAGGCTGCCCGGTCGAGCCGGATACCGGGTTCCGCGACTCGGTGCCGTGCTCCGGGAACGATGGTTCGCCGCCGGAAACGGTCTCCGGTCGGCCGGGTTCACGGCCTGCGGGGTCGGCGGTCCGGCGCATCGAATCGTCAGTGGATTCCGCAGGTTGCGGCGACGACTCGGCGCCTGCCTTTCCGATAGGACCGGAAGCCGGCGCCGATTCGGGCTGCACCCCGGCCGGGCCCTCGGCGAGGGACTGCGCGGTACGCATATCGATCCGCACCGTCGGACTGTTGGAGCGGGCCGCGATTCCGGCGGCGCGTTGTTCGGCGGCTGCCCTGCGCTCGGCCTCCGCGGCGGCCTGCTGAGCTGCCGCGGACGGTGCCGCGGGCGTGGAACGAGGGGCTGCGGCCGGCGGCTGGGGTGCCAGGGCCGAAGACTGGGGTGCTTTGGCGGCAGGACGAGGCGCTACCGCGGGCACGGGGGTTGCCGGGACGAACTGGGAGGGTGCGGGTATCGGCCGCGACGCGCCGGGCGCGGTGGTGGGGCGGACCTCGGGAACCGGCCGCGTGCGGGCGGTGGGGTCCACCGCGGGGAGGGTGGTTGTCCGGACCGCGCTCGCGGCAACCGCCTCCGGGATCCGGACGGTCGGCGATTCGGCGGAGGCCGCGGGGACCTGAGGCTGCGGGGATTGCGCTCCGGCCGGCGGTACAGCGGCCGCGCCGGGCCGAGGCGCTCCGGCCATGCCCGGAGTTCCGGCGGGACCGTGCGGGGTTTCGGTGGGGCCGTGCGGGCCGGCTTGCGGGGCGACCGTGAGCGGGGCGGTAGCGGGATGAGCCGCGACCGTTTCCGCGGCGGCGGGCGCGGTTGCCTGCGTGCCGGGACCGCGTTTGCGGCGCGACACCACCCGGTAGTCACCGGGCCGCACCGGCCGTAGCCACTGCGCGGTGCGCGCGGCGAACGGCAACCGGACCCCGATATCGCCCAGTAGTTCGTCGATATCGCGGATTGCGTCCGGTGTGATCGTGCCGTGCGCGTGGCGTCCGCCGGTGTGCTGGTCCAGCCAGCGCAACCGGGTATCGATACGTTCGCTCATGGTCTCGACCGGCGGCAGCGCCAGGTTGCCGGTGAGCAGGGCCGCTGTCCAGTGCGCGCCGATTTCCGCGCTCACCGCGCTGAGCAACGAGGTGTTGTAACCGGCGAAGGTCAGATGCGGGACATCCAGCGGCAGGATCTGCCGGTACAGCCGGAAATTGCCGTCGTCATCGGTGAGCTGCCGCTGTACATAGGGCGTCAGGAACGGCACCCGCTGCTGGAATCCGGTCGCGCAGACGACGATATCGGCCCGGACCCGCTGTCCGTCGGACAGTTCGGCGAACGGCCCGGCCGGTCCCCCGCCGAGCGCGATCACCTTGGTCTGCCCGCGCACGGTGAGGCGACCTTGGGTCACCTGTTCGGCGAAACCTTCGGTGGCGAGGCCGAACGCGGCGTCATAGGCCTGTTCGAACCGCCGGTCCGGGACGAGCCCGAGTTCGGCGGCGCCGGAGCGCTGCGCCACCAGCGCTTCGATCAGGTCGAGGTTGCTCTCCCGGAAGGAGCGTGCGGGCCCGTGCAGCAAGCGTTCGATCCGGCCGGGTTCGGGGTGGCCGAAATGGGCGGCGCCGGTTCGGGTGAGCAGGATCCGTTCGGCGTCGATACCGGTGGCGAGGCGCCGCGGCATCTTCCACAGCAGCCGGCGCGCGACCATCGTCGTATCCGCGGCGACCTTGCTGATCTCGGTCGCCAGATCGGCGGCGGCGGCGCCGTAGCCGACCACGACCACGGCTCGGTCGCGAACCGCCTCGACATCGAGGAACTGAGTGGAATGGCCGAGCTGTCCGCCCGCACGGGCAAAGGCGGTCGCGCCCGCGAAGTCCGGGATCTCGGGTTCGCTGAACACACCGTTGGCGATGATCAGGTGATCGCAGGAGGTGCGATGCACTCCGTCGGCGTCGCGGATCTCGAGCAGCCAGCCGCCCTCGACCGGATCCGCGGCCACCACCTCGGTGCGCAGGCGCAACCGGTCGGTCAGGCCGAAGGCACGCACGTAGCTGGACAGGTACTCCTGCATCCGTGCGCCGTCGAGCACCCGTGGGTAGTCGGCGGGCATCGGATGGTCGGAGAAGTGGTAGGTGTTCTTGGTGCTCTGCGCCCGTAAGCCCGGGTAACGGCGGGTCTCGCTCCACACGCCGCCGATATCGGGGGCACGATCGAACACTTCGACCGCGAACCCATCCTCAGTCAGGACCTTCGCGCAGACCAGACCCGCGATACCCGCACCGACGATTGCGATGCGGTTCCCGCTCCTCATGGGCGAGAGATTACGTCGGATGCGTCCGGCAGCAAAGCCGGAGATCGCATTTCGGCCATCGCCGCAGGTCGCGGGGAGGCGGCGCGACCGGCGCCGGGGGCCACCGGTGGGACCGGTCGCCGCCGGGCGACCTGCGCACATGCCGTCCGCCGGGGTCGCTGTGGTCTCATTGAGCTATGACCACTGTCACCGTGGACCGGGCCGGACTGTGGGACGCCGAAGCGCTCAGCGATGTCGCCGCTGCGACCTTCCCGCTCGCCTGCCCACCGGGTACCGATCCCGACGATATCGGCGTATTCGTCGCGGATGTACTGTCCGGCGAACGGTTCGGCGAATACCTGTCGGATCCGGCCCGCACCGTGCTCAAAGCGGTCGCCGACGACGAGATCGTGGGCTACGCCATCCTCAACGGGGACATGCCGGACGATCCCTCGGTGGCAGCGGCGATAGCGCTCGACCCGGTGCTGGAGATCAGCAAGATGTATGTCCTGCCGGGCCACCACGGCGTGGGGGTGTCCGCCGCGCTCATGCGGGCAGCACTGGAACGTGCCCGCGGCGCGGACTACGCCGGGGTCTGGCTGGGCGTGAACCAGCAGAACCTGCGCGCGCAACGTTTCTACGCCAAGTACGGGTTCGAGCAGGTGGGCACCAGAACCTTCACCGTCGGCCGTCAGGTGCACCACGATTATGTGCTGCGCCTGGTGTTCTGACCGCGGCGGTCTCAGCCGAGCATGCGCGCCTCGAGCGCGTCGATCTCGGCGGCGCTCAGTCCCAGACCCTCGCTGACGTAGCGGTCGAAATTGCCGTAGCTGCGCTGAACCTGGTCGAAGGCCGAATCGAGCCACGCCTGCTCGACCCCGGCCAGCCCGTCACCGGGTGCGGCGTGGCGGTAATGATTGGACAGCAGGAAATCCGCGGTGACGGTATCGCGGTCCACGCCGAGAACGGTGAGCAGTACCGCCGCCACCCAGCCGGTGCGGTCCTTGCCCGCGGTGCAGTGGAACAGAACGGACCCGCCGTCGGGGGCATGGCCGGTCTCGATGATATCCCGGAGCACCGCGGCCACCGCCTGGTTCGCGCCCGGAGCGGTGATGAAGGCCCGGTACAGATCGGCCCCGCCGGCCAGGGTCGACATCAGCTCCGGCAGCGGGGCGGCGCCGATCACGTCGTACCAGTTGGCCTGGGCGCCCGCCGGAATCCGGTCGGGGGCGAGGGCGCGCTCATACACCGTGCGCAGATCGTCGACCTGCCGGACTCCCAGCCGGTTCAGTTCGGCCAGATCGGCCGGGGTGAGATCGGTGAGCTGATCGGTGCGGAAGGCGATTCCGGTGCGGACGGTCCGGCCGTCGGCGGTGCGGTAGCCGCCCACGTCCCGGGCATTCGGGGCGCCGGCCAGATGCAGCGACCGATCCACCTGGAGCAGCTCGGCGGCGGCCGGCGGATCGGCGAGGCCCACCGCCGTCGCGGGACCGAATCCGACCAGCAGGCCCGCGAGTACCGCGGCCGGTACGCGCGCGCAACGATGAACCATGGCCATGGCCGGACTCCCCTCGATATTCGACGGCATCCCCCGAGGGGCGCCCGGTTCAGCAAACCAACCGCGAGCCACGAGGTCAACCACGTAACGGCGTGGCGCCGCGCGTCCCCGGACCACGCGCCCGACGGTCATCCGATGCGGTCAGGCCGCGACCTCGAACCGGGACAGCGCCAGCAGTCGGGAGATCGCCCGCAGATACTTCTTGCGGTACCCGCCGTCCAGCATCTCCTGGGAGAAGATCTCGTCGAGCTTCGCCCCGGATACGGTGACGGGTGTACCGGCGTCGTAGAGCCGGTCGGCCAGCACCACCAGGCGCAATGCGACGGCCTGGTCGGTCACCGGATGTACGCCCGAGATCAGCACCGCGGGCACCCCGTCGACGAGTGCGCCGTACTTGGACGGATGCAGGGTGCTGAGATGCCGCAGCAGGGCGTCGAAATCGTCGAGGGTCGCGCCGGGTGTCGCCGCCGCGCGATCCGCCAATTGTTCCGGGCTGCTCGGTTCGGGGGCGGGCGGCAGATCGCGGTGCCGGTAATCGGGACCGTCCACCCGCACCGTATCGAAGATCGAGCCCAGCTTCTTGATCTCGCGCAGGAAATCCTGGGCGGCGAAGCGGCCTTCCCCGAGCTGCCCGGGCAGGGTGTTGGAGGTGGCCGCGATGGAGACACCGGCCGCGGAGAGTTCGGTGAGCAGGCGGGACACCAGCATCGTATCGCCGGGATCGTCCAGTTCGAACTCGTCGATGCACAGCACGCTGTTGGCCGACAGCCGCTCCACCGCGTTGGTGAAACCGAGCGCGCCCACGAGGTTGGTGAGCTCACCGAAGGTACCGAACGATTTCGGCGCCGGGGCGCTGTGGAAGATCGAGGCCAGCAGGTGGGTTTTGCCGACACCGAACCCGCCGTCCAGGTACAGGCCGGCCCCCTGGGCCTGTTTCTTCTTGCCGAACAGCGATTTCTTGTGCGAGGCCTTGTGGATGGCGGCGACCTTGCCGGCGAATGCCCGGCCCGCGGCCACCGCCGCGGCCTGGCTCGGCTCGTTGGGGTCGGGAATGTAGGTGTCGAAACCGACCTCGTCGAACATGGGCGGCGGCACCATCTGGGCGACCAACTGGTCGGCGGGGACCTCCGGGCGGCGGTCGACGAGGCGTTCTTGCATGGATGCAGCCTAATGACGTGATATGAGCTGTTGTTATGCAGCGTAGCCCCGATGCGATCCAGCTCACAGACCTCGACAACGAGGCCCTGACCGATCTGTACGCCTATCCGGCCGAACGGGAACGGAGTTGGCTACGCGTCAATTTCGTCGCCAGTATCGATGGTGCGGTGACGGGGACGGGCGGGGTGTCGGAATTCCTCGGCACACCGGCCGACAAACGGGTGTTCCATCTACTGCGCGAACTCGCCGAGGTGGTGCTCGTCGGTGCGGGGACCGTCCGCGCCGAGAACTACGGCGGCGCCCAGACCGACCCGCACTTTCGTCGCGACCTGTATCTCCGGGGTGTGGGCGGCCATCCGGACGGTGCCCCGCCGCCGATCGCGATCGTCACCGCATCCGCCGCGGTGGACCCGGCGCACCGGGTGATCACCACGGCCGTCACCCCGACGCTGATCCTGACCACCGCCGCCGCACCGTCCGCATGGAAGCGAGCGCTCGCGGACGCGGGCGCGGAGGTGCTCGAGGTCGGGGACCGTCTCATCGAGCCGCACGCCCTGCCGGCCGCGCTCGCCGCCCGCGGGTTGCGGCGCATCCTGTGCGAGGGCGGGCCGCAGTTGTTCGGGGCGCTGGCGGGAGCAGGTGCCGTCGACGAGCTCTGCCTGACCACCGCGCCGCTGCTCATCGGCGGCGGGGCGCGGCGGATCGCGGTATCGCATGAGGAATTCGCCCGCCGGATGACCCCGGCGCATGTGCTGTTCGATACCGACGGAACGGTCCTCACCCGCTGGGTCCGGGCATGATTCCCGGGCCGCAGCCGGTCCGCCCGCCGAGCGATATCGCCGGTCTTCGCCGAGCGACAGGGTCGCTGGGACAGCGGCCGGATGTCGGCGAAGCCGGAGGTATCCAGCAAGAGCACGTATTCCGTACCCGCTCGCCCTCGGCGGACTGCGCTACTCGGGTGCACGGCCGTCACCGCAGACGCACGGCGGACTCCCTGTGACGCCTGGGATCGCTCCACTCGAAATCCTCACGCGACTCCACCCCGGGCATGCCCACCGGCCTGCACACGCAGGTAGGTGGACTCCGTGCGAGCACGGCGATCATCCGCTGGGCGAGCACAGCGGACAGCTGGGAGCGGCGATACCAGGCGGAGTAACGCACGCCGGCGGTGTCCCGCTCAGGCGAATCCAGACCGGACCTGGCAGGCTGTAACGCATGCGCTGGACTCGGGCAGTGGTGCCGGCCTCGGCACTCTTGATCATGATCGCCGGCTGCGGCGCCGGACCTTCGGACCGTCCGCATGTCGCTGTCGAACGTCCGCCGGTACCAGGCGATTCCGCGCCCTCGGCCGAGGTTCCGCCGCCGCCCGCGGCCGAGGTTCCGAAAAACGAGCTGGCCTGGCGCGACTGCACCCGCGAGACATTCGACGAGCTCGGCCTGGGCCCCGGGCCCAGCGGTCTGGTACTCGAATGCGCGGATTTCTCCACCCCGATCGACACCGCGGGCACGGTGCGCGGCAATTTCCGTGCCGGGGCGCTGCGCGCACGCCTCCCGCAGACCCCCGCCGACGCACCCCCGCTGGTCCTGACCTCCGGTGTCGACCGCTCGTCCACCGCCACCCTCGCGGGCATGGCCACCGGGCCCGCCGGTGCGCTGCTGGCCGCCCGGCCTGTCGTCGCGGTGGACCGCCGCGGTATCGGCAGCTCCCAGGCGATCGACTGCCTGCCCGACGATATCCGCACCGGCCTGCAGGACAACGCGCAATTCGCGCCCGGGGGCGACCCGGTGGCCGCCATGGTCGACATGTCCCGGAACGGAACCATCGCGTGCCGGGATTTCCTGCAGCCCTACGACGGCACCTTCGACGCCGCCCACGCCGCCGACGATATCGAGCAGCTGCGCCGGGAATGGGATGTCGAGCACATCGCGCTCCTGGGCACGGGCAGCGGCGCCCAGGTCGGTCTCGAGTACGGGCGCAAATACGGTGATCGGCTCGCCCGGCTGGTCCTCGACTCCCCCACCCCCGTCGGCGTGGACACCGTCACCCGCACCGAAACCGCGGTCCAGGGGGCGGAAGCGGCATTGAGCGCGTTCGCGCAACAGTGCGCCGGGATCGCCTGTTCGCTCGGTCCCGACCCGCGGGCGAAGGTGACCGAACTGGTCGGCAAGGCCGCCGCCGGCCAGCTGGGCGACATTTCGGCAAACGCGGTCCGCACCGCGGTGACCGGCTTCCTCGGCAGCCCGCGCGCCGACCAGTCGAGCCGGGTCGCCGAACTGGCCGATGCGCTGTCCGCGGCGGACCGGGGCGATCGGGGCCCGCTGCAGGCGATCATCGACCGGCAGGAGGAGGCCACCGCCGGCGACGGCCAATTCGTCAACAGCTGCACCGATATGCCGCAGCCGCCGCCCGCGCCCCAGGTGACCGATCTGTCGGCGATCTGGGCCGAGAAGTATCCCGCATTCGGCCGGTCGGCCGCAGTGTCGATGCTGGTCTGCTCGGCGTGGCCGGTGAACGAGGCGCCGCCCGCGCTGGAGAAACTGGAGCTGCCGGTACTGGTTCTGTCCGGCGCCGCGGACCCGGTCACCGGCGCCGCCCAGGCCTCGGTGACCGGCGCACTCGGCGCCGCCGGCGCCCGGCATTCGACCATGATCTGGCAGGGCTGGGGTCATCCGGTCAGCGCCCATTCCGGGTGTGCGCAGACTGCCGTCGTCGAATACCTGAAGGACGGCAAACTCCCGGGCGACGGAACCGCCTGCCCGGCCTGACCACCGTCCGCACCGCCCGGCCCGATGTGCGTCTGACCGGCGCGTCGAGGGTGGGTCCCGGCAACACCACGGCACCGTCCGGTGTACCGTGCCGTGGTGTTCCTTCGACAGCTCGAGCCCCGCACCGCTCGAACCACCGCCGACGTGATCCGGTTCGCGCTCTGGCCGCTGGCAATCATGACCGTGCTGAACCGGGTGTTCATCAAGGCTGTCAACGGTTTCGTCACCGACGACTACAAGCCGGTGTATCAAGCCTCGCTGGACTTCCTGAACGGGCGTGAGGTCTACACGGCGAATTTCGATTCAGTGGACCCGCACTACCTGTATCCGCCCAGCGGCACCCTGCTGATCGCCCCGATCGCGGTGATCGACTACGAGAAGTCGCGCTGGCTGTTCATCCTGCTCAATGCGGTCGCGATCCTCATCGCCTGGTATCTGCTGCTCAAACTGTTCAACTACACGCTGCGGTCGATCGCCGCACCGGCGCTGCTGCTGGCAATGTTCATGTCCGAGACGGTGATCAACACACTGGTGTTCACCAACGTCAACGGTTGCCTGCTCCTCGCCGAGATGCTGTTCCTGATGCTGCTGCTACAGAGACGCGATCTCTGGGCCGGCGTGATCCTCGGCTTGAGTATGGCGGTCAAACCGACCCTGGCGCCCCTGCTGTTGATAGCTCTGGTGCGCAAACAGTGGACACTGGTCGCCACCGCGGTGGCAGTGCCGATCGTGCTCACCGGTGTGGCCTGGCCGCTGTCCAAGGATCCGGAGGCGTTCTTCTCCCGGACCACCCCGTACCTGATGGAGACCCGCGACTACTTCAACAGCTCCATCCCCGGCAACGCCGAGTACTACGGGTTGCCGCCGTGGTTGATGTGGGGCATCCGCGGGACCATGGCGGTACTGGTGCTGATCGCGCTGTGGATTCTGTACCGGTACTACCGCAAGGACGAGCTGTTCTTCGTCACGACCGCCTCCGGTCTGCTGCTCACCGCCGAGTTCCTGCTGCTGTCGCTCGGGCAGATGTACTACTCGATGCTGCTGTTCCCGTTCCTCATGTCGGTGGTGCTGCGCAATTCGGTACTGCGCAACTGGCCGGCCTGGCTGGCGGTATTCGGGTTCATGTCCTACGACAAATGGCTGTCGGACCGCTGGCCCGATATCGGCCGCAACCTCGAATACCTGCGGATCACCTTCGGCTGGGGTCTGCTGCTGATCGTGGTGTTCTGCGTCCTCGGCGACCGGTACCTGGCCGCCCGCAGATCCGGTCGGCTGCCGCATCTGGACCCGGAGTGGATGGCGACCGCACCCGATTCCCGGGAGACCACCGACGCACCCGCGGTCCCCAGCGGCGGCCGGGAGGAACGGCCCGCCGATCCGGCACCGGTTGCGTCCCGGCTCGCCGAACCCCAGAGCGTGCGCGGCTGAGCCGATACGAGACGCGGCGGCGGGAGCGTATTAGCGTGGAGGCATGAGTTCCGACGCGGACGCCACCGATACCTCCCTGCCCGCCCCGAAAATCCAGCTGACCCCGCAGCAGTGGCGGGCCAAACTGGATCCGATGGAGTACGCCGTGCTCCGGGAAGCCGGCACCGAGCGGCCGTTCACCGGTGAATACACCGACACCACCGCCGAGGGGGTGTACAGCTGCCGGGCCTGCGGTGCCGAACTCTTCCGCAGTTCCGAGAAGTTCGAATCGCACTGCGGCTGGCCGTCGTTCTTCGATCCGGCGGATTCGGACGCGGTGCTGTTGCGCGCGGACGATTCGCTCGGGATGCGCCGTGTCGAAGTGCTGTGCGCCAACTGCCACAGCCACCTCGGACACGTCTTCGAGGGTGAGGGATATCCGACACCCACCGACAAGCGGTACTGCATCAACTCGATCTCGCTGCGGCTGCACCCCTCGACCAGCTCAGCGGAGTGAGCTCCCCGTTTGCCGATCGGTACGTTACGTAACGACCGCCCGGTTCACATGCCCCCATTTTCCGGGGCCCGACCGGGCGGTCGGTATCGGTAGGTCAGGGCAGCGCGGTGACGAGCTGTTCGATCTCGACTCGCGGGCCGGTGAAGAACGGGGTCTCCTCCCGGACGTGCATACGCGCCTCGGTCGCCCGCAGATCGCGCATCAGATCGACGATCCGGTGCAGTTCCGGTGCCTCGAACGCGAGGATCCACTCGTAGTCGCCGAGGGCGAACGACGCGACGGTGTTGGCTCGCACATCGGCGTATCCGCGTGCTTCCTTACCGTGATCGGCGAGCATCTTGCGGCGTTCGTCATCGGGCAGCAGGTACCACTCGTAGGACCGGACGAACGGGTACACGCAGATGTAGTTCCCGGGATCCTCCCCCGCCAGGAACGCCGGAACATGGCTCTTGTTGAACTCCGCCGGGCGATGCAACGCCACATTGCTCCACACCGGGGTGCTGGCCCGGCCCAGTTCGGTGGTTCGCCGGAAATCCGCGTAGGCGGCCTGCAGATCCTCGACCCGCTCGGCATGGGTCCACACCATGAAATCGGCGTCCGCGCGCATACCGGCCACATCGTAGACGCCGCGGACCACCACATCCCGATCCGCGAGACCGTCGAAGAACGCCCGGGCCTCCTTGATCGCCGCCGCCCGGTCCTCACCCAGCGCACCCGGCCGTACCTGGTACACGGAGAACATGAGATAGCGGATGGTGGAGTTGAGAGCCTGGTAATCGAGTCGCGCCATACCCCTATCGTGCCACCCGAACGGAACCGGACCGCCTCCGCGTGTGTTATCTGCGTCGCCCGGCTCTGTCGAATCCCGGCAGCTCGCACGGCGCGCCGGTTCAGACTTCGGTCAAGATTCGTCACTCCAGCGCTGGACACCCGCTCCCTGGCTCCGCAACCGCGACCACCACCGAACGACCGAGGCGGGCGCAGTACACGTGTGGGTATGCCGATGGCGGCACCCCGCGGAGCCGATCGGGTTGCGGATACCGATCGCGCACTACGTAACCCACCAGGGCTCACCGACCGCGCCCTACTCCGGCCGAACTCACTCGGAGCTGACGTTCCCGCACCTTATCGATAGCACCCCTCGACTGTGACGCCGTCTTCCGCGGCACACCGAGCTGGTTTCGCGCCCAGGTCCCCTGCCCAGTGAGTGCCCGATTCCATCTGCGAAACCGTGTGGGTCACCGACCTCCGGAAGCCGCATCAGCGCACGCTGTGGCGATCCGGCGGGCCGCGGCGGTGGCCGAGGCGACACAGGCGGGCACGCCCACACCGTTCAGATACGCGCCGGTCACCGTGAGATCGTCGAGACCCGCCAGCCCGGCCTCGATTTCGGCGACCCGTTCGGTGTGGCCGGGTGCGTACTGGGCGAGCCCACCGGGCCAGCGCTGTACGACCGCCGAATTCGGGGTGATGGCGGCACCGGTCACGGTGGCGAGATCGGCGGTGGCGGCGGCGACGAGTTCGGTATCGGAGAGTGCGGTCGTGGTGTCGTCGCCGAAGCGCCCGAACGATACCCGGACCACCGCGGTATCTCGCGCCGCCAGATGCGGCCATTTCCGGCTCGACAGCGTGAACGCCTTGGCCCGCAGCGGTTCACCCGTCGCCACCAGCACCCCGGAGTTCTGCGGTAACGCGGTCTCCTTCGGCAGCTCGAGGACGACGAGGGCCGACGAGGACAGTTCGATTCCGGCGGCCGCCCGCGCGGACCTCGGGGCGACCTCCGCCAGCAATCGGGCGGTCACGGGCGCCGGGGTCGCGAGTACCACGGCGTCGAACTCACCGACCGGGTCCACGCGCCAGCCGCCGGGCACCCGGTGCAGGGCGTCGACCCCGGTACCGCGGATTGTGGTCGCCGCGGTCCGGTCCGCCAGCGCGCGGAGCAGCGCCCCGTAACCGTCGCGGAGCGCACCGAACACCGGGGCATCGGACGGCGGCGGCAGTAGCTCCGATACCGCGGCGGTGAGACTGGTGGCGCCCCGGTCGAGGGCTGCAGCCAGCGCGGGCAGGGCCGCGCGGAGACCGATCGAACGGGCCGTGCCCGCGTAGACGCCGCCGAGCAAGGGGTCGACACTGCGCGCTACGGTCTGCGCCCCGAACCGGTCGGCCACCAGGGAATACACATCGGTATCCGCGCCGGGCCTCCATCTGAAGGGACGGGTGGGTTCATCGGCGATCCGCGCCACTGTTTCCGGGTCGAGAAGTCCCGCAACCGAGTCGGGACCGGACGGGATACCCATCAGCGTCCGTTGCGGCAGCGGATGCGTCCGCCCGCCCGCCCACACCAGCGGCCGCAGCCCGGCCGGATGCACCAGCTGGTCGGCGATGCCCAGCTCCCGTAACAATGCCGGGACCTCCGGCCGCCGCCCCACGAACGCTTCCGCACCCAGATCGACCGGCTCGCCACCGACCGACCCCGTCCGCAGCACACCACCCAGCCGATCTCGGCCTTCGACCACGGTGAGGTCCGCCGCGGCGCCCAGCGCCTGCCGCAGCCGGTACGCCGCGACGAGCCCACTGATTCCCCCACCGACCACCGCGATTCTCATACCCCGACGTTAGCCGTTACTGCGGCATCGACCCCGCACCCCTCGGCGTACTGAAAGCGGACTACCGCATACCAGGCAAGGAACCGTCCGCCAGTGGACCGAGGCCGATCAGCGGGCGGTCGGCCTTACAGCTCGTGGACCAGCTCGACCAGCGCCGTCAGCACCCCGGGGTCGGTATCCGGGAGCACACCGTGGCCGAGGTTGAAGATATGGCCCGTGGCGCCCATCGCGACCGCGGAATCCGCTTCGTCGGCGATCCGCCGCGCCTCGGCCTCCACGACCGGCGCGCCGGCGAACAGCACGGACGGGTCGAGATTGCCCTGCAGGGCTTTGCCGGGGCCGACGCGGCGGACCGCCTCGGTGAGCGGCACCCGCCAGTCCACACCGACCACATCGGCGCCGGCCTCCCCCATCGCACCGAGCAGTTCCCCCGTACCCACACCGAAGTGGATCCGGGGTACCCCCGCGTCGGCGACCTCGGCGAAAACCCGTTCCGAATGCGGCAGGACATAGCGGCGGTAGTCGGCCAGGGACAGGGCGCCGGCCCAGGAGTCGAACAGCTGGACCGCATCCACCCCGGCGTCGAGCTGGGCGCGCAGGAACACGATGGTGATATCGGTGAGCACACCGAGCAGCGCGTGCCAGGAGGCCGGATCGCCGTGCATCATCGCTTTGGTGCGCTCATGATGCTTACTGGGCCCGCCCTCGACCAGGTAGGACGCCAGGGTGAAGGGCGCGCCGGCGAATCCGATCAGCGGGGTCTGCCCGAGCTCGCCGACCAGCAACCGGACCCCGTCGGTGACGGCGCCGACTTCCTCGGGCCGCAGGCGGGGCAACGCCTGGATATCGGCCGCGGTCCGCACCGGGGAGGTGACGACCGGGCCCACCCCGGGGGCGATATCGAGATCGATACCGGCCGCTTTCAGCGGGACGACGATATCGGAGAACAGGATCGCCGCGTCCACCCCGTGCCGGCGGACCGGCTGCAGCGTGATCTCGCAGACCAGTTCCGGATCGAAGCAGGACTGCAGCATCCCGATACCTGCCCGCAGTTCCCGGTATTCGGGCAGCGACCGCCCGGCCTGCCGCATGAACCAGACCGGCCGCCGGGCCGGTGCCGCCCCGGATGCGGCGGCCAGGAACGGGGCATCGGACAACTGGCGGCGCGTGTAAGTGCTCATCACCGGCCATCGTATGCGGCCCCGCCCGCCCCGGCGTGCAAGCCCGGACACACTGCCCGCCTGTCCTGGTCGCCGGACCGGCCCGCAACCGGATGGCCGGCGGGACAGTTGCGCGGTATTTACCACGAAGGGGCACGAACACCCAGCAACAACGGTCGCCCGGCGCGCCTCCGCACGCCCCGGCTACTACAGGTCTACCGTCACTCCCGTGACACCGCTCGATATCCGCGACGGCGCACCGAACGATGGGCCCGGCGACGAACCTGCATCGTTTCGCGCTGCCGTTTCGGCGATGGGCGCCGCGTCCGTACATCCGCGGATCGAATTGTCCGCGATCCGGCCGCCGCAGCGTCTCGCCCCGTATTCCTACGCACTCGGCGCCGAGGTGATCCACGAGGATTCGCCGGTGGTGCCCATCGATTCGGAGGGTGATGCGTTCGGCCGGCTGATTCTGCTACACGATCCGAACGGCGACGAGGCCTGGCACGGAGTGTTCCGGCTGGTCGCCTATATCCAGGCCGATATCGACGGCGCCCTGGCGGCCGATCCGCTGCTGCCGGAGGTCGCGTGGAGCTGGCTGGTGGATGCGCTGGAGTCGCACGACGAACCGTTCACCGCCCTCGGCGGAACGGTGACCTCGACCAGTTCCGTGCGCTACGGCGATATCGCCGGACCTCCCCGCGCACATCAGCTGGAATTGCGGGCATCCTGGACGGCCCGGACCACCGAGATGGCTCCGCACGTAGAAGCTTTCGGTGAAGTACTGGCCTATGCGGCGGGTCTGCCACCCGCGGGTATCACCGATCTACGGCCGTCGGAGTCCACCAACACCGACCGTGGTTGAATATCGGCCGTAGCCTCGGCCACGTAGAGTGGCCCTTTATGCCGGTAGTAGAGGAGCCCGAACACCTGTCCGGTGGCCACCCGGACGGTGGCGCCGTGCCGTCATCGGCGTCCGGGCCGGGGGTGGACAGCACACAGGCAGGTTCGATACCCGCGGGGGGGCTGCCCGAACCACCCGCTGCGGTCCCGCTGCTGGCCCCGGCCGACGGGATTCCGCCGGTCTGCGCAACCCCCGGCGAGGTCGCCGCGGCGGCGCAACGCCTGGCCGCCGGCACCGGCCCGCTGGCCGTCGACGCCGAACGCGCCTCGGGGTTCCGCTATTCGTCCCGTGCCTACCTGATCCAGTTGCGCCGCGCGGGGGCGGGCACGGTGCTCATCGATCCGATTCCGGTGACCGAGGCGCTGGGCCCGCTGGCGGAGGCGATCAACGGGCTGGAGTGGATTCTGCATTCCGCCGATCAGGACCTCCCCGGTCTGGCCGAACTGGGGCTGCGGCCGGCGAAACTGTTCGATACCGAACTGGGTGGCCGGCTGGCCGGATTTCCGCGCGTCGGCCTGGCCGCCATGGTCGAGCAACTCCTCGGGCGGGCGCTGCGCAAGGGACACGGGGCCGCAGACTGGTCGACCCGGCCGCTGCCCGAAGCGTGGCTGAACTACGCCGCCCTCGACGTCGAACTATTGCCCGAACTCCACGAAGCGGTGGCCGCGGACCTCGCCGACCAGGGAAAAACCGACTGGGCGGCACAGGAATTCGAGCATATCCGGCTCGCCGAACCCGCAGCGCCCAAACCGGAACGCTGGCGGCGCACCTCCGGAATCCACACCCTGCGCCGGGCCCGCCAGCTCGCGATCGTGCGGGAACTCTGGACCACCCGCGACACGCTGGCGCGCGGACGCGATATCGCGCCGTCGCGGATCCTCCCGGATTCGGCCATCATCGCCGCCGCGAACGCGGACCCCAAGAGCATCGGGCAGCTGCGCGAGTTACCGGTGTTCGGTGGGCCGCGGCAGCGCCGCTACTCACGGGAGTGGCTGGGTGCGGTGGAACGGGCCCGTGCTCTGCCCGACGAGGAACTGCCGCGGATGAGCCAGCCCTATGAGGGTCCGCCGCCGGTCAACCGGTGGGAACGTCGCGACCCCGCCGCGGCCGCCCGGCTCACCCGTGCCCGGGCCGCGATGACCGGGATCTCGGAACGGGTCACGGTACCGGTCGAGAATCTGCTCGCGCCCGATCTCGTACGCCGCCTGTGCTGGGACGGACTGCCCGATTACCGGCTCGGGCCGGAATCGGCGGGCGAGGTCGCCACGACGATCGACGGTTTCCTGAAATCGCACGGCGCCCGGCCGTGGCAGCGCGAACTCACGGTGGACGCCCTCGCCGGGGCACTCACCCAGGCCCCGGCGCAGTGAACCGCGGTCAGCCGGCGTTCAGCCAGCCGGCGACGCGGCGCGCGATATCGGGGGCCGTCAGCCCCAGGTCCTGACGCACCTGGGCGATACTGCCGTGGTCCAGGAACTCCTGGGGAATACCGATATCCCGGGCGGGTACATCGAGTCCGGCCGCCCGCAGGCGGGCCGATACGGTCGAACCGATCCCACCGTGCAGACCGCCGTCCTCCAGGGTCACCACCAGCCGATAATTCTCCGCGAGTTTCACGATGGTGTCCGATACCGGCAGCACCCAGCGCGGGTCGATCACCGTCGCGCTGATCTGCTCGGCCTCCAGCAGTTCCGCGGCCTGCAGTGCGGCCGGTACGAGCGAACCGACCGCCACGAACAGCACATCACCGCGCTGGGCCCGCGCCGACGGACCCTCGCGGTCCGGCAGCCACAGCACGTCCACCCCGTCGAGTCGTTCCACGGCCCGGATATCGGCGCCGACACTGTCCTTGGGGAACCGCAGGGCGGTGGGGCCGTCGTTGACGGCGAGGGCCTCGGTCAGTTCCTCGGCCAGGGTGGTGGCGTCGCGGGGCGCGGCCACCCGCATTCCCGGCACAATTCCCAGCAGCGACAGATCCCACATACCGTTGTGGCTGGCACCGTCCGGGGGGGGGGGTGGGGGGCGGGGGGGGGGGCCGGGGGGGGGGGGGGGGTGTGAAAAACCACAACCCAACAAAAAAAAAAGATAGGGGGGGGGGGGGTGGGGGTTTTATAGGAGGCCCCCCCCGAGGACGCCCCC
>NZ_JARWNW010000316.1 GCF_029868325.1 Nocardia carnea
CCGCATCGACCAGCTGCTGCCCACCGAAGAGCAGCGCCGTCGCGTTCAGATCGATCTCCCGCTGCCGGAACACTCTGCGCTGCGCGGGGTCCCAGCCCAGTCCCATCATCAAGAAGTCGATCCGCTCATTGCCGGCGGTAATCAATGGCAGAAAATCCACCGCGCCCCCTTTCATTCCGGCAACCGGGCGCGGTGGCGCCGATCGCGTACGTATTGGTTCGCCCTCACCACTCTATGCGGGCCGGTTTCGCCGACAGTGTGACCACAAGAGCCTGTTTCGTCTCACATCCCCACGGAGAACGCACCCGACCGGATCGCCCGAGCCCTCGCCGAATTCTTCACGACGTAGTACTCAGGGGCGGTGTGCGGCCCCCGCGCCGCGCGCAGTGAGGAGGTCGGTGAATTCCTCGGCGTAGGCGAGCTGGCGGCGCAGCCGCTCGCAGCTGTCCTCGGCTTTTGCCCGGCACTCACTCAGGAATTCGGTTGCGCGGGCACGCTGCTCAGCGGTGGCTGTGGGGTTGTCGAGTGTGTCGAGGGAGTCCAGGAGCTGTTTCATCTCGGCGAGGGTGAAACCGAGTGGTTTCATACGCCGGATCACCAGCAGCCGTGCGATATCGGCGTCGGTGTAGAGGCGGAAACCACCCGCGCTCCGCGCCGACGGTGTCACCAGGCCGGCCTCGTCGTAATGGCGGATCGTCTTGATCGACAATTCGGTGGCCGCGGCGACCTGGCCGATCTGCAGGTGTGCGCGGGTGGTTTCCTGGGTCATCTCAGTGTGCTCCCACGAGGTGTCCGCTGAGGCGGCCGTGGCGTTCTTCGGAGGCTTCGTTGAGCCCGATGATTTCCACGTTCTTACCCTTGGCCTCGTATTTGGTGGTGATCGCGTCCAGGGTCGCCACGGTCGAGGCGTCCCAGATATGGGCTCCGGACATATCGATGATCACATTGTGCGGGTCACCGACGTAGTCGAACTGGTAGATCAGGTCGTTGCTGGAGGCGAAGAACAGCTCCCCCTGGACGCGGTAGACGCGGGTGCCGATATCGCCGTCGGCATCGATATCGGCCTCGTGCACCTTGACGACCTGCGTGAAGTGGGCGACCCGGTGCGCGAAGGCGACCATCGCGGTGAGGACACCGACGACGACGCCGTAGGCGAGGTTGTGGGTGGCGACGGTGACCGCGACCGTGACCACCATGACCAGGGTTTCCGCGATCGGCATCCGCCGCAGCGTGGCGGGTGCGATGGAATGCCAGTCCATGGTCCCCACCGACACCATGATCATCACCGCGACCAGCGCCGCCATCGGGATCAGCGCGACCACATCGCCGAGACCCACGACCAGGATCAGCAGGAACAGCCCGGCCAGGAAGGTCGAGATCCGGGTGCGGGCGCCGGAGACCTTCACGTTGATCATGGTCTGGCCGATCATCGCGCAGCCGCCCATACCGCCGAAGAAGCCGGTGACGATATTGGCCAGCCCCTGGCCCCAGCCCTCCCGGGTCTTGTCGGAGTGCGAATCGGTGATGTCGTCGACCAGTTTGGCGGTCATCAGCGATTCCATCAGCCCGACCAACGCCATCGCCAGCGCGTACGGGGCGATGATGCTCAGCGTTTCCATATTCAGTGGCACGTCCGGGACGAGGAGCGACGGCAGGCTCGACGGCAGCTCGCCCTGGTCGCCGACATTCGGCACGTTCAGCGAGAACACGACGACCGCCGCGGTCAGCAGCACGATCGCGACCAGCGGCGCGGGCACCACCGTGCTCAACTTCGGCAGCAGCACGATGATCAGCAAACCGACGGCGACCATCGGATACACCAGCCACGGGACCCCGAGCAGATGCGGTACCTGCGCCATGAAGATCATGATCGCCAGCGCGTTGACGAACCCGACCATCACACTGCGCGGAACGAACCGCATCAGCTTCGCCACCCCGGCCACACTCAGCACCACCTGAATCACGCCCGCCAGAAGGACGGTCGCAATCAAGTAGTCGAGGCCGTACTCCTTGGCCACCGGTGCGACGACCAGCGCGATCGCCCCGGTCGCCGCGGAGATCATGGCCCGGCGGCCGCCGGTGATCGCGATGGTCACCGCCATGGTGAACGAGGCGAACAGTCCGACGCGCGGATCGACGCCGGCGATAATAGAGAACGAGATCGCCTCCGGGATCAGCGCCAGCGCCACGACCAGGCCGGCCAGCACCTCTGTCCGCAACCGTTTCGGGCTGCGCAAGGCGGCCAGAGCCGAGCCTTCATCGCTCTCGGGTCGATGTGTCGTCGACACCATCGGCACTCCGTTCCATACGTCAGGCGCACGCGGGCGCGACCGGACGAGGCCGGCGCGCGCAGGTGAGGAAGTTCGAGTAGAGGACCGAGTGGGAAACTCGATACGGATCGAATCCGATTCCGCCCGGCCACACTGCCGGAGGTACCGAGATCAGCAATCACTCAGCGAAACCAACAATACCCTCCCGTAAGGGTAGAGTCGCAAGCTCCGGCGCCGAACCGTGTCCGACGTCTCATTTCCACGCGACCCGGTACCGACGTGAGCGGTCGCCGGAATCGGTGCGTGCTACCAGTCCACAGCTCGGGAACAGGGCTGACTTCGGTCGAAAACGGTAGCGAACCACCCAGACGCCCCGGCGGCACGCTGGGCTCGCAGCCTTGCGGTCGCCCCGGCATGCCAGTAGCTTCCGGCGGGTCCACCCGTCAGCGGAGGCGACCGAGGCCGATCCGCCCGGCCGAAGGAAGGGCCCTGAGTACTACACGTACGAGTTCCGGTGCCGTTCACCTCTTTCGTGGCCGCGAGCTTGCGCGCGCGTTCGGCAGCTGGTTGCGGCGACCGCGGCATCCCGCGCGGTTCGTGGTCTTCGGTTTCGGGGCGGCCACCGTGGTGGGCACCTTGCTGTTGATGCTGCCGATCGCGGCGGAGTCCAGAGCAGTCACCGATCCGGTCACGGCATTGTTCACCGCGGTGTCGGCGGTGTGTGTGACGGGCCTGGTAGTCGTGGACACCGAGAGCCATTGGTCGCTGTTCGGCGAGCTGGTGATTCTGGGATTGATCCAGGTCGGGGGCCTCGGGATCATGACCCTGGCCTCCCTGCTCGGTTTGCTGGTGGCGCGGCGGATGGGGTTGCGGATGCAGCTGATCGCGCAGACGGAGACCAAAACGGTGCGGCTCGGCGAGAGCCGGCGGGTGGTCACCGGGGTGATCCGGATGAGCCTGCTGGTGGAGGCGCTGGTGGCCGTCGCACTCGCGGCGCGGTTCATGATCGGCTACGGCGAACGCGGTTGGCATGGGGTTTACCTGGGGGTGTTCCATGCGGTGTCGGCGTACAACAACGCCGGATTCGCGTTGTACCCGGACAGCCTGGTGGGTTACGCCACCGACCCGTGGATCATCGTGCCGATCTCACTGGCACTGGTCATCGGCGGCCTGGGATTCCCGGTGATCTTCGAAGTCGCCCGGTCACTGCGGCGGCAGCGGGTGCGTGGCGATCGATGGCGGCGATGGTCGCTGCACACCCGGATCACGCTGCTCACCTACGCCTTGTTGAGTGTGGTCGGCGTGGTCGCAGTGATCGCGTTCGAGTGGACCAATCCGGGAACCTTGGGGCCGCTGGGTACTGCGCACAAGTTGCTGGTCGGCGGCTTCCACGGGCTCACACCCCGCACCGCGGGCTTCAACTCGCTCGATATGGGGTCCATGCATTCGGCGACCCTGCTGATCAACGATGTGCTGATGTTCATCGGCGGAGGCAGTGCGGGCACGGCCGGCGGGATCAAAGTGACCACGTTCGCGCTGCTGGCGTTCGTGATCATGGTCGGGTAGGGCACCGCGCAAGCAGAGCACCCGCGTCGTGGTGATCGGTCTCGGACGCTTCGGCGGTGCCCTGGCCCGCGAGCTGGTCACCCACGGCTCGGAAGTGCTCGCCATCGATTCCAACCCGGCACCGGTGCAGCAGTACTCCGATGAGCTCACCCATGTCGCGGTCGCCGACACCACGGATATGGAAGCCCTGGAACAGCTGGGGGTCCCTGATTTTCCGCACGCTGTGGTGGGGATCGGCTCCAACATGGAGGCCAGCATCCTGACCACCTCACTGCTGGCCGACTTCCGGATACCGAAGATCTGGGCGAAGGCGACCAGCCGCCGCCACGGCCAGATCCTCGAACGAGTCGGCGCCCACCATATCGTGCTGCCCGAACACGATATGGGTGAGCGAGTGGCTCACCTGGTCACCGGCCGGATGATCGACTACATCGAACTCGACACCGACTACGCCATGGCCAAAACCAGCGCGCCCCGGGCCAGTATCGGCAAAACCCTCACTGCCAGCGGCCTGCGTCGGCATTTCGATATCACCGTGGTCGCCATCAAACACCGCGGCGGCGAATTCACCTACGCCACTGCCGATACCGTGGTCGCGGCGGGCGATGTGCTCATCGTGTCCGGTCGTATCGAAGAAGTCGAACGCTTCGCCGACCTCACCTGAAACACCGCGTCCGCCGAGCGGGCCGCGACGGGCACGGACCGAGCAGCGAAACACGAAGCATCCCTACCACTGTGGGGCGTTATTCGCCGCGTGCGGGACCGATGAGGATATGCCAGGACCAGGACGAGTCGGGAATATCGGTGGCCGACCCCGCGAGCAGGTCGGTGGCGGTATCGGAGACCGGTCCCGTGAGCATGCCGATGGTGGCGTCGATGATGTTGGCGATGAACAGCGCGCTACGCGCCGGATCGGCGTCCGCAGTGGGCTCGAGACCGGCGAGGGCACGGACCACGAGCGTCATGCTGAGTGACAGCCGGGTGCGGACGACCGGCAGAGGCAGGTATGCGAGCTGATCGGCCAGCGCCGCGAACACCGCACGCACGCTGCTCGTGACGGCCGGGTCGGCGCCGGCGAGGGCCTCGACCCACGGGGGCGTCGAGGCGGCGGCGAGGAAACGCACATAGTGGCTACCGGGAGCGGTGGCTGTTTCGGCCAGTGGGCTGATGAGGGCATCGACGAGTTCGGGGATGCCGAGGCGGCGTGTGTCGTATCCCAGATCGGCGAGCATTGCCCAACGCCGACGGTCCACCTGACCGGTGTACTGCTCGAAGATGGCCTGGACCAACCGTTCTTTACTGCCGAAATGGTATTGCGCAGCCACTTTGTTGCGCTGCCCGGCCGCTGCGGTCAGTTCGCGTAGGGACACCCCGTCGATGCCGCGTTCGGCGAACATGCGCATCGCTGTCGCGGCCAGGAGTTGCCGGGTGGAAGAGCTATCTGACACGACGACATCGTAGTGACCGATCCTCATCACCTGCCGCTGCGATGGATTCAGGCGTAATCGGCGATAGCCCACTGCGCGGGAACGGCAATTGACCGACCTCTTAGTTAAGGCGTATGCCTTAACTAAGAGGTGTTCATTTTCCGCGTAGAGGAGATTTTCCAGCATGAGATCACTTCGAGGCCGCAGGGCCATGATCGCCGCCCTCCGCGGGCTGGCCGGCGCCGCCACGGTCGCCGCGCTGGCCACCGTCGCACCTCCTGCCACAGGGGGCGAACCCGGCATCGATTCCCATCGTGAAGCCACAATCCGGGCGGCCTACGACTACGCGTTCCCGCTGTACTTCCTGTCGAAGCTGCGGTGGGAGGCGCTGGAGACCAGTGGCGGGCGCACCAGTACCGAGCTCAATCGGTTCGCGCACTCCCGGTCCGTGGCCGGACCTACGGACAAGTGGGCGAACGCCCCACTGGTCGACGGACTGTATTCGACCGCGTGGATCGACCTCACGCAAGGACCGGTATACATCGACACCCCCGACACCGGGAACCGCTACTACGTACTGACCCTCATCGACTTCTACTCCAACACCTTCTCTTACACCGGCACCCGAGCAACCGGCAACCAGGCCCAGCGCCAACTACTCGTCGGACCGAACTGGAACGGCCGAGCCCCGGCCGGAGTACCGGTAGTACGCGCGACCACCAATGACGTCTACGTCAACCTACGTGTCCAGACGAGCGGACCCGCCGACCAAGCGGCCGCCAATGCCGTCCAGGACGGCTTCGGCATCACCCCCGCACCCGGCGCCACCCCGGGTCCCCCGCTCGCCCGGGTCCGGCCCGGCACCGGACCCGAAAACTATCTCGCCGTGGTCAACCAGATGCTCACCCGCAATCCCCCGCCGGCCCACGATGATTCACTGCTCCAGCAGTACCGCAAGGTCGGTATCTGCGGCGAGAAGTGCAGCTTCGACCAGCTGCCGAAGCCGACGCAGCAAACCTGGCACGACGTGTACCCGAGCCTGGGCAAATACATGGAGCAGTACGCCGCCGCGACCGCACAGGCCAAGAGCTGGTTCGACTACAGCCCACCCGGATCCCTGTTGGGCACCACCGAACAGCGCGACTACGCCCTGCGCGCGCTGGCCATCGGCAGCGGTACCGGCATGCTCGGCCTGCGCCGCGAGGAAGCCAACTACTGGATCACCTTCACCGACGGTGACGGCGAGTACATGACCGGTGACAAGTCGTACACACTGCGGCTGCCGCAGGCCGGAATCCCCTCGGAGGCGTTCTGGTCGGTCTCGCTCTACGAGGTCGGCCAGGACGGCCAGTTCCTGACCCCGAATCCGATCAACCGCTACCACATCTCCAGCGATACCCCGGGAATGGCCTCGGGCCCCGAAGGGGGTGTCGACATCTGGATCCAGTCGGACGAACCACAGGACGCCGACCGGAAGGCCACCTGGCTACCGGCCCCCGCGAACGGCAAGGCATTCATTCTGTTCGCCCGCTCCTACATTCCGGGACCCGAAGTAATTTCCGGTGAATTCCGCATTCCGGCGGTCACCGTGCACGGATGACGAGCCGCGGCAAGGCATTTCGAAGAGCCGAAAAAGAACAGCAGGTCAAACCCTATTGTCCTGGCCTGACCTGCTGTTCTGAGGGAGGGTCGAGACCGAATACCCCATTCGTCGTCAGCGGGCGAGTCGATGCCTGGCCAGGTACTGGCCGACGACCTGGTTGAACTCCTCGGCGTGTTCGACCTGGGACCAGTGGCCGCACCGGCCGAAGATGTACGCGTCGGCATTCGGGATGGTGTGCAGCAACTCCCACGTTCGCGAAACAGGAATGACCTCGTCCTGCGCGCCGTGGATCAACAGCACCGGGACCTGCACCGTGGACAAAGCGGCGAAGTCCAGCGGTAGCGCTTCCCGGTCCCGGTCGCGGGCCGCGACCACCTGGAGGAGGCGATCCGACGCGGTGTCGTTGAGCGCGGCTCGGTAGCGCAGGCCCACCAGTTCGTCGGTGATCAGGGAGGTGTCCACCACGAACTGCTCCAGGGTGCGGCGAATGCCGGCTTCGGATAGTTCGGGCGTGGAATGACCCGCCAGGGCCGCCGTCTTCTTCGCGCCGCCGGTGCCCATCGACACTATTCCCAGCAGGCGCTCGGGAAAGTCGATGGCGAACTGCAGGGCCACCCAGCCGCCGATGGAATTTCCGACGATCCACGTCTTATCGATACCGAGGGCGTCCAGCACGCGCACCACGTGACGGACCCATTCCCGGATACCGTATTCGGTGCCGGGCGCCACGACGGTCTGGCCGTAGCCGATGGAGTCGATTGCGATGCAGCGGCCCTGTTCGGCGATCCGGGGTAAGTTCAGCCACCAGTTGGCGGCAGCGGTGACTCCGGTTCCGGAACCGTGCAGAAACAGGATCGGGGTGCCGGACCCCAGTTCGTGGTAGTGGGTGAGTTCGCGTTCACCGGTCTGCAGCCACTTGTCTTCCAGACCGAAGAAGGCATCGGTCCGGTAGTCGGGAATTTGCAGGGTTGTCATCGAGCTTCCTTTCACGGGATGAGCGGCGATCCGGGCTCACACACGCCGCTGGCGGAATGGGGTCCATCCGTCCTCGGCCGACCCCGATGACATCCCGGTTTGCTGCCGTGGGAAATGCTTCTCCGGGTTTCTGTGCCGGCCGGTCGGTTCAGCGGGTGAGTTTCTCGATCACTGTGTGCACGCCGACGGTGCTGTTGACCATCTGGGTCACGCGGACATCCGCGGCGATGGAGCAGAGGCTGTACGCTTCCTCGGCGTCGAGTCCCTCGTCCACCAGCCAGTTCACCAGGTCATCCACCGCGTCGTGGGCGGCCTCCTCGAGAGTTGCCCCGAAACCGGTGGAGATGAAGTGAAGTGCCGTCTCGACGCGGGGCGTGCGCAGCCGGGCCCCCGGTTCCACCGTGAACCGCAGCCGGACATGATCCATGGCGGTTTCGATGGCGGTCTGGTTCACTTCGCCATCGCCTTGAACCGCGTGGCCGTCGCCGCAGAAGAATCCGGCGCCCTCACGGAAGACCGGCAAGCGGAGACGAGCGCCGACGACCAGTTCGGAGAGGTCCATATTGCCCCCGAAGGCACCGGGTTCCACGGTGCTGCGCGGGCCGTCTTCGGCGGGGGCCACTCCCATGATGCCCAGGAACGGCTTCAGCGGTACGGTCACGTTTCCGCCGAGGGTGGTGGTCATGGATTCGCGGTTCAGGGCGAAGTGGCGGATCATCCCGTCGGGGAAACGGTCGCGCAGGACCCCGCGGCCGCGTGGGTGTGCCACGACGAGGTTGAATCCGTGGGCTGCCGGTAGAAGTTCCAGGACGTCCACCACCAGTGCGTCGCCGGGGCGGGCCCCGCGTACATGGATGGGCCCGGTGATCGAGTGCGGGCCGAGGGCCTCGGGGAACTTCTCGCGCAGGCGCGGGAAGTCCTCGATGGCCGTATCCGGGGTCACCTGGTTTCCCCAGTGACCCCAGGTGGACAGTGTGACCTCGGCACCGGAGTCCACAGTGAGTACCGGCGGCGCGGCCGCGTCGATGATCCCCACTCGGACGGTGTCCGCTCCGGCTGGTAGATGATGGACTTGGTGTGCCCCGGGCTCCGTCGGTGCCGTTCTGGCGGCTGTCGACGGTTGCGCGGCCGAGATCCGGTTCACCGCCGGCTCGCTTCGGGCTCGCCCGGTGCCGGCTCCCGGCGAATCGATGCCAGCAGCATCTGCACCGCGCTGGTAGCGCCGGACTTGTTGTTGGCGAAAAGGATTCGAGCGAACTGCGCCCCCAGGTACGGGTGGAAGCCCATGTCGTAGAGGGCACGGAAGTCCCGCTGTTCGATCGCCGTGCGCTCGGCGGGTGTCAGATCGTATCGGTCGAGGACAGCGGACTGGTTCTCCTCGAAATCCCGGCGCAGATCAGCGTTCCATTTGAGATCCTGCACCAGATCATGGGAAACCAGGGCCCGGTTGATGTTCTCCAGACTCATGACCGCTCCTCCTGGTGGGCCGCAGGTTTCGATGTCATATCCCAGCTGACGGCCCCGATACCGCAGCGCCACTGGTCCCATGCGGTGTATCCGAGTACGTCGCAGAACCGCTCACCGATCGCGCCCATGACCAGGATCCAGCTGAGCAGTTCCTCGGTCCCACCGGTACCGGCCTGCGCCAGGCGATCCGGGGTGACGTCGGCCAGCACCTTGTCGTGATCGCCGTTGGCCAGCAGCCCGAGGAACCACTTGTCGAAGTCTTCGTCGATCCAGAAGTCCCGTACGCCGCCCGGCTCGTGGCTCATGCCGCCGGTGGCGAACAGTCCGACGCGGAGATCGGCCGGCAGATCGTTCTCGATAACGTCCGCCAGCTGTCGCCCGATCTCATAACAGCGGTGCTGGTCCGGAAAAGGGGGAACCGTGACGTTCTGGAGGATGGGGATGATCGCGACGCCGCTGGCTTCGATCTCGGTCTTGACCACCGGAACCGAGATATTGTCGTCGAAATTGAGGTTCTCCCGGGTCGCGGAAACACGTATGCCCCGTCGATTCAGGCCGTTGAAGATCGTCGCCGCGATATCGGGCCGGCCCGGGACGGCGTATTCGCCGCAGCCCAGCCAGTCCTTGAAGAATTCGGCCGGACCGCGATGTTCCGGTGCCATACCGATCAGGAAATCGGGGTACTCGCGAATCCGGTTGTTGGCCATATGGTCGTTGGCCACCATGATGATCACATCGAGGTCGGCTTCGCGAATTTGCTTCGCAATGGATCCGTATGCCGACGACACGACTTTTTGCGACTCTGCCGGAGCCTGGTCGAACATGCCGATCAGTCCCGGAGCGTGGCTGGCAGCCACCGCGAATGCGGTCGTAGCCATGGTGATACTCCTTTGTTGGATACGTTGATTCGTCCGCGTGGGTAACTCGCGCCCGCGCCCTCGAGCGGGACAAATATCAGCGAGTGGCGGCGCGAAGACTCCGGGTTTTGTCCGGGCGGATTTCCAGAGTGTCCGGATCGATGTCCACGCCGTAGATCGTGCGCGCGGCGTCGACGGACACGACACCTTCGCGGACATCACGCAGCACCAGTTCCGCGTCACGCTGATACGGGTCGCCGAACCCACCGCCACCGCTGGAGATGACTTCGAAGACATCGCCCTCGTTGAGCGTGTAGAAGGAATTGGTGCCGATCTCGACGGGCTCGGCCGCACCGCGGGTCAACGTGAGTTTCTGCACGATGCCGGGCCGCCCACCGAGGATTCCCACCGGCGCGGTCTCCGGCATGAATCCGCTGCCGTAGGTGGCACACGCGATATCGCCGGCCTGCACCCGCCACCGGTAACGCACACCCAATCCGCCGCGCCACTGGCCACCGCCCGCGCTGTCGGGAAGATACTCGAGTTCTTCCAGCAGGTAGGGCGTGTCCAGTTCGTGGAGTTCGGGGTCCGGGGTGCGCAGTCCGCCCAGCGTGTTCGCGGGTGACAGATGGTCCCAGCCGTCGAATCCCTCGGTCGCGCCGCTGCCGCCCTTGCCCAGGAAGTGCAGGTCGCCGAACGGACGTCCGGTGCGGGAATTGATTCCCGCGGTAGCGGGAGTGCACCACCGGGCCCAGCCCGCATGGGCGCGGCTCGGTACCGCCCGGGACAGGGCCACCCAGACCGCTGTCGCGATGGCTTCGCAGGTGGGAACCGTACAGGCTGCCACAGGAGCTGGATCGCTGGGATTGACGATCGAGCCCACGGGGGCCACCACGTCGATCGGTTCGATGGCGCCGCTGTTGTAGCGGATATCGGGGTCGATGGATCCGAACAGGGCCAGGTGCGCCGAGGCGACCGTGTTGGCGATCGGACTGTTGATGAAACCTTCGGCCTGCGCGTCACCGGCACTGAAATCGAAGGTGAGTTTCTCGCCGTCGACCTTGATTGTCAGGGCGATCCGGTAAGGCCGGCTCTTGTCGATACCGTCGTTGTCCACCAGGGTTTCGGCACTGTATTCACCGTCGGGTATCCGGCTGATCTCCGCGCGGACCTGGCGTGCGCTGGCCCGCATCAGCTCGTCGGTGGCTTCGCCGAGGGTTGTTGGGCCGTATTTCTCCAGCAGTGCGTGCAATCGGCGTTCGCCGATGGCGGTGGCGCCGATCTGACAGTTCAGAACGCTTTCCACGAGTGAGCGCATGCGTACGTTGCCGAGAATGAGCTCCCATGCATCCTTGCGGAGTGTGCCCCGGTCGATGATGCGGAGCGGAGGGATACGGATGCCCTCGTCCAGCACGTCCCGGGCACCGGGATTGAACCCGACCACGCCGCCGCCGCCGACGTCGGCGTTATGCCCCTTGGTCATTGCCCAGAAGACCAGCTCGCCCTCCCAGAACACCGGCCGGGTGATGGTGATGTCGGGCAGATGAGAGCCGCCGTTGAACGGGTCGTTGTGGATGAAGACGTCGCCGTCGTGCACATCGTCGCCGAAGAAGTCGGCGACAGCGCGTTGCGCGTACGGGGTAGCGCCGCCGATGACGGGAATGTAATGGGTCTGCGCGAGCAGCCGGCAGTCCGCGCTGAAGATGGAGGTGGCGAAATCGCGTGCCTCCACGAAGATCGGCGAACGCGACGTGCGCAGCATCGTCTGGCCGATCTCATGAGTGATGCCGTCGAGGGCGTTGCCGATCACCGCGACGAGGATCGGGTCGGGGGTGGTGCGTGTCTGTGTCATCTGCGGTCGTCCTTTCAGTCCGGTCAGCTGGCCGGTTCGATGACGTAGGTTCCCTGAGCGTCGACCGTCATGGCGTAGCCCTCGATGAGAACGACAGTGGTCGTGGGCTGTTCTACGATGGCCGGGCCGAGGATGCGGTTATCGCGCCGCAAGGCGAGCCCGTCGTAGACATCCACCGGAATTCGGGTGCCCGAGAAGATGGCATCCCGCGTGCCCTTGCAGGCGGGAGAGGGGTCCGGGCCTGCGGAAGGTTCTTCGGCGGGAGCAGGCTTGGTGGTCCGGCCGAGTGCGGTCAGCCGCAGGTTGATCAGCTCTGTGGCCTCTCCGGGCATCGAGTAGCCGTTCAGCGCCTCATGCTTTTCTTCGAAATCGGTGATGAGTTGTTCGAGCGCCGCCGGCTTCAACTCGCCGTCGAACTCCACAGCGACCTCGATTTCGTCGAACTGTCCGATATAGCGCATATCGGCGGTGAAGTTCAGGTCGATCGCGTCGGGCGATACGTTTTCCGAGCGCAGCGTCGTGATCGCTTCGTCCCGCATCTCCCGGTACACCTCGCTGACCCGGCTCAGGTCCAGGGAGTCCATATCGGCGACGAAGGTTCGCGCGTACATATGCTTGAGATCGGTCAGCAAGGTACCGACGGCGCAGAACACCGAAGATTCCCGGGGCACGATAATGCGGCTGATGCCCAGTTCCTGGGCGATCGGTACCGCATGAATCGGTCCCGCACCACCGGCCACGACGAGGGTGAATTCGCGGGGATCGAGTCCGCGCTTGACCGATACCGCGTTGACGGCCTCGGCCATGGTCGCGTTGACCACGCGGTAGATACCTTCGACGGCTTCCGGCACCGACAGCCCCAACGGCCTGGCAACCTTGTCCTCGACAGCCTTGCGGGCAGCTTCGACGTCCAGGGTGAAAGCACCGTCTCCGAACAGGTCCGGGTTGAGGTAGCCCATGAGCAGATCGGCGTCGGTGGTCGTGGGGTTCTCGCCACCGCGGCCGTAGCAGGCGGGACCGGGGGTGGCGGTGGCGCTCTGCGGGCCGACGCGCAGAATACCCCCTGAGTCCACCCACACCAGAGAGCCGCCGCCGGCGCCGACGGTATGAATATCGAGCATCGGCAGCGCCACCCGGTATCCGCCGATTTCACTGTCGCTGGTGAGCAAGGGTTCACCGCCCCGGACCAGCGCCACATCGAAACTGGTCCCGCCCATGTCCACGGTGATGACATCCTCGGAGCCGTGGCGCCGGGCGTACTGCAGGGCAGCCTCCGGCGCGGCCGCCGGACCGGACATCAGTGCGTTGACGGCCATCTCGCTGGCGATCTCGGGTGACATCACACCGCCGTTGGACTGGACGATGAGCAGGGTACCGCCGAAACCCCGGTCGGCCAATTGGCGCTTGATATTGGCCAGGTAATTCTGCAGTTTGGGGCCTACGAAAGCGTTCAAGGCCGTGGTGCTGTGGCGTTCGTAGGCCCGGATCTGCGGCAGCACCTCATGCGACATCGTGACGAAGACACCGGGCAGCTCGGCGCGCAAGATTTCCGCGGTCCGCTGCTCATGGGACGGATCCAGGAACGACCAGAGATACGAGATCGCCACGGCTTCGACGCCCTGGTCCCGGAACAGCCGTGCCGCGGCCTTCACATCTTCCTCGTGCAGCGCCACGAGCTCATTGCCCGCGACATCGATGCGTTCACGCACCGTGGCGACGAGGTCGCGGGGGACCAGCGGAACGGGCGGCGCGTACTTCGAATCGTTCTGCCGGTCGCGGATACCGCGGCGCATATTCAGCAGATCGCGGAATCCGCGCGTGGTTACGAAACCAGTTTTCGCGCCCTGACGGGTCAGCACGGCATTTGTCGCGATCGTTGTCCCATGCACAATTGTGGACACCCCGCCGAGGAATTCCTCCAGCGATTCACCGATGGCATCCGCCGCCTTGGTCAGCCCGTTCAGCAGGCCCTCGGAGGGATCGTGGGGCGTGGTGGGCGACTTGTATATTCGGCCTGCCCCTGTCCCTTCGACCACGAAGAGGTCCGTGAAGGTACCGCCGATATCAATTCCGACGCGGCGACCGGTTGTACTTTTTGCATTCATAATCGAAGCCTCTTCGTGCATTGATCAACGAGAAACGATTCGGCATGAAGAAAGCGCAGCAGCGTTCTTTACCCGAGGCAAATCGGAAGATTCATCGGAGGTTCAGAAGGAATTCTGCTCAGAAGCGCTTTTTCATGACCTGAATGTAACTCGCTTCACAAAGGAGCTGCAACCGGCCCGTTCGGCTGAGCCGAACAACGCAGGCCGCGGACGGCATCACCCGGCGAAATATGCCGTCGAGCAGGCCGGTGTGGTCCTACGGCCGCGGGCCGTCGGCCACCGGAGGTTCCGGGTGGGACAGACGCTGCGCGGCCTCGACTACGGCCAGCGCGTAGCCGGTGCCACGGTCGGACAGGCGGTATTCGAGGAAACTCATGGTCAAGGCCCAGGTCACATCGCCGTCCTCATTGCTGACCGGCGCCGCGACACTGCACATACCCTCCACCGTCTCCTCCACATCGAGGGCATAACCACGCTCACGAACCGCAGCCAGCTCCGACTCCAGTGCCGTCAGGGATCCGATGGAACGTCGCGTGAGACGCGGTAGCCGCTCCTCGCCCGCATACACATTCCGGACTTCGCCGGGCGGGAGATAACTCAGGAGCACCTTCCCGGCCGCGGTACAGTGCGCCGGCAGCCTTTCTCCCACCCGGGTCAGATCGACCTGGACGCCGGTTCTGGGCGAGATCTTCTCCAGATAGACGACCTCGCCGCGATAGCGCGACGCCAACTGCACAGTTTCGTCGTATTTCTCGACGAGTCTGCTCATCTCCACCCGTGCGGGACCGGAGATCTCCGAAGTCATACGCGCCCGCAGCCCCAGCTGGAAGGCCCGCCATCCGAGCCGGTAACGGCCTCGTCCCGTGCGGCGGAGCAGACCCAACTCCGTCATGGTCTGCATGTACTCCCACATCGTGGTTTTCGGCAGATTCAGTTCCCGGCAGATTTCACTGACCGTCCATTCGGGAACATCGGAGGAAAAGAGTGCCAGGATACGCGTGGCTCTTTCCAGACCGTCGATCACAATCGCATCCGCCCGCCGGGCCGTGCCATACCTCGCACAGACAGTCCGCTGCCGGCCGTGACCACCGCCCCTGCCACCGCCGCAGCATCGTGCGAAGCATCCAGTGCTCCCATCACGGGTTCTCTCCATACTGCCGGAGGGTGTTGCCCACGCAACATCACCTCCTATTTGTACACACTGTTGGATACAGTCATCGACCACGACAGCGGCCCGGCGGCGCACCGGAACCGGACCTCAGGATGACACTGATGACCACCCCTCGGGGGGTCCGAGACCAGGTCGGTGACAGCTGCGAGGCGCCGACCGAGCCCAGAGCTATTCTGGTGAATCGGTCCGGCAGTCGGCCGGAACGGTGCACCGCCGGCGCCGGTGGCCCCTGGTCCCCTTATTCTCACGTAAGTCGGATGCGGACCATCGGAAGCCCTGTACCACGGTCGTCGATAGGCGCACCAAGGGTGCTCTCGATCGCCGGTTTCATGGTGGCCCAGGCACGAGGATGCCGGGTGACATAGGCGTGCAGCGAAGCCGCCGACTCATCGGGGTTCAGCACGCTCGCGTGCGCCTCCGCCGGCCGCCGGCCGCCGATCCAGACTCGGACCACGGGGTCGGCACATACATTGCGGAACCACTGGGCACGAGTACCGAAACCGGACACCACCACATACGAATCGGGATCCGGGTGGTCGATGACTTCGAGGATGACGTAGCGGCGGGCGCCGGTTTTCCGTCCGGTGTGTTCGAGCATCAGCATGCGAGAACCGAACAGGAATCCCAGGCGTGCCCGGTACATTCGCACGGGTGCGCGCATGAGCCATCGGATGCGTAGTGCTCGCGATGCTATACCGACCAAGGCGTCGGCGACCGGAGCCGGAAGAGCCGTAGAGACAGACATGGGTACCTCACTCGTGGTGGTGTGGGCGGATCGGGCCGTTCACCGGGCATCCTCTACGGCACCACCTCCCAACCCCGACCGGTAGATGGACAACACCTCGGCACCCCAGCGCCGCATTCCCTGCTCCGTCGCAAGATCGACACCGACAACGGCGCCGATATGCGGACGCAGCATCAACACCGCGAGATCGTTGACCAGAAGAAACGCGGCACGAACGGCCGGATCAACGCCTGGGTCGGCGACCCCTTTCTCGGCCATTTCCGCCAGCACGTCGCAGCTGACCGTGTACAGGCGCCGGAACAGCGCTGAACCGGCGGGCCCGCCTTCCAGCAGCATGCGCCCGAGATAGGCGGGGACCGGCGAATCGGGTGGTAGCCGACCGATGATCTGCGCCGCCAGCGCCGGGACCGCCCCGGATGCGAACGGACCGACCTCATCGGCGAGCACCGTCTGTTGAAGCAGGGACTCGAACACGCCTGCCACGTAATCGTCCACCGCAGCACGCAGACCGGCCTTCGCCCCATAGTGCCGGATCACCAGCGCCGGAGAAACATCCGCAGCCGACGCGACCGCCCGGACAGTCACCGCATCGGCGCCATGGTCGGCGAACAGCCGCAACGCCTCGTCCCTGATCCTGGCTCGGGCGGTGCGATCATCTTGTGAACGCATGTTCACTACAGTAAACGTTTGTTCACTTTTATACAACGCGGGCGCTACCTCGGCCCGAACTCCGATCCAGAAGCTACCCACCCTCGCAACACCGGCTCCACCACCCACGGACCGACCCGAACCACCCCGCTACGACCAAGGCCTACCGCGCCAAATTAATTTACAGTACTGTATCTGTATTCAAATATTGACGAAAGGGCGGTGCGATGACGAATGTTCCGGTGTCCCTTTCGGTGTGCGGCAACTGCCTGTGGAGGGTGACCATGACCAGGACTGTTCGTACCCGCGGCCGGCCGCGCAGCACCGAAGCCGACGACGCCATCCTCGAGGCGGCGGTGGAGCTGCTCATCGAGCGCGGGGTCGAGGCGACCAGCATCGAGCGAGTCGCGAACCGGGCCGGTGTCACCCGGCCCACGATCTACCGGCGCTACACCGACAAGACCACGCTGCTCATCGCGGCGATCCATCACGCCTACCCCGCACCGCCGGACCAGTTGCCCGAGCCTCGCGATACCGAGGAAATGCTTGCCTGGTGGGCTCAGGGGCTCAGTGGCGACACCGGCGACCGGACGGCCGGACGCACGCGACAGCTGCTCCGGCGACTGATGATCTCCCTGCACGATCATCCCGAACTCGAGGAAGCCTTCACCGAAGCCAGCATCGAGCCCCGCAACCGATGGATCCGGGCAGTGCTCGCTCGTGACCGCGAACGCGGGCGGTTTCCTGCGGATACGGATCTGGAAATCGTCCAGGAGATCCTCACCGGCGCCGTCACCACTCACCTGCTGACCCGACCGGACGACAGCAGTCCGCAGGAGATCGAGGAATTTCTGCTCGCCGTACTGCGAGTAACCCGTTACCGGAAGGAATCATGACCACTACCGCGATCGAGATCAGCGGGCTCGTCAAGACATTCGGAACCACGCGAGCTCTCGATGCGCTCGAACTCGGTGTCCGTACCGGAGAGACCCACGGCTTCCTCGGCCCGAACGGCGCAGGAAAGTCCACCACCATGCGAATACTGCTCGGTCTGTTGAAGGCCGACGCCGGCCGGGCCGTGCTACTGGGGCGCGACCCTTGGGCCGACGCCGAAAAAATTCACCATCGGCTGGCGTACGTACCCGGCGACGTCGAACTCTGGCCGAACCTGACCGGCGGCCAGACCATCGATATCCTGGGGCGGCTACGTGGTAGTCAGCTATCCAGTTCATTCGTGAAACGGCGTAACGAGCTCATCGAACGGTTCGAACTCGACCCCAGCAAACGGGGCCGCAGCTATTCCAAGGGCAACCGCCAGAAGGTCGCGCTGATCGCGGCCCTGGCCTCCGATGCCGAACTGCTGCTGCTCGACGAGCCGACCTCTGGACTGGACCCGCTGATGGAGGCGGTGTTCCAAGACATCATCCGCGAGGTGAAAGCGACCGGTCGCACGGTCCTGCTTTCCAGCCACATCCTCGCTCAGGTGGAGAATCTCGCCGACCGGATCAGCATCATCCGGCAAGGCGTGACCGTGGAGACCGGAACTCTGACCGAGCTACGACACCTCACTCGCACAACCATCGAAGCGAGAACCGTGGGTGCTGTGACAGCTCTCGATCATGTGCCGGGCATCCACGAACTGGGGCGCGAAGATCTCCGCGACGAGTGCGCTGTGCGCTTCGCCGTCGATGCCGAGCACCTGGACAGTGCCCTGAAACACCTCAGCCGATTCCATGTCCGGTCGTTGACCGTACGCCCGCCGACGCTAGAGGAATTGATGCTCCGTCACTACGAGACGGTGAACGGGGCCACAGCATGATCGGCTTGGGCCGCATGATAGAGCTGATCCTGCGGCGCGAACGAGTCAAGCTGCCTATCTGGGTCGCGGTCATCACCTTGTTCGTGCCCTATTTCTTCACCGTCCTCGACACGTTCTTCACGACCATGTCGCCCGACCAGATAGAGCTGTTCGGTCACCACCCTCTGATGAAGATGTTCGGAGGCCCCGGTTACGGCCTCGACCAGATGACCGTCGAGCGTTTCTTCATCGCCGGATACGGGCCCGAGTTCCTGCTCGGCGCCGCGCTGATGAACATGCTGCTCATCATCCGGCACACTCGTGCCGAGGAACAGACCGGACGCGCCGAACTGATCCGCGCAACCGTCGTGGCCCGGCACGCCGGGCTCACCGCAGCACTCCTCGTCGCACTACTCACCGACACCGTCCTCGCGCTCCTGCTCGCCGCCGCGGCCACGGGCATGGGACTGCCGTTCGCGAGCGCACTCCTGTTCGGCGTCGGCGTCGGCGCCACCGGCCTTGTTTTTGCGGGGATCGCGGCAATAACAGCGCAGGTCACCGAGCACTCAAGGGCTGCAGGCGGACTAGCGGCCGCAGCATTGGGCATCGCCTGGATCATCCGCGCCATCGGCGATCTGATCGGTGAGCACGGAAGCCCGTTGTCGTGGTTCTCCCCCTTGGCGTGGCCGCAGCAGACCCGCGTACTCGTGAATGAGCGGTGGTGGCCGCTCATCCTGTCAGCAGCATGCGCCGCCGCCATGGTCGCAGTCGCTTACGCATTGGCCGCCCGCAGGGATTTCGGAGCTGGGGTGGTCAGGCCACGTCCCGGCCCCACCACCGCGCCACACTGGCTCGGGTCACCGCTGACACTGGCCTGGCAACTACGACGGACCGAGATGCTGCGTTGGGCAATTCCACTTCTCGTGGCCGGGCTGGTCTTCGGCGGCCTCGCCGGCCCCATGGACGATGCGCTGACCGCGCTGCCGGAACAACTCGTCCCTGGGGGAGAGTCCGCCGAAGTACTCGACGCTTACTTCGCGCTCATGGTCGTTGGGTTTTCCTTCATCGTCGGCATCTACACCGTGCTCTCCATACACAGCCTGCGCACAGACGAAAACCGCGGTCTGCTCGACCCCGTACTGGCCACTGCGACCACCCGCAGCCAGTGGGTACGAGCCCACTTGATGATCTCTGCGATCGCCGGTGTCGCGTTTCTCACCCTCGTCGGCGTCGCGGGCGGGGCAGCCGCCGCACTGACCACCGGCGATGCCTCCCTCATCGGAATGGTGACCCTCGACCACCTCGTCCGCGCTCCCGAGGTGCTGGCCCTACTCACCATAGCTGCCGCGCTGTACGGGATGTCTCCGCGCACCCTTCCGATCTCCTGGCTAGTACTGCTCTACGGCGTAATCATGCGGTGGTTCACCCCGCGTACCGGATGGCCGAGCTGGCTGGCCGACCTGTCACCGTTCCAGCACATTCCCCGCATGCCGTTGGAGAGCTTCGCTGCCTTGCCGGTAGTTGCCCTGATCGTGTTGGCGTTCACACTGGCCGCGCTGGGCCTGTACACCATCCGCCGCCGTGATATTCGGCCCTGAATCGACTATTTCGACCAACGAAAAGGAAATCACATGCCACAGGCAAAGAGCCCGCGAATCACCCCGATGCCCCTCGACGAAATGCCTGATGATCAGCGTCGCCTCGCCCGCCTCGGCGCGGATACCGTTGTCCAGGTGTTGGCGCACAACCCCGGCCTGATGACGGTGTTCCAGCAGTTCGGCGGCTTCCTGCTGGCCCAGGGAAGCCTCGATCCACGCATCCGGGAACTGGCGATCCTGCGCGTAGCGCTGCGCTGCGACGCGCCCTACGAATGGGCCAACCACGTTCCCGCCGCCATCGGCGCAGGGGCCACCGTGGCGGAGATCGACGCGCTGTCCGACCCCGAGGCCAGTTGGGGCACAACGGACAGAGCCGTGCTGCATGCCGTCGACGAATTGTGTACCGACACCTTCATTTCCGACGAAACCTGGGCGCAACTGGCAGCCACCCGTGACGACCCGCAGATCATCGAGCTGATATTTCTCATCGGCTTCTACCAGCTGATGGCGGGCTTTCTCAATTCCGCCGGGGTACCGGTGAAGCCGGGTCAGCCCGCGCTCGGCGAGCACGGCGGAGTGAACACAGACGATCCGAGACCGGTCGTTGCCCCGCGCGTAAGCAGTGGGAGGACCGCAGTCGCAGGCAGCTGGAACCTCACCATGACCCATCCGGCCGGAAGTAAACTCATGGTGTTCACACTGGAGACCGCCGACAACGGCGTCTCCGGAACGGTTTTCGACCCACAGCTCGACATCACCGTCCCCATCACGAGCGGCACGGTCGAAGGACAGCACGTCACCATCACCTGCGAGTTGACCGAGCCGGTAAAGTTCGACGTCAGCGCCGAGGGCACGGTCGACGGCGACGTCTTCACCGGCACTGTCACCATCAGTGCCGGTGGCACATTCCCGCTCACCGGCACCCGCGTGGTGTAGTCCACCCGGCCAGGCGCGCAATAGCTTGCGCCGGCATGCGCGCCTGTACGAAGCCTACTCTGCTCACTGTCACGATGGGCTCAGCCCTATCGGGGGAGAAGATCTCGTGATCGCCACAGTCCATGGGGACCTCATCAGCCCCACGTCTCGGCAAATCGCCGAGGGCCGCCAACGGCGCCTCGGCCGCCGGAAGCACGGCGCAGGTGTGATCAGGCGGTGTTCGAATCCTCCTGCGCGATCAGTGGTTCGAGCGCACCGAGCAGGGCGGCGATACAGATTTCGCGCAACTCCGCGCGCGGGCATGGTCGCGTATCCAGCCAGTCGATCGTGACGATCCGCACAAAGGTCAACCAACCCATGAGTATTGATGAGGCCAGTGTCCGGCGGACACCGGTGAGCCCGATAGCGTCGAGTATTCGCTGACGCAGTTCGCTCAGTTCTTCCGCGATGATCGCCTGGATGGCAGGGTCGCCGGCCAACGTCCGGTTGGCGGTGATCACCGCATGCGAGTTGGCTTCGAAGTAATCGAAGTGTGCGTCCAATCCGGCTGCGAGTTGCCCTGCAAGAGGTTGTCCCGGCGTCAGCACTGTATGTCCCAGCAGGTGTTCGGCTGCTTGTCGATAGACCGCGGCGAACAGTTCCCGCTTACCGGGAAAGTGCCGGTACAGCAGTGCTCGGGAGACGCCTGCCGCGGTCGCGACGTCCTCCATGAGGACATCGTCGTAGGCGCGCTCGGCGAACAGTCGCGCACCGGCTTCCACCAGCAGTGTGCGGCGTTCTTCGGGGGCGAGCCGACGGCGGGCGGTCATTTCGCACAGCTTAGTTGACGTGTGTCCACCAGCGGGCCTATGGTCTTATTAGACAAATGTCTACTAAGTTCGCGGGAGCAGATGGCGAGGTCCTCGTGCCCGCGCCCCGGAGGAGGTCCGCACATGCAGAAAACATTGCGATGGCTGTGTTGGGCCATGGGTGTAGCCTGCGTCCTCATCGGCTTGGAGCATCTGATCATCGGCCCACAGGCCGTTCCGGACACCGGCGACCTCACCGCCACCGATGACAGCCAGAACCGTTTCTTCAGCGCGATATTCGCCGGCTATGGGCTCGCCTGGGTGTGGGCGGCCCGACAGTCCCCGATCCCCCGTGAGGTGGTCCGCCTCCTCGCCGCTGTCTTCTTTGCCGGTGGGCTTGCCCGGCTCCTGTCGGTGGCCCTGCACGGTTGGCCGCACTGGTTCGTCATCGCCCTCACTATCGTCGAATTTGCTCTTCCACCGGTATTTTTCTCGTTGACCCGAGAGGCGGACGACCGAGCCCGGGCGCTTCCTGGTGGTGGGTCCGCGGCCCCGCGCTGATCTCCCGACCGGAGATTTCGAGGACCAGGTCGTGGTCGCCACCCTCCGGAGGTGTGACTTGGAAGCGCGGCCAGGATGACCGTGTGTTTCGCTTCCGGACGCTGCCGCTGCTGCTGTCCACCACATCCGCACCGATAGACCGGCTGTTCCTCGCGGGTTCTTCGGCCCATCGCAACCGGCCACGACCGACTCACCGGGGGTTTTCGATCGCTCTCACTGGGCACACGCGTCGTGAACTCGGGCGGCCCGGCATCGAGGCAGCACCGGAACCGACTCGACCGACCGATGAGGAAAGGAGAAAGTATGGCAGCCCCGCAGCCGACCCTGATCGAACTCGGCGATACCGACCTGCGGCTGGAAAATCCCCTCGAGGATATCCGCCACCGCACCGTGCACGATCGGGTGGGCGAGAAAATCGGCGAAGTCGAAGGTTTGATCATAGACGAAGGTGAACGCAAGGTGCGGTTCCTCCGCATCGGATCCGGAGGTTTCCTCGGCCTCGGCCGCACCGAACGCCTGGTTCCGGTCGATGCCATCACCCGCATCGGCGCAACCGACGTGCACATCGATCGAACCCGGGAACATGTTGCCGGCAGCTCACCCTATGACCCGGCGATCGTGGATAGGGTCGAGTTCTACCGTGACCTTTACAACCACTACGGCATTCAGCCGTTCTGGACTCCCGGTTACGTGTACCCGCCGATCTGGTGAACTCGACCAAGGCGCGTTCCGCGACCAGCCGTCCGTGCGATAAGACCGTTTAGCGGTGCTCGCTTATGGCCGTACGCCTGCTGGTACTGAAGGCCGTGGCCCGGGTGACGGTGCCCGAGAGTGAAAGCGCCCGCAACCCGCACAGCCACCCGATTCCGCCGAGCACCATGCGTGGATAGTTCAGCGTGGTCCAGGTGTCGATGAACGACTCCACCCGGTCAGGAGCCCAGTCGTCGCCCCCAGCTTGGAAGATCAGCATTTGGGTGGCGAAATAGCCGTAGGTCGACAGCGAGTAGGCGGCCATGATGCCCGCCGACGCCAGCCACCAGCGGCGGAAGGTAACAGGGGTCCGCCACGCCAGATACAGGTTGATCAGCGACAACAGCGCGACGACCGGAGAGACGAACGGCCAGAACGCACGGCCGGCCTGATGGAAGCCGGATTCGTTCATGGCGTCGAGTACCTGATCCGGGGGCGCGTCGGCCCACAGCGGGATCACGCCGAGTTTCTCGTACCAGCCCGCCCCGAACTGGATTCCGACGAATACCACCAGCAGCCACAAAGGGATGGCGCGTTTCACGGTCATTGCCCTGACCTCCTCGCAGTCTGTACTCTCGTTTCGAGAGTATCTCTATTTTAGAGATAATAGGAAGGAGCGTCGCGTATGACATCAGGGAAGCCCCGGAGTGAGACCCTGAACTCGCTACAGCTCGCGCTGCGTTTGCAGGCGACGCGGACCGTGCTGTTCCACTCGGCCGTCGCGCACCGTGCCGGTATCGCTGTCACCGACCTGAGCTGCCTGAACCTGCTCAGCATGGACGGCCCACAGACTCCGGGAGAGCTCGCACAGCACGTCGGCATCACCCGCGGCGGGGCCGTGACCGCCATGATCGATCGCCTCGAGCGGTCCGGGTACGTCGCACGCCGGCGTGATCCGGACGATCGACGGAGGGTCCTCGTCGAGATCACCGCCAAGGCCGCACAACAAGTTTCGCCTCTATTCGCCGGGCTCGGGCGAGCGATAGAAGAGCAGCTCGAAGGCCGCGACGCCGAATCGCTGGCGGTTCTCCTCGATTTCGTCACCACGTCGACGGACGCGCTGACTCGTGCGACCGACTCATTGCGCGGCTTTTCCGCTTGAAGCAACCCGCTGTCGCGCAGTCGCACCGACCGTCCTCGGCGATGATTCGGCCGCGCCTACCATCGAATTCTCGCCGGCGAGCACAGATCAAGGCGTAAGGCAGGTCCGGATATCAGCGTCATCTGCCCGGGATAAGGGCGCAGGATCTGTCGACGTGCACGGAGCTTCGCGCCGACGCCCGGCACTGCTCGTCGACCCGCAGGCTCCATACCCGCAGGCTCCATAGCGGAAACACCCAGGGGTATCGGGATAGTTCATGGCCCAGGCCACGGCCCGAGTGGGAGGCGGTCGGAATCTCGCTGACCGTTCGCCGCCTGATCTCGAACCGATCCCCAAGTAGCACGACCCCGCGAAGAATGGTCGCCACGTCGTTCGACTGAATGGAATTTCGGCGCGCAAACTCTGGTGTATTTTTGGTGATCGACCTGAGAAGAACAGTAGGCCAAACCCAACTACCGGGCCTGACCTGCTATTTCTGCTCCCCCAACTGGACTCGAACCAGTAACCTGCCGATTAACAGTCGGCTGCTCTGCCAATTGAGCTATAGGGGATTGCTCGGTGGTCCGCCCGTACCGGGCTGACCGAGGTGAAACTTTAGCGTATGGGTGGGTGTGGGCCCAAATCGCGGGGTCGAGCTCACAGAACGCGGGGAAAGTGGGTGCGAGCGGGGCGGCTGCGGTGGAGTCGGATCGACAGGTGTCGGTGCGGTCGGGCAGGATGGGGCAGCACGGACTACTGGGAGGAGCTCGACCCAAGATGCTGCGGTTGATCATCGGTATCGCTGCCGGTTATGTGCTGGGCAGTAAGGCCGGGCGGGCGCGCTATGAGCAGATCAGTGCCAGTGCGCGGGCCGTCGCGGGGAGCCCGGTGACCCGCAAGCTGGTGAACGTGAGCCGGCAGAAGCTATCGGAGAAGTTGAGCACCCAACCCAAGCTCGAACCCATGGAACCGCTGGACGAGCGCACCACGGTGATGGTGCCGCACGACCAGTTGCGCCGGCGTTAGAGCAGGCCCGATCAGCGGCGAATATCAGGTGGCGGCGAAGTCACCGCTGCCCATGGCCTGCTCGAGCAGGCTCTTGCGGTACTGCTCCAGTGCCACCAGGTCGCCGAACAGCGCCATATAGGTATCCGGGTCGTCGGTGGAGGAGACGCGGTGCAGGCGGGATTTCAGTTCCGCGATCTGCCGCCCCACCAGCGCGGCCTGAGTGCTGGCGAGGACGCCGGTGATGAAACGCGGGATATCGCCGCTGGTTTTCACCGGCAGCGGTTCGCTCGCCAGTTCCGAGACCAGCGCGCGCAGAGTGAGGTCGTCGGTGTGGTCGGTGATCGCGGCGATCCAGTCGGCCCCGGAGAGACCGCAGCAGACACCGCCGGCTTCGGCCATGAGAGCGCGTACCGCGATATAGGCGGGGTGGGTGAAGGCCTCGGTTTCCAGGGCGTCGAATGCCGGACCGGCGATTTCCGGGTACTGGAGCCCGGCGGCGAGGGCTTGACGCTGGGAGCGCAGTACCGGGTCGCGCGGATCGGGGCGGGCGGCCGGTGGTGTGGGTCCGGTGTGCTCCACCCGGGGCGCTCGTGCGGGTGCGGCAGCGGCGCCACGTAACTTACGGGCCTCCTCGTCGACCCGGCGGTAGACGAGTTGCGGATCCTGCCAGCCGGTCCATTCGGCGAGCTGGGTGGCATAGCGTTTACGCAGGCCGTGGTCCTTGATCTGGGCGACGATCGGGACCGCCCAGCGCATCACTTCGACCTGGCTGTCATAGGTGAGGGCGCGGGTGCGGCTGTCTTCGCGTTTGGCGATCTCCTGGCGCAGCGCGAAATCGAACAGCGGTTCGCGGCGGGCGACCAGATCGCGCAGCGCGGCGTCACCGGAGTGCTGCCGCATCTCGCACGGATCCTGGCCGTCCGGGGACACCACCACATAGGTCTGCCCGGCCACTTTCTGATCACCGAGGAACGCTTTCAGGGCGGCGGCCTGACCGGCGGCGTCACCGTCGAAGGTGAAGATGATCTCTCCGCGCCAGAAATTATCGTCCATGAGCAGGCGGCGCAGGATGCCCAGGTGATCGTCGCCGAATGCGGTCCCGCAGGCGGCGACGGCGGTTTTCACTCCGGCCAGATGCATGGCCATCACATCGGTGTAGCCCTCGACCACCACGGCCTGATGACTTTTGGCGATCTCGCGTTTGGCGTGATCGAGACCGAACAGCACCTGAGACTTCTTGTACAGCAACGTTTCCGGGGTGTTGACGTACTTGCCCGGCATGGTGTCGTCGTCGAAGAGTTTGCGCGCGCCGAAACCGATGACATCGCCGCCGAGGTTGCGGATGGGCCACAGCAGCCGCCGGTGGAAACGGTCGATGGGGCCGCGGCGGCCCTGCCGGGAGAGCCCCGCCGCCTCCAGCTCCTTGAATCCGAACCCCTTGTTCAGCAGGTGTTTGGTGAGGGTGTCCCAGCCGTCGGGAGCGTAACCGCAGCCGAACTGGGTCCAGGCGGCCTCGTCGAAATTGCGGTCGGTGAGATACTTGCGAGCCATCGTGGCGTCGGGGCCGCGTAACCGGGCCATATAGAACTCGTGCGCGGCGGCATTGGCGGCGACCAGCCGGGAGCGGGTACCGCGGTCGCGCTGCACCGAGGGGCCGCCGCCTTCGTAGTCGATCCGGTACCCGATCTTGTCGGCCAGCTGTTCGACGGCCTCCACGAAACCGATGTGCTCGATCTTCTGGATGAAGGCGTACACATCACCGCCCTCATTGCAGCCGAAGCAGTGGAACAGGCCGTGGTTGGGACGGACGTGGAAAGACGGCGATTTCTCGTCGTGGAACGGGCACAGGCCCTTCATCGAATCGGCGCCGCCGCGTTTGAGAGCCACATACTCGCCCACCACGTCTTCGATCCGGACGCGCTCCCGAATGGCGGTGATATCGCGAGCTGGTATTCGTCCGGTCACGGGAACGAGTCTAGGCCAGCGGGCACAGTCCGGGACCCGAGCACCCTGTGCGCGAACTCACCGCTCGTTCACAGTTGCGCGGCGACGCGTTCGAGCCGGCTCTCGGTGTAGGAGGCGATCTGATCGGCGATCACCCGCACCCGGGCGGTGTCGTCGGCGGCGGCGTCCCACCACGGTTTCAGCAGAGGGTCGAGCGCGGCCGGCCCGGTGGCCAGCAGATGTTCCGCCACGGCGATCACGCGGTCCCGCTGAGCGGCCTGCCGGAGTTTGTGGTCGGGATCGGACATGACGTAGCGCAGGGCGACGGTCTTCAACATCGCGACCTCGGCCGCGGCGACGGGCGGTACCAGCAGATCGGCGGAATAGCGGGCCGGCGGGCCGGACGCCGCCTCCTTCGTGGTGACCACTGCCGCGTTCGCGAACCGGCCCACGAGTTCACTGGTGAGCCGCTTCAACGCGACCGAACTGCGCAGTGTGCCGTCGTAGTGGAACACATCGGCAACCACCGGCAGCTCCGACAGCCGCTGCGCCGCGGCCACCAGATCCTCGACCGACAGCGCGCGATGCTGCACATGCCCCAGCTCGGCCAGCGCCAGCCGCTCCACCGGGTCGGCCAGCGCGCGCAGATCGATCCGGCCGGCGATGATCCCGTCCTCCACATCGTGCACGGAGTAGGCGACATCGTCGGACCAGTCCATCACCTGGCATTCCAGCGCGGGCCGGCGTTCCGGGGCGTCCTTGCGCACCCAGGCCAGCCGGTCGGCATCCACCTCGTAGGCACCGAATTTGCCGCCCGGTTCGGTGCGCTGCCACGGGTATTTGATGCAGGCGTCGAGGGCGGCGCGGGTGAGGTTGAGCCCGGCGCTGTGACCGTAGGAATCGAGGACCTTCGGTTCGAGCCTGGTCAGGATGCGCAGATTCTGGGCGTTGCCCTCGAACCCGCCGTGCTCGGCGGCGAAGATGTCCAGGGCCTTCTCCCCGTTGTGCCCGTAGGGCGGGTGGCCGATATCGTGCGCCAGGCCCGCGAGTTCGGCGAGGTCGGGGTCGCAACCGAGACCGTCGGCGATTCCGCGGCCGATCTGGGCGACCTCCAGCGAATGAGTGAGCCGGGTGCGCGGGGTGTCGCCCTCACGAGGACCCATGACCTGCGTTTTATCGGCCAGGCGGCGCAGTGCGGCCGAATGCAGCACGCGGGCACGGTCGCGCGCGAATTCGCTGCGGTGCCCGTTGCCGGCTGAGCCGGCCTCAGCACCGTTGCCGGCCGAGCCGGCCTCGGCACCGTTGCCGCCGGCGTCGACCAGGCCGGCCGTTTTGGGGGCCTCGGTGACCAGGCGTTCCCGGTCGTGCTCGGTGTAGGTCATCGCACCAAGTCTGCCACCAGGGGGTGACGTTCCGGAGTGTCCGGCAGTACCAGCCGGTGAAGCGTTACCGACCGGCGGTGTAGCTGAAATCGTCGGCCGAGAAATGGGTGAGTTGATACCAGAGCAGGGCCGCGGTCTCCCGGGCGATACCGTGCGCCTGCGATTCGCGGGTGTACACGGCGGGGCCGGTGCGGGTGGGCGCGGTCCACGCGTCGAGTCCGGCATCGCGGGCCATGGTGCGGGTGCGCAGAGAATGCCAGGGGTCGCTCACCAGGACGGCGGATTCGAGCCCGCGCTCCTTCATCGCCGCCGCCACGGCCTCGACGCTGCGCAATGTGTCGGAGCCGGTTTCCACGGCCAGCACGGCATCCGCCGGGACACCGGCATCCGTGAGATACATCTTTCCCGATGCCGCCTCGGTGTAGAGATCGCCTTCCTGCTTCCCGCCGACCGTGATCACCAGATCCGAAACGCCCTGCTCGTATAGCTGCTCGGCCTGATACAGCCGTGCCTCGAACACCGACGACGGGGTACCCGAATACTGGGCGGCTCCGAGCACCACGATGGCGTCCGCGGGGGTGTAGTCCTCGATCCGCGCGACCTGCCACACTCGCACCGCGGTCCCGACCAGCAGCACCAGCCCCAGCACCACCGCGCCGCTGATCAGTCGGCCTGCCCAGCGCAGAATCGCGGCACCGATCCCGCGGCGTACGCGGGAATCGGTACGCGAGTCCGGTGGTGTACGCGCGGGAGCCCAAGTCACATCGTCAAGTCTGCCAGGCAGGTTCCGGGCGCCGGGCAGCGCGGACCTCGAACCGGCAACCGCCGCGCTACCGGACCCGGATACCGTTCGCGCTGTTCAGAAGGGTAGCGGTACCGGGCAGCGCCATTGTGGCAATCGTGAGCAGCACCGAAATCCCTGCGCTACCGCGTAGATCGGGCCGGCGTTGTCGCCCGAATCGTTATCGGATTCCCTGGATGGGTAAGCGTGACCGCAGTGTGCCTGCGCCACGACGGACATCTGGAGCCGCCGGACGGCCGGTTGACCCTGACACGATGTCAGACCATAGAACAGGTGGCGTCATGTTGAGTATCGGAGATTTCGCCAGGCACGGACGGGTGTCGGTACGGATGCTGCGCCACTACGACCTGATCGGGCTGCTGGTGCCCGCTCGGGTCGACCCCGTCAGCGGATACCGCTTCTATGAGGTCGGCCAGCTGACACGGCTGCACCGGATCATCGCCCTCAAAGAGCTCGGGTTCACGCTGGACCAGGTGGGCCGGATGCTGGACGACGCGGTGTCCGGCGCCGAGATGCGCGGCATGCTGGCCTTGCGCCGCGCCGACCTCGAACAGCGCATAGCCGCGGACCGGGAGCGGCTCGTCCGCGTCGAGGCGAGACTCCGGGTAATCGAGAAGGAGGGCACGATGCCTACCGACGAGATCGTGGTGAAAACCGTTCCGGCCGTCCGGATCGCCGAACGCAGTACCGTGGTCGCCGATTTCACGCCGGAGAAAATCGGGCCGGCGGTGGAGCGGCTGTTCACCGAACTGTGTGCCGCGCTGGAGCGAGAGCGAATCGAGTTCACCGGACCTGCCGTCTGCTATTACGACCAGCGCGCGGACGGCTCGGTGCTGGCACACGCGGGTATGCCGGTGCGGATCGAACCCGTCGGCTCGGACGACTTCACGGTCGTCGATCTCCCGGAGATGCCGCTGGCCGCGACGCAGATCTACCGCGGCGATATGAACGGTGTCCTTGAACCACACCAGGACCTGGTGCGATGGATCGAGGACAACGGCTACCGCACAGCGGGACCCAGCCGCGAGGTCACCTTGGTCTGGGATGTGGACACCAGCAAATGGGTGACCGAACTCCAGGAACCTGTCGCCCCGAAGTGACCCGCCGCTGCCGGAGCCGCCGCTGCCGGTTCCGGCAGACCGGTCCCGGTTCGGGCCGCGGTCCCGAGGTGCGGTCCCCCCGAATTCGATGCCGGCCTGGCCTGATCGCAAGCTGGCGGGACCGCTACCGGCGCGATTCGGGCGACGGACGCTGCGCGCCGGAGGTCACCGAGATCCTGGGCCGGCCGGTGGGCTGAGTTCCGGCGCGCACCCCTGCCCGAAAACCGGATGGAACGGACAATTTCGGCGACAAGCCGCCTTCGCACGGTGAATATCCCGTGGATCAGGGTCGAACACCGGTAGATTGTGCTGCCGATACGGACAATTTGTGGTTGGCTGTTCGTCGGCGAGATCTGCTGCGTCACCAGCCGTTCCCCGGTGATCACGGATCCGCCCTTACTTATGCGTCAAGCCGCAATGATGCGGCATGCCTTTGGACTGATTTGGGAATCCTGGGAACAGGTGAACGGCCCGTGGCCGTCTCGGTGAGCACATGGAGTACACGATGCCTGGATGGAAGAACGCCGCAGCCGGTCTGGCGGTAACCCTCGCCACTGTCCTTGCCCCAGCGGTGGCCACGACAACTGCCCATGCGGCCCCGGCGCATTGCCCCGGACTGTATGTGGTGGCGATTCCCGGAACCTGGGAGACCTCGGTAGACGATCCCGGCAAGGGGATGCTCGCCGCTGTCACCGACGGTCTGCCCAACGGCGCGTACACCGACTACGTCGCCTATGCGGCGACCGCGTTCCCCTGGGAGGGGGAGATCTACGGCCGGTCCAAGAACGAGGCCGTTGCCGGTGCGCGCGGATTGATTTCGGATGTCTCGCGGCGCTGCGCCAACACCCGGTTCGCCCTGCTCGGCTACAGCCAGGGAGCCGACGCCGCCGGTGATCTCGCCGCCGAAATCGGCACGGGCCTGGGCGTTGTCCCCGCCGACCGGGTCGCCCTGGTCGGGCTGATCGCCGATCCGCGCCGCTCCCCCACCGACAACCTGATCGGCCCGGCAGTGCCCGGTGCCGGCGCGGGCGGCCCCCGGCTGACCGGTTTCGGCTGGCTGAGCAACCGCACCTACACGTTCTGCGCGGTGGGCGACCTGTACTGCTCCACCCCCGACGGTGATTTCGCCGCCCGGATCGCCGGGTTCTTCGCCCAGGTCTCGAATGCCGATCCGGCCCAGTTCGGCAACTATCATTCGCTGGGTATCGAACTGCTCAACGACGCGCTGGCCGCAGGCGGGCTCGGCCTGCTGCACGACCAGCTCAACGGCGCCGCCTACGAGGAACGTAAACAGCAGGTCGACGATTTCGTGAAATCCGGTATCCACCAGAGCTACCCGAGCTACCGGGTCGCGGGCAGTGTCACGGCTCTGAGCTGGCTGCGGCAGCAGCTCGTCGCCCTCTCCTGACCTGGACCGACGCTACGGCCCGGCCGCATACCGGCCGGGCCGTCGGCATGTAATCACCAGCCGCGGCTCTTCCATTCGGCCAGTTGCGGCCGTTCGGCGCCGAGGGTGGTGTCGTCCCCGTGGCCGGGGTAGACGACCGTATCGTCGCCGTAGCGGCCGAACAGTTTGCTGGTGACATCGTCGAGCAGGCTGGTGAAATCCTCCGGGCGCCAGGTTTTCCCGATACCACCCGGAAAGAGGCAGTCGCCGGTGAACAGGTGGGTCCGGCCGGATCCGTCGGTCAGGGCCAGCGTGACCGAGCCAGGGGTGTGCCCGACCAGGTGGATGACCTCGAGCGTGAGGTCGCCGACGGTGACGCTGTCGCCCTCGGCGAGGAGACGCTGCGGGGTGACCGGCAGCGGTTCGGCGTCCAGCGCATGCGCGGCGGTCGGCGCACCGGTTGCTGCTGCGACGGCGGCGAGTGCCTGCCAGTGGTCGGGATGCTGATGGGTGGTGACGATCAGGCCGACCCCGTCCGGGGCGGTCTGCCGGACCAGTTCGACGATCCGGTCCGCGTCGTTGGCGGCGTCGATGAGCAGTGTCGCGCCGGTGGCGGCGCACTGCACCAGGTAGGTGTTGTTGTCCATCGGGCCGACCGACATCTTGGTGACCCGGGCGCCCGCAACCTCCCGGCGCTGGGCGGCGCCACCTGATTCGACATGTCCGGTATAGGTCGTTTCGACGGTGATCACCCCCCGATGCTAGCGAGGCCCACACCGCCTGCGCCCCGCACCCGGGTCCGCTTCCTGCCGGCCGGCTACCCCGTGGGCATGCCGGAAGAGGCCGGCAGGAAGCGGCGGAGCGGCGGGTCAGCAGCCGAGCATGCGCTGCGCGAGGTAGCCCTCGACCTGATCGAGAGCGATCCGCTCCTGGGTCATGGTGTCGCGTTCGCGGACCGTGACCGCCTGGTCGTCCAATGTGTCGAAATCGACCGTGATGCAGAACGGGGTACCGATTTCGTCCTGCCGGCGGTAGCGGCGGCCGATGGCGCCGGCATCGTCGAATTCGATATTCCAGTTCCGGCGCAGCCGTGCGGCGAGATCCTTGGCCTTCGGCGTGAGGTCGGCGTTACGCGACAGCGGCAGCACGGCGGCCTTGACCGGGGAGAGCCGGCGGTCCAGTCGCAGTACCGTGCGCTTGTCCACGCCGCCCTTCGCGTTCGGGGCCTCGTCCTCGGCGTACGCGTCGACCAGGAACGCCATCAGCGAACGGGTCAGACCGGCCGCGGGTTCGATCACGTACGGGATGTAGCGTTCCTCGGCGGTCTGGTCGTAGTAGCTGAGGTCGACACCCGAATGCTTGGCGTGCGTGGACAGGTCGTAATCGGTGCGGTTGGCGATACCTTCCAGCTCGCCCCATTCGCCGCCGGTGAAACCGAAGCGGTACTCGATATCGGTGGTACCGGCCGAGTAGTGCGACAGCTTCTCCTTGGGATGCTCGAACAGGCGCAGGTTCTCCGGGTCGATACCGAGGTCGGTGTACCAGGAGAAACGGGTATCGATCCAGTACTTGTGCCATTCGGCGTCTTCGCCCGGTTTGACGAAGAACTCCATCTCCATCTGCTCGAATTCACGAGTGCGGAAGATGAAGTTGCCGGGGGTGATCTCGTTGCGGAAGCTCTTGCCGATCTGGGCGATACCGAACGGCGGCTTCTTACGCGCGGTGGTTTCGACGTTCTTGTAGTTGACGAAGATGCCCTGCGCGGTTTCGGGGCGCAGGTAGTGCAGGCCTTCTTCGTCGTCCACCGGGCCGAGGTAGGTCTTGAGCAGACCCGAGAAGTTACGCGGTTCGGTCCATTTGCCGGGCTGGCCGGTTTCCGGATCGTTGATATCGGCCAGGCCGTTGGCCGGCGGATGACCGTGTTTGGCCTCGTAGGCCTCGAGCAGATGGTCGGCACGGTAGCGCTTGTGGGTGTGCAGGGATTCCACGAGCGGGTCGGAGAAGGTTTCCACATGGCCCGAGGCCACCCAGACCTGCCGGGGCAGGATCACCGAGGAATCGAGGCCCACCACGTCTTCGCGGCCGGTGACCATCGAGCGCCACCACTGCTTCTTGATGTTGTCCTTGAGCTCGACGCCCAGCGGACCGTAGTCCCACGCCGATTTGGTACCGCCGTAGATCTCACCACACGGGTACACCAGCCCCCGGCGCTTGGCGAGGTTGGCAACGGTGTCCACCTTCGACTTGGGTGCCACGCGAGAACTCTCCATCCACTACGTAATCGCCAGTAGTAACGCTGCCCGGATCGGGCGCACGTGATCGCGGCTGCCGCGGTTGTTGTCCGGGCGTATGCCGCTGATCGGTTACAGCCTATCCACCCGCGCCAGGTGATTACGCACCCGCATCGGCGTGGACATTTGACATGCATATCCATGCATATCAAAATGGGACCGGTTTCCAATAAGGAGTGGACCATGACAACCGATACCGCCGCCGTCGCCCACAACCCCTACCGCTCCCCCGCACCGGCCCCGATCCCGGCGCGTACGGTGCTGGAGAACGCCGGTGAGCTGCTGCGCGCGCTCGCGGCCCCCGTTCGCATCGCCATCGTGCTACAACTGCGGGAGTCGCCGCGCTGTGTGCACGAACTGGTGGATGCCCTCGGTGTCACACAACCGCTGGTCAGCCAGCATTTACGGATTTTGAAATCGGCCGGGGTGGTGCACGGCGAGCGTTCGGGCCGCGAGGTCCTCTACGAACTCGTCGACGACCATTTGGCGCATATCGTGGTCGACGCAGTAGCGCACGCCGAAGAAGAAGGGTAATTCGTGTCCGAGAGCCTGGTCACCACGAAAGGGACCGCCAGAGGGAAAGCAGTCGGTATCCGCACCACACGGCAACGCAATGCGATCGCCGCACTCCTGGAGGATATCGACAGGTTCCGCTCGGCCCAGGAGTTACACGACGAGCTCCGCCGCCGCGGTGAGGGTATCGGGCTGACCACCGTCTACCGCACGCTGCAATCGCTCGCCGATGCCGGAATGGTGGATGTGCTGCGCACCGACAACGGGGAGTCGGTGTACCGGCAGTGCTCCAACGGGCATCATCACCATCTCGTCTGCAGGCACTGCGGGCGGACGGTCGAGGTAGCGGGGCCGACCGTCGAGAAGTGGGCGGCCGGCACGGCGGCCGATCACGGATTCACCGAGGTCAGCCACACGCTCGAAATCTTCGGCACCTGCCATGCCTGCGCCGAGGTCCGGAGCTGACCCGACCGCCGGGTGATACCGCACAGCGCAGCCCGCTCCCCATCGTCCGAGGTCCGGAGCCGACCCGCTCAACGGGGTGATCACGCACAACGCAGCCCGCTACCCGACGATCGGGTAGCGGGCTGTCTTGTCGCGGCTCAGGCGGGTACCGGCACCGCCGCCGGACCGTCCACCGGTTCGGAACGACGGCTGTCCCGCAGGACTCCGACGCCGAGCAGCACCAGCGCCAGCACAGCCCAGCCCACCAGCACCAGCAGCGGGCCCTGCGCCCCCGCCCAGTCGAAGAACGCGACCGAGCGGATCAGCGAGGCCGCGGCGCCCGGGGGCAGCAGCTGGCCGATCGTCCCCCACGGCTGCGGCAGCAGTTCCGGCGCCGAGGTGGCGGCGGAGAACGGGTTGCCGATCAGCAGCATCACCAGCGCGGCGATACCGATCCCGGCGCGGCCGATCACGGTGCCCAGTCCGGCGACGGTGCCGGCGACGGCGAACGAGACCAGGCCCGCGACCAGCGACAGCTCCAGATACGGGCCGGGCACGATGGACAGCCAGGTCTGGGTGACCAGCATGCTCAGCAGGCCGCCCGCGATACCGAAGGTGAACACCCCCGCGATGCGCCCGGCAGCCGACGGGATCAGCAGGGTGAGCAGTACTCCCCCGGCGATCCCGGCCATCACCAGCGGCAGCGCCATCGCCCCGAACCCGGCGCCGCGCGGATCGTCGGGATCGCCGGCGACCACATCCTCGACCTGCACGGGCGGTGTTCCGGATATCTGCTGGCCGATCTGGGTCAGCTGCTGGGCCACCGCCGGACTGGCACCGGAGGCGACCAGCATCCTGGGCGCACCGTTGCCGGTGACGATCGCGCCGTAGACCTCGCGGTCGCCGATGGCTGCGCGGGCCGCGGCCTCGTCGGGCACGGTGGTCAGTTCGAAGGCGTCCGGGCTCTGGCCGGCCAGCCGCGCTTCGACCATCTCGGCCTGCGGTCCGGCGACGGCCAGCGGGAGGTCACGCGGGGCGATATTGGTGGCGGGCCAGGCGAAGGCGATCAACATCAGCGCTTGGAGGAGGGCCGCGCCCAGCCCGATGGCGACGGCGCGCTGGATGACGTTCATGACGTTCTCCCAGAAATCGAAGGCTCGTTCTTTTAACGATGAGCCCACCGTCCCACCGGCCGCCACAACTTGTCAAGAACGAATATTCGTTTTAGTTTGGGGTATGCCCCGAGTCAGTGACGAACACCTGGAACGCCGCCGGCAGCAGATCCTCGATGCCGCCCGGATCTGTTTCGTACGCAAAGGATTCCACCAGACCTCCATGCAGGACGTCTTCAACGAATCGGGACTGTCGGCGGGCGCGGTCTACCGCTACTTCAAGGGCAAAGACGAACTGGTGGTAGCACTCGCATCCACCGCGGCGGGCGATATCCGCGCCCGGATGGAAGAGGTGATCCGCCGCGACCCGCTGCCGCCTCCGGCAGAACTGGTGGCCCATCTGACCACCTGGATCGACACTCAGGCCGGTCCGGAAGGCCGGTTACGACTGGCACCGCAGGCCTGGTCGCTGGCATTGATCGACGATAACGCCGCCGAACCCGTACGCCGGACCATGACCGGAATCCGGGCGATGTGGCACACCTACGTCGAGCGGATGCACGAACAGGGCTGGCTGCCCGCCGACGCGGACCTCGACGCCGTCACCGCCGCGCTGTTCGGCCTCCTGCCGGGCTACGTCCTCCAGCATCTGATCATCGGCGAGGTGGACCGCGACCAGTACATCCGCGGCGTCGCCACCCTCCTGCCCTACGGGCCCCCGGCCCGACCCGGCAACAACGACACTCAGGGCAGCAAACCCTGACGCGCCTCCCCCGCCCCGCTGAGCACCAGCAACAACATGGTGGTCAGCGCTTGATCGTCCAAGCCCGCCGCCGGGAAGGTGTAGCGCAGGATCACATCCGCGAGCTTCCCGTGCGTGATCAACGCGATCGACCCGAACTGCAGCGCGGCGTTACGCTCGGCCACCCGCTTGTGGAACTGCGGTTTCAGCGGGCGGTCCCAGGCCAGCACGCAGGTCAGCGACAACACTTCCAGCCCCGGCGTCAGCGTGAACGCACTCAGCGAGCACAGCGCACCCTGGAAATCGAAACGCAGCGAACCATCGGTATCGACCCGGACATCGATATCGTGCAGGCCCAGACCGGCACCGGCTCGCGCCTTCAACTCGATCTCGGGGGCCACGGCACCGGATTCCGGTTCGGACGTCATTTGGTACCACCGAACCGGCGATCCCGCCGCGCGTACTCCATACAGGCCTCCCACAGATTGCGGCGGTCGAAATCCGGGAACAGGGTGTCCTGATAGACGAATTCCGCATACGCGGACTGCCAGATCAAGAAGTTCGAACTCCGGTACTCACCGGAAGGCCGCAGGAACAGATCGACATCGGGCATATCCGGTTCATCCATGTACCGGGCGAGCATCGCCTCGTTCACCTTCTCCGGATCCACCTCACCGGCCGCGACCCGCCGCGCGATTTCCCGTGCGGCATCGGCGATCTCGGCGCGGCCACCGTAGTTCACGCACATGGTCAGCGTCATCACGGTGTTGTCCTGCGTGAGCTCCTCGGCGATCTCGAGCTCACGGATCACGCTGCGCCACAACCGCGGTCGCCGCCCCGCCCAGCGCACCCGCACCCCCATCTCGTGCATCTCGTCGCGCCGGCGCCGGATCACATCCCGGTTGAAGCCCATCAGGAACCGCACCTCATCGGGGCTGCGCCGCCAGTTCTCGGTGGAGAACGCGTACGCCGACAGCCATTTCACCCCGATCTCGATACACCCCTCGACGGTGTCCATGAGAACGGCCTCGCCCTTCTCGTGACCGGCGGTCCGCGGCAACCCCCGCTCCTGCGCCCAGCGACCGTTACCGTCCATCACCAGCGCAACATGCCGGGGAACGAGCTCCCGCGGAATATCGGGCGGGGTCGCGCCCGAAGGATGCGGTGCCGGCGGGCGGACGGTACGAGCACCGGCGGACGCGTCCGAACCGGCAGAGTCACGACGCAGGATCACGGTTCAAAGGGTAGCTGTGTTTATTGGCGCCGCCTTCGGCGGCGCGGGGGTGAAGAACCGACGACGGCAGTTTTTTAAAGAAAACAAAAAAAACGAACAACCCGGCAAAAAAGAGGAATAGAAAAAAAAACCCCAGA
>NZ_JARWNW010000317.1 GCF_029868325.1 Nocardia carnea
GAACGGACCATTGCGTGGTTGACCGGATACCGGCGCCTGACGATCCGCTACGAACGACACGGCCACCTCTTCGCAGCATTTCTACAACTCGCCGCAGCTCTCACCTGCTACAAGAAACTCACCACGTAAGACGTCCTCTAAGAAGCACAGCAGTAGTTCCGCGCCGGGCCTGTCGAAGCCGCCCGGCCCGGCAACCTGCGTGCGATCAACCGGCTTTGACCTGCTGCTAGCCTCGGTACGGCATAGGGGGACACCATCAGTCCGGACACGAGAGGTGAACAGTGGCAGCGAGTCGGCGTCAGCTGATTCTGACCGAATCGGCTCGGCTATTTTCTGAACGAGGACTGTCCGCGACGACGATCCGGGAGATCGCGGATGCGGTGGGCCTGAACTCCGGAACGCTGTATCACTATTTCAACTCCAAGGACGCGATCTTCTCCGAGATCCTGACGAGTTTCCTCACCGATCTGGTGCAACGCTACGAAGCCGTCCTGAACGGGGCCGGTACGGCTCGTCACCGGCTCACCCTGATGGTTCGTGTTTCGCTGGAAGTCGCAGATCAGCACCCTTATGCCACCGAGATCTACCAGAACGAACTGGAGAGTCTCAGCGCGCTGCCCGGTTACCCACAGATCGCCGAGGCCGTCGAGTTCTCCCATCAGGCGTGGCACGGGATCACCGAAGAAGGGGTGCGCAACAGCGAATTCAACTCCGGCATAGATACCTTCGAGTTCCAGCGGATGATGCGCGAATGCGTGTTCCAGTCGGTGCGGTGGCATCGGAAAACGCTCGCGGCCGATATCGAGGCGATCACCGCCACAGTGACATCGGTCTTTCTGGACGGATTCGCACCGGCGCGGCCCGAAAGCTCCGATACAGTACCGGAACCGGCCCGGGTGGGTGAACGGCGCCCGCAGCTGCCCGCGAAGCCGGTTCGCGAACCGGCCGGCGACGCGGTGGATGCGCTGCGTTCCGAGCTCGATGCACTGCGTTCCGATATGCGCGCCATGCACGACATGGTCGAATCGTTGTCCAAACCACCCCTCGGTGACGTCGGCGGCGATTGACCGAACCGGGGCGACGGCATGCCGGGGCGCCGTGCGCAACCCTGCCGTTCCCGTGATGCCGCCGTCCCGCGCGGATACTGCGCACCGGCCGCAGACACCGACAGGTACCGGTTGGTGATCGACCTCCGCTCCGGATTGCGTTCGGTAGCGGCGTATTCCGGCACGCTGCGCAATCGGGCTTCGATCGTCCGGCAGAGCCGGATCTGTGGACGCCCGTTACGAGCGGACCAGGGCGAATACCGTGTCGGTCGCTCGACGTACCCTGAGCGCCGATGAGTATTCGAGGCGTAGAGGGTGCGTACCAGGGGGCTCTTCGGGCGTTCAAGACCCCGATGCTCGATTTGCTCCACCAAACGTATGCCCCGTTTGTGGTGACCATGCTGGCGACGGTGTTCACGGCCGACCGGCCCGCGGTCGCGGTGGCGGATGCGCATGCGGAGATCGGTGATGCGCTGAACCAGTTGCGGGCCGCGGGTTACGGCGAGGAGGACAGGTTGCCGCTGCCCGCGGGCAATGCGCGCGATCTGTGCCGGCAATGGGTGAACGCCGGCTGGCTGGTGCGGCAGGTGCTGGACAACCAGGTCGAGGTGTATCGGCTGTCCGCGCACGGGGTGGGCGCGCTCGAAGTCGCGGGCCGGGTGGGTGGTTCCCGGACGCGGGTATCGGAATCGCGGGTACGGACCTTGCTGGATGCCGTGGAGCGATTGGCGCAGGACGCCGACCCGGATGTGATGGCCCGGATCGCGCGGCTGGAGCTGGAGATCCGGCAGCGGCAGCAGGAGCTGCGCAGACTCGAGCGCGGCGGTCCCGTGGAAACCGTCGACGACGATCGGCTGGTGGAGGAGGCGGAGAACGTCCTGCATCTGGCGCGGGAACTACCGGCGGATTTCGCCCGGGTCACCGAATCGATCAAGGCCATGCAGCGCGATGTGGTCGCCGATCTGCGGCAGGACGCCCGCCCGACAGGTGAGGTGCTGCGCGAATACCTGGCGCGCGGGCAGCAGATCATGGACGCGACTCCGGAGGGGCGGGCGTTCGCAGGAGCATTGCGCCTGATCGGCGACCCGGAGCGGATCGACGACTTGTCGAGCCGGTTGCGCACCGTGTTGCGTCACCCGTTCACCGCACAGTTGACCGAGCCGCAGCGGCGGGAGTTCACCGATATCGCGCGGCGGATCGAACGCGGGGTCAAGGAGGTGCTGGCCGCACAGCGGCAGGCGTCGCATGTGATCACCACTCAGGTCCGCAACCACGACCCCATGCGGGACCGGCAGGTAGACGATCTACTGCGGGAGGTAATGACCGGTTTGCACCGCTGGGTCCCCCACTCACGCCACCGGGAGCCGGTCATACCGCTGCGCCGCCTACCGGCCGCGAGCATCGAGCATCTGCGGCAATCGTCGAGCGACCCTCGCCCACCACAACCGCCCGCGCCCCTGGCCGAATGGAATGAGGACACGATGCCCGATACCGATACCCGGGCCTGGGGCGGTCCGAAATACGCGGCACTGGACGAACACCTGGCCCGATTCGCGGGGGGTGCGGGCACAGTCGATATCGCGGCCGCTTTCGGCGCGGCGCCCGAGGAGATCCGCCGCCCGGTCGACCTGCTCGGCCTGCTCGAGCTGGCGCATCGCACGGGGATGACCGAAACCGAATCCGTCGTCACCGTCGAAGCCATCCGCCCGGACCGGACCCGGCGGCGCTTCGCGCTCGGTGGTGTGGTCGCGGCGAACGCCGAGGCAGCCGATGAGTGAATCGGACACGGTCGACGAGGCGTGGCCGAAGAACGAGGTCACCGGGTTCATCGACCCGGTGTCGATGGAAGAAGATCCGACCGAACTGTTCGCCGGCGACAGGGGGACGCTCGACGCCGAGGTGCGGCGGGTGCTGGTCCGGCTGCTGCAACGGCGCTTCCTGTCGGCCGACAAGTACCCGGCGCAGTGGCGGACGCTGCTGGAGAACCAGCAGCTCATCGAATCACGGTTGCATGATCTGTTCGTCCGGCTCGTCGTCGACCACGATCGCGGTATCGCCTACAAACAGCAGGTGCGTTCGGCGGAGGTGGATGTGCCGATCCTGTTGCGGGACGACCCCTACAACCGGGCCGAGACGCTGGTGCTGGTGCATCTGCGCACGGTATTTCAGCAGGAACGGGTCGCGGGTGAGGCCTCGGCGCGAGTCGATATCGAAGAGCTGGAGCAGACAGTACTGACCTACTTCGACCCCGACGACACCAATATGGCCCGGGGACAACAGGAGATCCGCAGCGCGGTGACACGGTTGGCCAAGGAGGGGCTGATGGAAGAGGAGACCGCGGGCCGTTACCGGATCACACCGCTGGTGGAGGTCGTGATGAGTACGGAGAAGCTGAGCGAGCTGAGCCGATGGTTGCGGGAGCGCAACGACGGCCCGGACCACGAGGTCACCGCGGAGGTCGCGCCGTGAGCATGATCGACACGTTGTTCGGGCTGGTCCCCGAATCGTCCCGCGGACAGCAGTGGGTGGCGCTGGACCTGCAGCTGGTGAACTGGGGCGGATACGACGGACACCACCGGGTGCGATTCGCACCCGGCGCAACCCTGCTGTGCGGAGAGTCCGGGTCGGGCAAATCGACCCTGATGGACTCCTATATCGCGTTGATCATGCCGCATACGATGCCGTTCAACGGCGCCTCCAACGGGGGCGTCGTGGGCCGGCCGCGGGGTAAGGATCAGCGCAATATCCTGTCGTATGCGCGGGGCAAGCTCGACGAGTCCCGTGCCGGCGGTGAGACGAAGGCCCGGGTCCTGCGCGGCGACGGCCGTGACACCTGGTCGGCGATCGCGATGACCTGGGCCGACCGGTCCGGGGCACGGTTCACGGCGGTCCGGGCGTGGTACGTGCCGTCGGCGGCGCGCTCCCTCGAAGATCTCGTCCAGATCCGCGCCACCTGCGACCAGCCGTTCGACCTGCGCACACTCGCGGGTCCGGCAAACAAACGGCTGGCCGAGTCCGCGGTGAAAGCACTCGGGTTGACCTGCTACCCCACCGACCGCGAGTACACCGCCCGGCTGCACACCGCGCTCGGTATCGGCGCCGCCGGTGACGGGAACAAAGCGGTGGCACTATTGGGCCGGATTCAGGCCGGTCAGCAGATCACCACCGTCGATGCCCTGTACAAGACGATGGTCCTCGAGGAACCGTCCACGCTGACCACCGCGGACGAGGTGGTCAAACAGTTCGACGAACTCGCCGGCACCCGCACCCAGATGACCACCGCGCGCCGCCAGGTCCGGGCACTGACACCGATCCGGGAACACCGCCGCATCATCGCCGACGCCGCCGGACGCGCCGAGCTGATCGACAGCCTCGGTTCGCTCACCGATTCGTCCTCGCCCGCCGGGCTGTGGCGGTACGAACGCCGTGCCGAGCTGCTGCAAGCGGCCGAAGCAGAACTGCAGCGACGCCGGGGACAGGCCGAGGAAGCCGTCGCCGCGGCCTCGGCACTGGCCAAGGGGGCAGAAGCCGAACTGGGCGGGATCACCGAGACACTGCGCGCGTCCGGCGGCGACAGGCTGGAAAGGGCCTGCGGGGCGCTACGTGAGGTGGACAAACGGTTCGACGAGGTCGAACGGGCACGGCACCGGCTCGAGAAGTCGCTGGCAACCCTCGGCGCCACGGTATCCGACGGGGACGATTTCGCTGCCCTGGTCACCCAGGCGCACCGGCTGCTCGGGGACCAGAAGGCCAGGCAAACCGCGCAGAACCATTTCGCCGAAGCGAAGACCCAGCAGACGAGCGTAACCCGGGAACTGGAGGAACTACGGTCGGAACGTCAAGCCGTCGCCGCCCGCCGGGACAACATCCCCAGCGAGCTGCACTGGGCGCGGGCCGCCCTCGCGGAGGCCGCCGGTCTCACCCCGGAACAGCTGCCGTTCGTCGGCGAACTGATAGAAGTACGCACTGAATTCGAGCCGTGGCGCGAAGCGTTCAACCTGGCCCTGGGCGGGTTCGCCACCAAGATGCTGATCGATATCGCCCACCTCAATACCTTCCGCGAAAAAATCAACACCGTGCGCACCGCGCGGCGTATCCAGTTCGAGGGCGTGCGGACCGGGCTCCGTGACGAGATCGGACTAGACGATCGCCGGCTACCCGGCCGCCTCGACTACCGCCCCTCCGCGTTCACCGCCTGGCTCAAGAACGAACTCGTCGACCGGTTCGACTACGTCTGCGTCGAAACGCCACGTCTGCTTCCGCAGCACCGCAAAGCGCTCACGATCACCGGCCAGATATCGGACGGCGCCCGCGGCGCGCACGGCGGCCAGGGCCGGGCCAATGTCCTCGGCTTCACCAACGACCGGTTGCTGACCCGCCTCGACGAGCAGATCCGCACCGCCGAGGACCGCGCATCCGTCGCCGACGCACGGGTCGAGGAGACACAGGCCGACCTCGACTCCTTCGAAGACCGCCGCAGCGCCTACCGAACCCTGACCGAACTGTCCTGGGATCAAGTGGATACGGACGCGGTTGCGGCCGAACGGGACCGATGGATACAGATCATCGACGAGGTCCACTCCGGTAACCCCGAAATCGACCGGTTGCAGAAGCAGGTGGACGAGCTCACGGACAAGGTCGACGACCTCAACGAGAAGGCGGTCCGGGCCAAGCTCGAACAGGAAGACCTCGAGAAAGCGTGGGAACACACCACGGCAGAAGCCGAACGCGCCGGCCGGGAACTCGAGACCGCCCGCCGCTGCGGCCGCGAGGTGACCGCCGAACACCGCGCCTACCTGGCGGGACTGTTCGGCAACGACAACACCGGCGATATCCCGGCCGCCAAAGCCCTGGAGGCGTTCGACGCCGCCACCGACCGTGTCGCCGACCGGCTCACCACCGATCTGCGGGCGGCGGAGAACGCCATCGAGAGCGCCCGGAACAGACTGTCCGAAACGTTCTCGACCTTCGTCGAGCGCTGGCCGAACCCGAACCTGGGCACCGACCCGGACGATTCCTACGACGATTTCGAACGCCTGCTCACCGACCTGGAAACCAGCCGCCTGCACGAACTCGAAAACCAATGGCGCGACAGCCTGCTGAAACTGTCCGGTAACGACCTCACCAGCCTCGACAGCGAACTTGCCTCGGCCATCCGGGAAATCCGCGACCGGATCGAACCGGTCAACCGCATCCTCGCCGGCCTCCCCTTCGCCGACGACGACCACCGGCTGCAGATCGACCCGCAGGAAAGCCACTCCACCGTCCGCGCCCGCTTCCGCAAGGAACTCCGCGACGTCCGCCGCCTGATCGACCAGGCGAACACCGACACCGACCGGGAACGCGCCTACACCCGGATGGCCAAGGTCATCGACCGTATCCGCCGCACCGCCCCCGATTTCGCCGACCTGATCGACGTCCGCAACCACATCCGCATCAGCGCCGAAAAACGCGACGCCGCAGGCGAACACGTCGCCCTCTACGACCATATCGGCGAAAAATCCGGCGGCGAATCCCAGGAACTCGTCGCCTTCATCGTCGGCTCGGCACTGCGCTACCAACTGGGCGACGCCGGCGCCGAACGCCCCCGCTACGCCCCGGTCTTCCTCGACGAAGCCCTCATCAAAGCCGACGCCCGCTACACCGGCCGCGCCATCGGCGCCTGGCGCGGCCTGGGCTTCCAGCTCATCATCGGCGCCCCCAACGACAAGAACAGCGCCATCGAACCGCACGTCGACGCCGAATACCTGGTCCTCAAGAACGCCGAGAGCCGCTCCTGGGCCAAACCCATCATCGGCATCCCTCCGGAGGACGAGTGAGCCCCGCACTTATCGCATCGAAGGCGGCTCCCGAGGCGCTCCGGAACAAGATCGAGCAGAAATGGGCTCCGGCGATGCGCCGACCACGGGGTGAACACCACACGGCCGGGCGCCCGCTCGAACCGTCCTCGACCAGGCTCGTGATCAGTACCCGCAGCTGACCACGATGCGGCGCCGACAGGTCGCAGGCCTGGCCGTATCGACGCCGATATACCGAGATCGGGTCACGCGAGTGCGGCCGCGAGGCGGCGCCACTGTTCGCGAGGGAACGCCTGCGGGTCGGCGTCGAGCACCTGTACACACACATGGTCGGCGCCGGCAGCTCGATGCTCGGCGACTCGACGCAGGATCGCTTCCTCGTCACCCCAGGCGATGATCGCGTCGAAGAGGCGATCGCTCACGGTGTCGACATCCTCCTGCGTGAAACCCGACCGCAGGATGTTGTTCGCGTAGTTCGGCAGCTGGAGGTAGCTGCGCAGCCACTCCATGCCGATGGACCGCGCCTCACCGGCGTCGGTGGTGAGGATAGCGGTCTGCTCAGGGAGCAGCAGCGGTCCGTCGCCGAGGGCGGCGCGGGCGGTGGCGGTGTGCTCCGGCGTGACCAGGTAGGGGTGGGCACCACCGGCCCGGGTCGCCGACAGGTGCAACATCTTGGGCCCGAGGGCAGCCAGGACCCGCGCGTCCGCGGGGACCGGCCGCTCGAGCGCATCCAGCGCGTCGAGATATGCGCGGGTCGCGGCCAAAGGCTTGCGGTAGCGCCCCGGATCACCGGCGTCGATCAACGGTGCGTGGCTCACGCCGATACCGAGCAAGAACCGGTCGCCGTACGTACCGGTCAGGGACGCGAACCGGGCCGCGACATCCGCCGGTTCGTGCATCCACAGGTTCAGGATCCCGGTCGCTACGACGATTCGCTCCGTCGCTCCCAACAGGTTCTCCACGGCCTCGAACACCGGACCGCCGACGTCGGGAATCCACACCGCGGCATAGCCCAGCCCCTCGAGCTCGGCCGCCGCCTCCGCAGCTTCGGCCCGGTCGCCGTAGCGCAGCTGCGAACTCCAAACCCCAACGCCCGAAAGCTGCACAAACCCTCCTGGAGCCGTGATGCGTACGCCGGTACCGGAATCCGGCCTTGCGGTAGGGATGCTACTGCACAGCGGGTCGATCGGATCAGCACCTCCGGGAGTGGGGCCGGCCGCCTACGTAGGTTCCCGGCCAGTGGCCACCCACCGCCCGTACGGCGGCGCTCAGCAACCACCTGCCGCCAGTCGGCCGCATCGCGAATATGCCCTGTCCGTGAAGAGCGGACTCCATCAGCATTTCCGCAGGTGAGACCCACGATTTTGCCTCGCCCGTCCGATCAGATACTCTTGCTGGGCACACCGGTCCGGGTGGCGGAATGGCAGACGCGCTAGCTTGAGGTGCTAGTGCCCGATATAGGGCGTGGGGGTTCAAGTCCCCCTCCGGACACAACCAGTACACCTTCGCACCCCTCCTGACCTGCAGCTACGTAGGACTGTTCTTCTCCGCTTCGGATTCGATCGACGGAGAATCGCAGGCAGAGGCGCGTGGGGGTTCGATTCGGCCTAACCTCAGAGAACACTGAGCAGCCAACAGGCCAGCGCGAGGCCCGGACGCCGCTTAGGCTGCGGACAGCGGCGGCGGCTTGGCTTCACGTCCGGCGATCTCGATCTGGTCTTGGATCGCTTGGGTGGTTTCCCGCACGACGGAACGCGGCCCATTGAGAGGAATTCCACTGACCAGCGCCGACTCTGCGAGGAGAACGCTGTGCCGCTGCCCCAGATTCCGATTGGTTGTAGGCCATACCGCGCCCCAGTGGCTGCGGTTGAGGAGACCGAGCAAACCACCGAACAACGCTGGGAATGGTCCGACGAGGTCGCCGCCCTGCACGGCTACTCTCCCGGCGAAGTGCAACCCACCACCGAGTTGCTGCTCTCCCAGAAACACCCCGACGACCGCGCCGAGGTCGCCGACACCCTGGCCATGGTGACCCAGACCGGGCAGCCCTTCAGCAGCCGCCACCGCGTCATCCACACCGCCGGCCGCACCCGTCATGTCCTGGTCGTCGGCGAACCGGATGCACGACGACACCGGCGCCGTGGTCGGCACCACCGGGTTCTACATCGACGTCACCGACGCTCTCGACGAGGAACGCCAGCAAACCTGGACCAGCTGCTACCCGAGAAGATCGCGGCCCGCGAAGCGATCGAACAAGCCAAAGGCGCGTTGATGATGGTCTACGGCATCACCGCCGACCAGGCCTTCCAGGTCCTGGTGTGGTGCTCTCAGGAGACCAATACCAAACTCCGCGAACTGGCCACCACCCTGGTCTCTGCGGTCCCCGGCTTCGGTGGCGCCGACGTCCGGCTACGCACCCGCTTCGACCAGGAGTGGTAGTGGCGCCCACAGAACGGACACCGACGAAACGATCGGCCCCGCTGGGCCCGGAGTCCCTGCTGTGGAAACACATCGGTGATCGCCGCTTCTATCTGCTCTTCGGCCGGATCGGCCTGCTCGAGAGCATACATCCGGCCGTCGGGGCGGCCCTGACGCAGCACTCGGACTTCTTCAGCGACCCGTGGGGGGCCGGCTGCTGCGTTCGCACACGCCGATCATGCGGTCGGTATACGCACATGACGGCGACCTGTGGGCGGTCGAGCTTCGCGATTACCACCGAGGAATCTCCGGTGACGACGCGAGCGGAAACCGCTATCACGCGCTCGATCCCGAGGTGTACTGGTGGACCCACATGACCTTCGTCGAGATGGTCATCGCTATCAACGATCTCTTCGGCACCCCACTCACCGCGGCCGAGGAGGGCTCGCTCATACGCGAGGCAGTCACGTGGTGGCGGCGCTACGGGCTTTCGGAACGGCCGGTCATCGACGACTCAACCACATCGCCTACGAGGCCCTCCGCAAGTACTGATGATTGTTCCCGCACTGTCCGGTCCCGCCGAAACGGAAAGCAGAATCCCTTGAAACCGACCGCGATCGTCACCGGCGCATCCTCCGGCATCGGCGAAGCCACCGCCAGACTCCTTGTGCACCGAGGCTATGCGGTGATCGGCACCAGCCGGCACACCGCAGCCCTCGACGACGACCGACGCATCCCCGGCGTCGACTACCGGGATCTCGACCTGACCGATCCGGACTCGATCAGTCACTTCACCCGCGGACTCGGCGCGGTGGATGTGCTGGTCAACAACGCCGGGGAAAGCCAGACCGGACCGCTCGAGGAATTACCACGCGACGCGATTGAGCACCTGTTCGCACTGCATGTACTCGGCCCGGTCGAACTGACCCAGCAACTACTGCCCGGCATGCGCGAGCGCGGGGCCGGGCGCATCGTCATGCTCAGCTCGATGATGCAAGCTTCCCCATCCCCCACCTGTCCTCCTACGTCGCCTCCAAGGCCGCCATCAAGGGATTCGCCACAGCGGCGCGGCTCGAACTGGCACCCTTCGGAATCGAGATCACCACCGTCGAACCCGGCTCGGTCGACACCGGGCTGCGCGAACGACGCACCAAATACCTGCGCGACGGCTCGCCCTACCAGCAACAGTACGAGAAACTCCGGTCGGCACTGGACGCCCATCAAGAGCACGGCATCACCCCCGACAAAGTGGCCGCGACCATCCTGCGCGCGGTCCACGATCCGCGTCCCGCACCGCTGTACGCGGTCGGCAGCAACGCCCCGCTCGCCTTCACCGCGCGCCGGCTGATGCCCCGCACGGTCGTCGAACGCATCGTCGCCCGGAACCACGGCCTGTGAAAGTCCACCATTTCAATTGCGGCACAATGCGTTTACCTGGCATCAAGCTCGTATGCCACGTCCTGCTCGTGGAAACCGACAGCGGACTCGTGCTCGTCGACACCGGATTCGGGCTCGGCGACATCGCCGACCCCGGGCATCGCATCGGCAACTACCGCTGGTTCGCGCGCCCGGCCCTGCAGCCCGCCCAGACCGCGCTCCGCCGGCTCGAAAACCTCGGCTACCACCGCGCGGACGTGCGCCACATCGCACTCACCCACCTCGACGTCGACCATATCGGCGGAGTCTCCGACTTCCCCGGCGCGACAGTGCACGTGACACAAGCCGAGGTACAAGCCATGCGCGCACCCCGCACGCTGATCGAGAGGGCTCGATACCGGCACAGCCGCTGGATCCTCGACGCTCCGCTGGTGGAACACGACCCCACCGGCGAACCCTGGCACGGATTCCCACAAGCCCACGAACTGACCGAAATCTCCTCAGGAATAGCGCTCATCCCACTACCCGGCCACTCCCGAGGACACACCGCCGTCGCAGTCGACGCAGGCCACCGATGGATCATCCACGCCGGAGACGCCGCCTACCTCCACAGCACTCTCGATCGGACCGGGTCGACACCGCTCGCCCTCGCCCTCCAAGAACGGATGACCACCCACAACCTCGACCAACTCCGCGAAAGCCGCCGCCGACTGGCCGAGCTTCACCAACGCCACGACCCGACACTGACGATCGTCACATCCCACGACCCCGAGCTCCTCGCACACGCCCGAGACACAGCCTGACCCGTCAGACCCGCCCGGCGCCCCCGCTGCCTACCGTGAGCGACCGAGACTTGTCAGAACTGCCAGCGCCGAACGCTCACCTGAAGCCGCGGCGTCGGCCAGCGACGGCACGTCGAGTTGGTAGTCGCCGGCGAGATAGATGGTGCCGAGTGGGTCGCGCAATGTGGGGAGCGTTGTGCGTCGGCCGGGCGCCCAGAACGGGACGACTCGGCGATGCCTGCGCAGAATGGGCTCCCCCAGCTTGCCTTCCAGTTCGGGCAGCACGCTGATCAGGTCGTTCCTGAAGCGCGACACGATGTCTTCGTCGGGTAGGTCGAGCAGTGCGTCGGCCTTGCCACCGCCGGCGAAACACGCCAAGGCGCCACCCGGTTTGCGGTCGTCGCCGGTGCGCAGCGCCGCCGCATGATTGAATACCGCTTGGAACGACAACTGCGGCGCGGAGATGGCGAAGTACTCGTCCCATCGCTGCGGGCCGGCCTCGTCGGTGAAGAACCCGACCACGACGTAACGACCGTAGGTGATGTCGTTGAACGCGTTGCGGTACTGCTGCGGCAGGTCGGGAATGATCCCTTTGGTGATGTCGGCGGGCGTGGTGACGATCGCGCGCGCGGCCCGCAACCGCTTGGGCACCGCACCGTCGAGGTAGTCGACGATCACGCCGTCACCGTCGTGGCGCACCGAGTGCACCACCGAGTTCAGGCGGATGCGAGGGCCCAGATCCTCGGTCAGCACATCGGTCAGCGTCTGATTACCGCCAACGGGCAGCGAGAAGTTCGGGACCTTCTCCGGGTCGGTCAGCGCGATGCCGACCGAGTAGACGAACTGGGCGGCGGCCGTCTCGTCCGGATCACAGCCCATCCACTGCGCCGACCACGACCGGACGATCGTGGCGGCCAGTTCCGAGCGCACGCCGTTCAACAGATACGACGCCGGCTTGGACTCGAGCCGAGCCCGTACCCGCTGGGCGAAGTGGCTCTGCGACTCGAGAAACGGCGCGGCCGAGAGGATGCGCGCCCCGACCATGGCAAGGCCGAGCCGGTCCCTCATTGTCATGCGTGTGCGGAACATGAGCGCCAGCGGATTCGAGGTATCGACCGTGGAACCGTTCAAGTGCAACGCGACGCTCTTGCCGGCGAGCGAACCCAACTCGATGTTGTGCCGTTCCAGCGCGTCGATCAGCGTGCCGGTGCCCTCGGTGAACTGGGTGCCGACATTTATCCAGTAGTCGGCCTGGCGGACGGTGTCGACGCGTCCGCCGGTGCGATCGGTGGACTCGAGCACCACGACCTCGGCCGCGGGGGCCAGGGTGGTCGCGGCCGTCAGGCCCGCCATTCCGGCGCCGATCACGACGACCTCGGTAGTTTCTTCCTGCGTATTTTGCGTTGGCATTTCGTCTCCTCACCCGCCCGACGACAGTGCGGCGTTCACGCCGTGACGGGGGCGTCACCGGCCACTGCCGGGGCGTCGGCCTTTTTGTTGTAAGCATCGAAGGCGCGGTATGCGCGGTAGTACGTGAACATCTGCAGGCCCCAGGTGGAGAGCGCGAAAATATAGAAGATGGTGTGCTCTGCGTCGTCGCCCGGAATCTGGACGAAGTCGTAGGTCGCGGCGATCAAGAATCCGCACGCCGTCGCGATTGCGGCCCACACCGCGTGCCCACGCTCACCGATCTCCCAGAGCCGCTTGGAGAAATAGATCAGGAAGAACGTCGTGAGGACGTTGACCACAATGTAGAAGATCTTCCCCGGGGTGCCGAGCTCCTCGGCGTAGACGCTCAAGGCGAAACCGACCACACCCGCCAAGGCGAACGCGCCGACGTCGACCGCCACCGAAGGCTTGTACCGATGGGTGACCTTCATCAACCCGAGTACCAGGATCAGCGTGATGCCGACCGAGCGCGAAAAGGCGTCCAGGAAGTAGGCGAACGCGTACATCGGGCTGTCGTGACCGGCTTTCAGCAGGCCGTAGATCAGGAAGTTCGTTCCCGATGTCGCCACGATGATCCACTCGATTCCCAGCAGATAATTCCGGTAATGCCGGATGAATTTGATGCCGTAGGTGAATCCGACGGCGATCATCCAGATGTCCGCGACCGCGAAAAGCAGTTCCTTGATCGACATTGATCTTCTCCTTGAAAGGTGTCACCCGCCGTCAGCGGCAAAGGGTGGTTTCGTCGGCGCTGCCGTGCGATCGAAGACCGGGAATCGTCTCGCTCCGGCGCATCCATGGGCCCGATATCCGGCCGCCGAGCGGGTGCGCGCCCGGCTCTAACCGGGTCGGTGTGTGATGCCAGTCATAACGCTACAGCTACTGGGTCATATGATCAAGCCATTTGACCACGTTTCCCGCTTGCCAACCGGCCCAGCCCGGAGCCGGTCGCAGTGGTGAAACGCAGACCATGCAGAGCCGCCGAACTCGACGGGGCTTCGGCAGCTCGCGACCCGGTCAGCCCGCGAGCTGGCCGGGCAGGGCGCCGGTGATGATCTGCCGCGCTTCGGCGAGGATGCCGTCGACCACCTCGGCGCAGCTACCGATGTCATGGATCAGCCCCTGGGCCTGACCGGCCCACCACAGCCCACCGTCGACATCGCCGTTGCCGTACACCCGCTCGCGGGCACGGGCTCCGGCGGCCAGGTGGGCGATGTCGTCGAAGGCCGCGCCGGGCTCGCGGGAAATCGCGGCGATCTCCTCCGATACCGCATTGCGGGCGACGCGGGCGGAGTTGTGGAACTCGCGGAACACGATGAGGGTGTCGCGTTCACTGTTGTCGACGATCTGCCGCTTGACGTTGTCGTGGATGGGCGCCTCGGTGGTAGCCATGAACCGCGTGCCCATGTTCACCGCGCACGCGCCGAGCGCCAGGGCTGCGACGAGCCCTGCGCCGGTGGCGATTCCACCGCTGGCGATGATCGGGACGGTCAGTGCTCGCGCGGCGGCAGGGATCAGTACGAGACCGGGGACATCGTCCTCACCGGGGTGCCCAGCGCATTCGAAGCCGTCGATGCTGACCGCGTCCACACCGAGCTGCTGCGCCTTGAGCGCGTGACGGACGGTGACCGCCTTGTGGATCACCTGCACGCCCGCCGCCTTGAAAGCGGGCAGGTGGGGCCGCGGATTACCGCCCGCGGTTTCGACGATGGTGATGCCGCTTTCGACGATGGCGTCGCGGTATTCGTCGTAGGGCACCGGCTTGATGGTCGGCAGGATCGTCAGGTTCACACCGAAGGGCTTGTCGGTGAGATCGCGACAGCGGTTGATCTCCTTGACCAGCGCCTCGGGAGTGGGCTGAGTAAGGGCGGTGAGAAATCCGAGAGCCCCGGCGTTGGCCACGGCGCCGATCAGATCCGCGGTGCCGACGGCGGTCATGCCGCCACAGACGAGGGGGTGCTCGATGCCGAACGTCTCGGTGAAGGTGTTGCTGAACATGTACATCCCAATCTAATAATAGTCAATTGTCTTAGTCGAACGACTATGTTGGTCGGGGACCAAACATTGTCGGTGAGGAGAACACCAGTGACCACCAACGCTCTCTGGCTGGACGACATCTCGGTCGGAGATCGCTTCCGCACCGGCGACTACGATCTCGGGGCCGATGCCATCGTCGGCTTCGCCACCGCATGGGACCCCCAGCCGTTCCACCTCGGCGAGGACAGCGCGAAGGACACCTTCTTCCAGGGCCTGGCGGCCAGCGGCTGGCACACCGCCGCGATCACCATGCGTCTGTTGGTCACCACGGGACTGCCGTTGGCCACCGGCATCATCGGCGCCTCCATCGATTTGGCCTGGCCGACACCTACCCGGCCGGGGGATCGCCTGCACGTGGAACTGGAGGTGACCGACGTCCGCACTTCCCGATCCGATCCACGCCGCGGATTCATCACCGCGACTTACGACACACTCAACCAGCACGGCGAGGTCCGTCAGCACACCACCGCCCGGCTGCTGGCCTTCACACGGCCCTGACAGCGATCCGCGTGGCGCCGGCCGTCGATGGCGAGTCCTTCATCGACGGTCGGCGTGACCAGGTGTTCGGTTGGTGAGCAAGGACCAACGGTCGACGGCGCGGTCGGCGAGCCAACCGAGATACAGCGCGGGATTGCTGACGAAGCTGGGCCAGAACCGCTTGCTGCCGTGCCAGATCGCCTCCAGGTCCGCGTGCCGTGGCGCGCCGGTGACGTGATCGGCCAGCATATGCCCCACGTATTGCGCCTGGGCGAAGCCGTGGCCGTTGCAGGCCGCGGAGTACAGCATGTTCTCGGAGGCCTCTCCCGCGACTGGCAGCCAGGTGGAGCTCATGCCGATCCAGCCGCCCCAGGCCTGTGCCGGTTTGATGTCGCGCAGTCCGGGGAAGCGGTCGTGGAAGCCGCGGACGAGGTCATCGACGACGTGCGTGGCCGGAGTGCGGTCCGGCAGCGGGTTGCGACCTGCCTGGATGCGCCGGGTGCCGAACGCGATGGTGCCGCGCGGGGTGACGCGGTAGCTCTCCAGGATCATGTGGAGCGTCACCAGGGGCGCCCGGCTGGTCCAGCCGATGTCGTCGAGCCGTTCGGGCGGAATGGGTTCGGTTTCGACCAGCGACGTCCACACCGGCGTCGCCAGGTGCTTCGGCGCGATGGACAGGCTGTTGCTCGCGGCATTCGTGGTCAGCAGCGCCTTGCGGGCTCCGACCTTGCCGTGCGGGGTGGTCACGGTGACCCGTCCACCGGTGTCGACGACGTCGCGGGCAGGAGTCGACTCGTAGACGCGGACCCCGGCGGCGATCGTCGCGGCGCGCAACCCGACGGCGAACTTGCCCGGGTTCACGGTCCCACCGACACCTTCGCGGATGCCGCCGAGGAAGCCCTCGGGCAGGCCCGCCTCGGGGCCTTCGATGAATTCGCCCGACGATCCGGCTGCGGCCAGGACCTTCGCGTTGCGGCGCGCGTGCCGCAGTTGCCCCTTCGAGATCGCGGCCATCACGATGCCCTCTTGCCGATAATCGCAGTCGATCGCGTGACGCTCGATGGCGTCCTCGGCGAAATTCACCGCGTGCTCGGCGTAGCGGTACAGCTCACGCAACCGCTCACGCTTCAGCAGGAACCCCAGCAGCTCCGGATCGGCGGCGACCGAGTTCGTGATGTAGCCGGCGTTGCGGGATGTCGCGCCCCAGCCCAGCGTCTTCGCCTCGAGCAGCACCACGTCGACGCCCTTCTCGGCGAGGCGCAGGGCGGCCGACATGCCACCGCCACCGCCGCCGATCACGACGACGTCGCAGGTGATCTCTTCCGTCAGCGACGGTTCGGCCGTGCCGGGTTGTCCCGCCCATCCGGTGTCGTCGATCAACTTCATGGTGCCTACTCCGTTCCGTCTGCGGGGATGACCGCGGTGCCGCGGGCGCGCACCGCGACCAAGGGCGGTTGCAGGACGTGCGCGCGACCGGTGTCATCGGAGCCCCGGCAGAGGACGCGGAGCTCGAAATCGACCGTGCGGCTGCGGTTGCCCTTCTTCACCAGAGTTGCCTCGGCTTCGACGACGTCACCGCCGCGGATCGGGGCGAGGAATTGCACCGACGAGTAGCCGGCGAACAGACCTTCGTGGCCGTCCAGCTCGATCGAGAGGTTGGTGCCGACATCGCCGAAGAGCTTCAAGGCGTAGGCACCGTCGACGAGGTTACCGGCGTAGTGCGCGTCGGAGAAGGCGACATACCGCCGGTGGACTGCGCTGTTCATGCGATCTCCTCGTGGATCGGGCCGAGTGTGCGCGAGTGCGCGTTACCGTCGATCGCGACGCCGGGGTAGCCCCGTTTGGCGATCTCGGTGCACATGCGGCGGTACTTGCCGACACCACCCAGGTAGCCCATGAAGGTGTTGGGCTTGCCGTTGACGTTGGAACCCCGGTACCAGGAGTCGGTGGTCGCGTACAGCGTCTGGGATACGGTCCACTCGGTGATGTCCACCCACTCCTGCTGAGCTTCGGGAGTGGCCTCGATCAGAGTGGCGCCGGTGTCGCGGGCGTGTTCGATGAGGTCGGCGATCCAGTCGACGGCCTGCTCGATCGTCACTACCACATTGCTGGCGAGTGCAGGGCTCAGCGGTCCGCCGACCATGAAGAAGTTGGGGAAGCCGGCGGCCATCAACCCGAGGTAGGAGCGGATACCGTCACTCCACGCGTCCTGCAGCTTCGTGCCGGACGCACCGGTGAGGCCGAGCCCGAAGAGCGGGCCGGTGAAGGCGTCGAACCCGATGGCGAGCACGATGGCGTCCACCTCGTAGGTGCCGTTCGAGGTGACGATCGCGTTCTCGGTCATCGTCTCGATCGGCTCTTCGCGCAGTGACACCAGTGCGACGTTCGGCCGGTTGTAGGTCTCGTAGTAGTCGGTGCCGAAGACGCTGCGCTTGGCGCCGAGCGGGTGGTACCTGGGTACCAGCCGTTCCGCGGTGGCCCGGTCTTTCACGATCTCGCGGATCTTGTCGTGGATGAACTCCGACGCGGTCCGGTTCGCCTCCGCATCGAACAACAGATCGGCGAACTCGGCGCCGACGCCCTGGAACCCGCTGCGTTCGTAGGCCGCCTCGTAGCGACACTTGCGCTCCTCGTCCGAGACGTCGAAAGCCCGGTCGGTGACGGGGCGATCGGGGATGCCACCGGGCGAGTGCCTGCACTCCTCGCGGATGGCCGGGTAGTCGTCCTTGACGGCGGCGACCTGTTCCGCGGAGAGCACGCCGTTGCGGGCGGGCATCACGTAGTTCGGGGTGCGCTGGAAGACCGTGAGATGCTCGGCGACCTCGGCGATCAGCGGGATGGCCTGCACACCGGACGATCCGGTGCCGATCACGGCGACGCGCTTGCCCGCCAGGTCGTCGAGGGAGATGTTCCACCGGCTGGTCGACACCGTCGGGCCGGTGAAGTTCGACAGCCCCGGCACGTCGAAGTCCTTCGGTGTGGACAGCCCACCTGCACCCGAGATCAGGTAGCGGCTGCGCCGGACCTCGCCGTTGTCGAGTTGCACCTCCCAGAGCCGGTCGGCGGCGTTCCAGGTGCAGGCCACCACGCGGGTGTTGAAGGTGAAGTGCTTGCGCAGGTCGAAGCGGTCCGCGACGTGCTCGAGGTAGCCGAGGATCTCGGCCTGTGGGGCGAACCGCTCACTCCACGTCCACTCCTGCTGGAGTTGCTCGTCGAAGGAATACGAGTAGTAGATGCTCTCGACGTCACAGCGCGCGCCCGGATAGGTGTTCCAGTACCAGGTGCCGCCGACGCTCGGCCCCGCTTCGAATCCCGCGAAGGTCCAGCCCGCGGTCGTCAGCCGGTGCGAGAGGTACATGCCGGTGAAGCCGGCGCCGACACCGATGACGTCGACAACCCCGTGATCGGTGGTGGAGGTGGAGTTCATGGCAACAGTGCTTTCGTTGAGGGGTTCGATTACAGGGGAAGGTCGGGAGAATCGACGCCGACCACGCGGTCGCCGCAGAAAACCCGGACCGACTCACCGGGGGCGTGGCCGCCGATTCCGGAAGTGCCCCAGAAACTTTGGGCCGATCCGTCGGCCAGGTCGGCGACCTTGGCACCGTTGACACGCACCTCTCCCGACAGGAGCCGCGAGCCGACTTCGATCGCGCGGTCGAGGTCGCCGCCGAATACGTAGGCGTCCAGTCCCGACGGGTTGGCGTTGGCTACGCGCACGGCGTCCTCGTCGGACTCCACGGCGTGCAGGCTGATCAGCGGGCCGAACAGTTCGGCGGTCGCCAGCGACGCACCCACGCCCGTGGCCACGGTGGGCGACAGGAAGAAGCCGTCGAGGCCCGGCAGTTTCGCGGGCTGGTGGATGGTCGCGCCGTTGGCCCGCAGCTCTTCGATGCGGCTCTGCAGCGTGGCGAAGTGCGGGGCGTTCGAGATGGGACCGAGTTCGGTGCGCTCGTCGAGCGAGTTCCCTACCTCGATGTGGGCGATGCGGTCGAGCAGCGCCTCGAGTAGTGGCTCGACCAGGCTCTCGTGTGCCAGTACCTTTCCGGGGCCTTCGCACCATTGACCGTTGAGCTTGGTCATACCGTCGAGGATGCCGTCGGCAGCTACGTCGATATCGGCGTCGTCCAGGACCAGGGCCGGGTTGTTGCCGCCGAGTTCGAGCTGGAGCACCTTGAAGTCCTCCGCGGCCGCACGGGCGATCGCCCGGCCCGCACTCGGTCCGCCGGTGAAGGAGACGACCTTCACCCGGTGATCGCCGGTGAGGGCCGCGCCCACCTCACCTGCTCCGTGCAGCAGCTGCAGGGCCCCGTCGGGCAGGCCGGCCGCGACGAAGCTCTCGACGATGATCTGGGCGCTGCTCGGCGCATGCTCGGACGGCTTGAGGATCACCGGACAGCCGGCCGCCAGCGCGCTCACCATCTTCGCGGCGGGAATGAAACTCGGGCCGTTCCACGGGGTGAGGATGGCGGCCGGACCCCACGGGACCTTGTACAGCCGCACGTCACGCCCCCCGGCGTCGAGCGCGGTGCGACGCGGGATGGTACGAAGATCCGCGGCCGTGGCACGGATCCGATGCGGCAGGAACTGCGCGACCAGCCGAGCCTTGGCGATCGGTACGCCGCTAGTGAGGGCATCGGTGTAGGCGATGTCCTCGATCCGGGACTCGACGATGCCGGCCGCGCGCTCGATGACCTCGGCGCGTTCCTCGCTCGCCGCGTCATCCCAGCGTTCGAAACCGTAGGACTGCTCGGCGTGGCGCAGCGCGCGTTCCACATCCGTCGGCGTGGTGGTGACGGTACGGTGCACAGGCCGGCCGGTGTTGGGGTCGAGGTTCCATGCTCCGGGAATCGTCGCGCACTCGGACCAGTCGTCGGCGATGTAGTTGATCGGTTGGGGCAGTTGCGGTTTCGTCATCGGGGCTCCTTCGGTGCGCGAATGGACGGGCTCACACGGTGAGGTCGGCGACGATGCGGGTGACTGCGCCGGACTTCATCGCCTCGAAGCCCTTGTCGATGTCGTGGAACCCGATGACGTCGCTGACCATCTCGTCGAGCAGCAGCCGCCCCTGCTGGTACAGGCGGGCGAATTGGGCGATGTCCTCCTGCGCCTGGCCCGAACCCATATAGGAGCCGATGAGACGCTTCTCGGAGAAGAAGAAGTTCCAGGCCGGCAGCGTCAGGTCGGTGCCGTCGGGTGCGATACCGACCAGGCACGCGGTGCCGGTGGGGCGCAGCACCTCGAGCGCGGTAGCCGCGGTCCGCGCGCTGCCGACGGCCTCGAACGAGTAGTCCACGCCGTCGCCGAGCAGGTTCTGGATCTCGGCGGCGACATCCGCCGCACCGTTCATGATGTGGGTGGCGCCGTAGGTCTTCGCAGCGGCGAGGCGGGCGTCGTCGAGGTCGACGGCGACGATCGCCGAGGCGCCGGCCAGGCGCGCACCCTGGATGATGGCCGAACCGACACCGCCGCAACCGATGACGGCGACGGTGGAGCCGGGACGGACTTCGGCGCCCCGGAACACGGCGCCGACACCGGTGATGATGCAGCAGGAGAGCAGGCAGCCCACGTGCAGGCTCACCTCGTCGTCCACCTTCACCAGCGCGTTCTCCCGCATCAGCGTGTGCCGGGAGAACGCGCCGACATCACCGAGCCGGTGGATGACCTGACCGCTGGGCAGCTGGAACGCGGGCCGCGGTCGCTGCCGGATCTCGGTGATGCGCTGACACTGGGTCGAATGCCCGGCCTGGCAGTTGCGGCACAGCCCGCACGAGGGGGTGAGGGCGCCGACGACGCGGTCACCCGGACGTAACGTGGACACCGCGGAGCCGACCGCCTCGACCACACCCGCTACCTCGTGCCCGACCACCACGGGCAGGTCGGCGCCTACGGTTCCGGTCATGTAGTGCAGGTCGCTGTGGCACAGTCCGACATTCGAGACCGCCAGCCGGACCTCGTGGGGTTCCGGGTCGTCGACCAGGATCTCGGTGAACTCCAGCGGTTGCTCCACCGCCGTAAGAACAGCTGCTTCGGTGGTGATCATGATCGACTCCGATCTCGATTGTTCTGCGCGGACGCCGGGGACGCCGCGTTCTTCGATGTCCAGAAACCTTCGATGCCTTCGCTGAAGGCGCCGGACTCCCATGCCTGGCGGGCGGCGTCGTCCTCGCGGGCGAACGCGGCCTCGATGTCGGCGGGCTGCGGACGCAGCAAGCCGAGGTGCAATGCGGTGATCCGTGGATCGGAGTTCCACTGCCGGACCACCTCGACCGCACGGCCGACCAGAGTCTCCGGGGCAACGATCTCGTCGAGCAGCCCGATCCGCAGCGCTTCCTCGGCGCCGATCCGCTGGGACCCGAGGGCGATGCGCATCGCGTGGTTGCGGACCAGCCGGCCCATCAGAAAGCTGGACGCATTGGAGACGATGATTCCGCGGTGGTTCTCCGGTTGGAAGTACTCGGCGGCCGGGCTGCCGATCCGTCCGTCACAGCACAGCGTGATCTCCGCGGCACCGCCGACGGCGATCCCGTTCACGGCCGCGATGACAGGGATCTTCGTCTCGAGGATCGCGCGCGTGATGTCGTGGAAGGTGGCGAACGCCTCGCGGATCTCCGCATAGGTGGATGGCACAGCCTGGAGGTCCTCACCTGCGGAGAAGGCTCGGCCGGCGCCGGTGAGCACGATCCCGCGCACCGGACCACCGGTCCCGAAACGGCGGATGGCCTGTGCGAGCAGCACCCGGGTGGCCACATCCAGCACGTTCAGCTTCGCCGGGCGGTTCAGGGTGAGCACCGCGACGTCGTCGGCGATGTGTATGTCCAGATAGTTGTCGGTCATGTCCGGCTCCTCAGTCGCGCGGCGGTCGCAGGTCGTAGGTCGTGCCGGGCTGCTCGGCGGCGCGCGCCTTCAGCGCGGGTTTCGACACGCGTTCGGAGGGGGTGCGCGGGAAGTCGGCGACGAATTCCACGTAGCGCGGAAGTTTGAAACGCGCCAACTGCTTTCGGGTGTCATCCACGATTCGCTGCGCGGTGTCACGGCTTTCCGCCACGCCGGGAGCCAGTTGCACGAAGGCCTTGACCTCCTCGCCGAACAACTCGTCCGGCACGCCGACGACGGCCGCCGCGACGACGCGGTCGTCGCGTTCCAGCACACGTTCGACCTCCGCGCCGGCGATGTTCTCCCCGCCCCGGCGGACCATGTCCTTGAGCCGCCCCACCAGGCGGTAGCTCCCCGCCTCGCGGACTGCGACGTCGCCGGTGTGCAGCCAGCCGTCGCGCAGGACCCGCGCGGTGTCCTCGGGCCGGTTCCAGTAGCCGAGCATCATGGGCTTACCGGAGGTGACGAGTTCGCCGGACTCACTTTCGCCCACGTCGCGGCCCTGCGGGTCGACCACCCGGACCCGCTTGGTCGGCACCGGCCGGCCCAGCCGTCCGCTGCCGATGTCCTCGGTGGCTTCGGGCAGGCTCACCAGGTCGACGCCGGTCTCGGTCATCCCGAAGATCTCCCGCCACGGTGCGCCCCATCGCTGTTCGAGTTCCGCGTGCAGCGCGGCGGGGATCGCCGAGCACAGCACGATGCGCAGGTTGTTGTCGCGGTCCTGTGGGGTGGGCGGCTGTTTGAACAGCAGCGTCGGCATGGAACCGAGCACATAGACGAAACTCGCCCGGTGCTTGCGGACATCGGCCATGAATCCGGACGCGGAGAACCGGGGCAGCACCACCAGGGGCGCCCCGACAGTGAGGCACAGCGCGGTGTTCCACTGTGGGTCCATGTAGGAGAACGGCTGCGAGGTGAGCGCCACGTCCTCGGCGCCGAGACCGGCCGCGTTCGCGCACACCCAGCCGAGCCGGGTCCAGTAGTCATGGGTCAGCATGCACGCCTTGGGGAAACCGGTTGTTCCCGAGGTGTATTGCAGGTTCGCGAGGGTGTCGCCGGTGACGGTGACCGCCGGCCGGTCCGCCGGGTAGTCCGCGAGCACGCCGGGTGCCGCCACATCGAGGATCCGGACGTCGGCCGCCTCGCTGTTGGCGGCACGCACCTCGTCGACCACCGGGGTGTGCTCTGCATCGGTGATCAGCACTCGAGCCCCGGAATCGCGCAGCACGAATTCCAGGTCCGCGCGCTGGTAGGACGAGTTCACCGGGACCGTCACGCCCCCCGCCTTCAGGATCGCCAGCCAGGCAACCGGCCACCGGACCACGTTGGGCAGCATGATCGCGACTCGGTCGCCGGGGCGTACGCCGTCCTCGGTGACCAGCCGGTGGGCCAGGCGCGAGGTCCAAGCGTCGATCTCGGCGAAGGTCCACGATCCCTCGGCGAACCGGAGGAACTCACGGTGCGGACAGTGGACGGCCCGGTCGGCCAGCAAGCCGATCAGGGTGTCGATCGGCGGGTCGAGTACCAGACGATCGAGCGCGATCGAGCGCTCGGGGTGGACCGATTCGACTCGAGTCATGTCGTCCTCTTCGCGGGTAGCAGGGTGTAGGTCATCGATCGACCTGCAGTCGTCGACGTCGGCCGAGGCGGCACGCACGCAGCGGAGGGAAGTGCGATCACCGGGATGGAAATGTGAGGCCTGCCATAACGGTAGCGGTAACTGGGTCATTTGATCAAGGCATATGACTAAGTTTCCTCAACGCGCCACCCGGCACCAACCATCCGAGGCAGGTGGGGGCTGGTAATGTCGAGATTGACTTGATCAATTGTTCAGGTGATTCGAAGGAGTATCCGCATGGCTCGCATCCCCGCCGCCGAACGTCGCGCCGAACTGGTGGCCGCGGCCGTGCGCGTGATCGCCGCCCACGGCGTGGACGGGGCGACCACCCGCCGCATCGCCGAGGAGGCGAACGCTCCCCTGGCGACGCTGCACTACTGCTTCGCCACCAAAGAGGTGCTGTTCGCGGCGGTGTTCGAATACCTCGCCGGCGAGTATCGGGATGTGCTGCACCGCAGCGATGTCCACAGCGACACCCAGAACACCGCCCGCGGGCTGCTCCGCGGCGTACTCCAGTGGTATCTGGAGAATCCGGACTTCGGCGCGACCATCCTCGAGCTGATCAGCTGGGGGCAGCGCGAGGGCGAACAGGCCGAGGTCGTCTACACCGAGGCGTACGCGACCATGCGCACGATCTTCGAAGGCACGACGACGGCCGCGGGGCGCCCCGTCGACACGGAGGCGATCGACCAGCTGATCTACGTGGTATCCGCGCTCTCGGACGGCTTCGCGCTCAACTGGCTGGTGTTCACCGACTCCGCCGCGGCACAGACTCAGATGGAGCTCACCGTGGGTGTGCTCGACGCGTGGATGGCGGTCAACCTCCAAACGAGCGCACCCCCGGCCCGGCAGGCCGACCTCGCGCCCGAGCCGGACATGCGGTCGCTGGTGTCGTGGGTGCGCGTGAAGTGATCGCATCCGCACAGCGACGATTGTGGCCGCCACCGGAAAAGTAGCGGCCACGGTCGTTTTCACTGTCTCGGCTCAGCGCCGCTCGGCGGCCGCGTCGACGAGCCAGCGCAGGGCGCCGTCGTCGGCGATCATCCACTCGGGATGCCATTGCACCCCCAGCACCGAAGCGCCGGGCAGCTCCACGGACTCGGCGACACCGTCGTCCGTGCGACCGGTGACGACCAGCCCGGCACCGCACATATCGATCGCCTGATGGTGCCACGAATTGGTCACCAATCGGTCACCGAACACCTTCTGGGCCACAGTTCCCGGATCGAAGGTGACGATATGACCGGGGTCGCCGTCCGACAGCGGGCCGGCTGTCATCAAGTGCTCGATCGACCCGACCGGCAGGTCGGCGATCAACGTGCCCCCGAGGGTCACGTTGAGCACCTGCATGCCACGGCACACACCGAGCAGTGGGATCCGGCGGTCCAGCGCCACCCGGGTCAACGCGATCTCGAACTCGTCGCGACTCAGGTCGTGGACCGAAGGGTCGCCTAGAGGATCGATCCCGGTCAGCACCGACTCATCGCCACCCCAGCAGCTCGGATGCACGTCCTGTCCACCGGTGATCAGCACACCGGACAGCCAGTCCCCCAGCGCGGCCGGGTCGGCGTCGTAGGGAAGCATCACCGGCACCCCGCCGGCGCTGGTGATCCGCTGGGCGAAATCGGAGAGGAAGCTGTCGGTGAGGCGATGACCGTAGCCCGGGTGCGAGCCCCTGACCAGATCCATCCTGAACCGTCGTCCGGTCAGGCCGATCAGCGGCTTCGCCCGGTTCCCAGCCGCCTTTGTCACGGGAACTCGAAGTAGCGGCTGGACTCCCACTCCGACAGCTCGGCGAACGGATCGCCACCGGTGGTGTGGAACTGCATCCATTCCCACCGGCGTGTGCCCACCCAGTAGTCGACGAACTCGTCGCCGAGTTGCTCGCGCAGGATCAGGTCGGACTCGAGCGCGTCGGCGGCCTTGGTGATGGTGTCGGGCAGCCGTTCGAGGTCGGGCGCACACCAGGCCATATCGCTGACCGGGTCGGCCGGTTCGAGCGTGCCGTCGACCCCCGCGGTCACGCCCGCCAGAATCGTCGCGACCGCAAGATACAGGTTGGCGTCGGCACCGGGAACGCGGTACTCCAGGCGGGAGTACTTCGGGTGACCGCAGACCGCGCGCACCGCGGTCGTCTTGTTGGCGATACCCCACGTCACCGTGGTCGGCGGCCCGCTCAGATCGACCAGGCGGCGGTAGGAGGTGATCTGCGGAAGCATCACCGACGTCGCTCCGCGCATCGTCGCGAGCAGGCCGGCGACCGCGTGCCGCATGGTGTCCGACGGCCCGCCGGCGGCGTAGAACGCGTTGACATCGTCGCGCTGCAGCGACAGGTTGACGTGCGAGGCCTGCCCGTAACCCGCGGTCGGTTTCGCCATGAAGGTGACAGTGTGGCCGAGTTCGAAGGCCACCTCGCGCATCACCTGCCGGGCGCGGGCCCAGTTGTCGCACACCGAGATCGGGTCGGCGGGCACGAGGTTGAGCTCGACCTGGCCGGCCGCGTCCTCGTCGCTCCACGCCTCCCACTCGATGCCGATCTGCTCCAGGCGCCGCGTCACCACCGACATGTAGTCGACCCAGTCCTTCGACTTCGCCAGGTTGTAGGCGGTACCCGCGGCGCCGCCGAGCGGGGTCAGATCGCGGTACCCCTTCGCCCTCGCCTCGTGCACCGACTCCTGGAACAGGGTGGCTTCGATCTCGACCGCGACAGTGGCGGTGAAACCACGGCTCGCGAGCCGGTCGACCATCGCGCGCGCGAGATTGCGCGGACAGGTTCCGATCGGGGAACCGTTGGTCTGCCAGTAGTCGCCGATCACCGACTGCACACCGGGGGCCCACTGCACCAGCGTGGACATGTCGGGCCGGAACTGCAGGTCGGCGAGATGACCACGCCAGTCAGGGTAGGCGAAGCCGAGCGTCGGCGCGTTGCCGAGGTCGAGGCCGAACAGCAGGTCGGCCATCGCGAAGCCCGATTCCGCGCTCGCGGAGAACTTCGCCGGCGCGATGTTCTTGCCGTGGAACGAGCCGTCGTGGTTGGTCGACTCGATCCGGACGGTGTGCACGCCGGGCTCTAGAGCCGGTGCAGCAGTGGCGACTTCAGACATCGTAACGAACCTTCCAAGATGCGGCGACCAGCACCGACAGCTGCGAGAGCGTGCCGCGCACGCCGATGAGACCGGTGGACAGGGCGGCGAGCAGATCGACCGCGCCGGTGAAGACGGCGGCCAGCAGATCCGGCGGCCCCGCGATGACATAATGGCTCTCCCCCTCGCCCGCGACGACCTGATCCACACCGTCGGGACCCTCGATGACGGCAATCAGCATGTCGGGGATGCCCGGGACCGAGCGGGCCTTGTCCCAGAAGCTCAGGGCGGCGGTCTTCCAGTCCGGCAGCGGTGGCGACAGCAGGGTGAGCGCCACCGCCGCGAACTCCGCCGAGCCGGCGGGTTCACCGACCGGGGCGAAGAACTGGTTCAGGTCGACTGTCGCGTCGAGATCGGGCTCGACGAACACACCGCCCGATACCGCGATCGCACCGTCGGCGAGGGTGATCGTGGCCGCCTGCGGGGTGTCGTGGGAACGGATCGCGATCGCGCCGGTCAACCCGTCCGGCAGCAGCGAGCTGTCGGCACGGAGGGAGTCGGCAATGGTCCGGGCGATCAGCCGGACGATCGGACTGGCGTCGTCCTCGATCCGGATGTCGACCCCGCCGACCGCGTCGGCCCCGCGCGTCGCGGGACCGATCGTCGTTTCGGTCATGTTGTTGTCCTTTCGATGCGACGAGATCGTGTGCACGGAACACCGTCGACAGCGGATCCCCAATGAAACGTGAATTTCTAGTCAAACGTCTGGGTCAGTTGACTATGATGGTGAGGCACAGATCACTTCTTGTCAACGACCGGCGAGGTTTCTCATGAACAAAGACATTCCCGCGTGCTGGAAACTGCTCGATGACCAGGCCGCAGCCATGGCGACCACAATCGGCCAGATCTTGGCGAAACCCCTCCATGAGCTGGGACCCGAGCGGGCTCGCGCGCTGGTGAACTCGTCGCCGTCGGCCGATCCGATCCACCCGCTCGACCATGTCGAACAACTGACCGTCCCGACGCGAGCCGGGACCATCGCGACACGGCTCTACCGTGCGAACCGGACGACGGGCGCTGCCGCACCCACCCTGGTCTACTTGCACGGCGGCGGATTCGTCCTCGGCACCCTCGACGGCGCCGAGGAGCTGTGCCGGGCGATCGCACACGGATCCGGCTGGACGGTCATATCCCTCGAGTACCGTTTGGCACCCGAGAACCCGTACCCGGCAGCGCTGGAAGACTGCGTCGACGCCTACGCCTGGCTGCGCCGATCGGCCACCGTCCTGGGCATCGACCCGAATCGGATGGCCATCGGCGGCGACTCCGCCGGGGGCAATCTCGCTGCCGCCCTGTGCCTGTACCGCCGCGACGAGGGCTCCGACCAGCCCGTCGCACAAGTCCTCGCCTACCCCGCTGTCGACGACACGTTCTCCAGACCGTCGTGGTCGGAGTTCGCCGACGCGCCATTACTCGGCGCCGCGGAGGGCCGCTGGTGCTGGGAGCAGTACGTCGGCGCCGCCCACCCCGGTGGTGACCCATTCGCGGCACCGATGCGCGCGGAGTCGTTGCGGGGTCTACCGCCGGCGCTGGTCATCACCGCCGAGGTCGATCCGATCCGCGACGATGCCGAGGCGTATGCGCAGCGGTTGCGGGACGAGGGCGTCGCGGTGTCGTCGACCAGGTACACCGGGGTCTTCCATGGCTTCTTCACCGAGGTCGGCGTGTTCACGCAGGCCGAGCAGGCGATCGGCGAGGTGTGCTGGTACCTGCGCGATCTCGCATCTCCGTAACGACACGATCACCCCTTGACGACCGAATGGATCCGTCGATGATTACGAATCATTCGACATAGTCAGATGCTCATGTCAAGCCTTACATCACCACAAACCGAGTCACACAGAGCCGTAGTCATCGGCGCCCACGAAACATGCAGAGAAAGCTTCTATCCGAAGTCGAGCCCCATGGGTCGAACTGGCGCAGTCCGGACCATGGCCGTGGCACCGATATATCACACACTCGACGGGCAACAACCAGATCAGATGGGAACGTACCCGGTGACGGACCCGACCTGGAACTGCGCTTTCCCAGCAGTTTCGGGGCGTAGCGAGCTACGTCCGGAGGATTTGAACCTGCGTCAAGTGGTCGCAGTTTCAAACCGATCTCTGTGGCGAACGAATCTCGCCAGTCACCTCACGTATTCTAATGTCACTAAGAGGACGTCTTACGTGGGTGTAATTCGTTGTGCGGCATGATGTGACCCGTGGTCGACAGGCTTGCTCAACGGCTGGTCCCGGATGCGTTGTGGGACATCGTGAAACCGCTGCTCCCCGAGTTCACGCCGAGAC
>NZ_JARWNW010000318.1 GCF_029868325.1 Nocardia carnea
CCATAGCACCGGTGATCACCGTGGCGCGCGTGGCGGCCCCGTCTTTCGTTCTCCCCGTTCCAAACCCCCGCCCCGCCGGGGGGGGGGCTCGACGGCCATCGCCACAGCCGATGTCCGGGGTATCGGAATCGGGTTGGATCCCTCCGGGCACCTGCACAGTCTGACCATCGATGTGTACGCTTTCGCCACGGGACCCGACGCCTTGGCGGCGAACATCATCGAAGCCTACAGGCGGGCTGCTGCCGCGCTCCCGGCCGTCGAAACGATGCAGCCGGCCCCAGCTGTCCCGGATCCGTCGCGGTGGCGCGCCCCGGCCGCGGGTGACAACTGGCCGTCCGATCACCAGGCCGGCGGCCCGCCGAGCTACGGACCGGCGGCCAGGCAGCCCGATCCGGTGCCCCCTCCGCATCGTCCGCCGGCGAACGGCCCTATTCCGTCGCAACACTATCCACAGTGGCCACCTCCGTATGGGCGGCGCTGACGCACCGTCGCCCATCACGCGCGCCTATGTGGCACTGCCGGCGCATGTACCGGAAACCCCTGTCGTTCAGGAGCTGTCGGTGACGCTCGCTACGGTCTGTGCTATGCCTTCGACCCCGCATGAAGTGGTGATCGATATGTTCACGGCGCGGCCACAATTGGTCGCTTCGCTGTTGTCCGCGCTCGGCTACGAGCTACCCGACTATGAGACGGTGGAACCCCGCTCCGAGCGCGCCGCTGTCGTTGCACCCACCGAGTACTACGCCGATGCGGTACTGGCGTTTCGGCGGGGCGGTGACGCGGTGCTGGCAGTCGTGGTCGAAGTGCAGCTACGGCCGGATCCGGATAAACCATGGGCGTGGCCGGTGTACACGACATCCCTGCGGGCACGGATGAAATGTCCTGTCCTGCTTCTGGTCGTCTGCCCGGACCGGCGGACCGCGAAGTGGGCTGCCAAACCACTCGAAATCGGCTTCGGTAATCCGCCCACCACTGTGACGCCCCTGGTCCTGGACCCGTCGACGGTACCTGTGGTCACCGACCCGCAGGTGGCGACGGAACTGCCGGAGCTGGCCGTATTGTCTGCCGTCGCGCACCCGCACCACCCCGATCACACCCGGATCTGGATGGCCCTGGCCGTGAGTTTCCGAGCTCTGGGGGCGGACCCGGCCCTGCGATACCATGACTTCATCCTGACGATGCTGCCGCGTGCTGTTCGTCCTGCTTGGGAGGCTTTTATGTCCACCGGTCTGCGTGATTACAACTTCACCAGCGACTTCGCCCGCAAGTACATCGCCGAGGGGGAGGCGAAGGGTGAGGCGAACTCGATCCTGACCGTCCTCGATGCCCGTGGAATAGCTGTGTCCGAGCAGGTCCGGGAAACCATCACCTCCTGCGATGACCTCGACCAGCTGCAGAAGTGGCTGCGGAGGGCTTTGGAAGTTGTCGAGGCGGAGGAACTGCTCGCCTGACCGGCGTGTCCGCCGACCTGTGGGTGAGTGAGACAAAGGGGCTTTTCAGATCTGGGGGGAGTGCGTACCTTGTACGGATCGGCCGAGATTTTAGGCCGCCTGAACGAGGGAAAATATGAATACCTGGCGCGATCTGGACCCTTCCGTCCGGAAGGCATTACTGCGGGGAGAGCCTGCCGGCGATCCCGAAACCGACCGGATCGGGCGGGCGTATGCGGAGCAGAAGCTCGGCCGCTCGCAGGTCCGGAGCTTTCTGGTCTATGTCCTCATCGGCTTGGGAGTGGGACTGCTGCTGGGGCTGTTCGTGGTGCTGGACATCCTGCCGATGCCGGCTGCCGGGTTCGTAGTGATCGCCTTCTGGCTCGTCTGCTGGGTTGTCGAGGCTCGCCGCAAGGTCGCGCTGATCCGCCTGTTGAATGTCAGCAACGGGGCGCCTCGGGTGCCCGTCGTGCCTGCTACGCCGGGGCGGTTGGAGATCAGGGTGCCGACTCGTGGCGTTCTGCGACTGACGCCGCCCTTTCTCGGGCTCGTCGCCGTACCGCTCATTGTCGGACTGGTGTATTCGGCGCCTGCGATTGCTGTGGCGGCCGTGGTTCCGGCCGTTCCGATAATCGCGTACTTCGGCCATTTGCTCTCCTGGTCGATTCCGGGGCACCCCACCATCCTCGACGCCGACGGTCTGCACTCGCCGAAGGACGGCGTGCGAATCGGCTGGGAAGCGATGTGCGAGATCCGGATCGTCCCCCTCCGGGCGACAGCCCGCGACCGCAGGCAGGTGCTGGCCTTCATGCTCCACGACGACCAGATCTACCTGCGGCAACTCCCGCGCTGGCAGGTCCTGCTCGGGAAGGTGAACAAGAAGACCTACCTCTCGCCGCTGGTCTTCATGGACGGCATGTACGACAGGTCGATGGAGGAGATCGCCGCATCGGCAGCCGCACTGTCGGGTATCCCCGTATCCACGTCGCAAAAACAACTCCAGTAGTTGCAGTCGGATCCAGTAGGCGGCACGATTCGCCGGTGGCAGTGTGATCGATCCGATTGTGCGCTCGATCCGGCAGCCGCTGTGGTCCGCCGGCCAAGGATTCCGTCCAGGCCGCCGAGATCCTCATCATCTATCCCGGCCTATCGTGGCGCACTGTCGGCATAGACGCCGGTGATCGAGACCTCACGCGTGGCAACCCGACTTCGTTCGGTGCGCGCATAGGGTCGGGTTATGAGCGAGGAGACGCAGTATCGCATCGAGCACGACACCATGGGTGAGGTCCGGGTTCCGGTGGATGCGCTGTGGCGGGCGCAGACGCAGCGGGCGGTGGAGAATTTCCCGATCAGCGGGCGTGGGCTGGAGCGGGCGCAGATCCGGGCGCTCGGCCTGCTGAAGGGGGCCTGCGCTGTCGTCAATCGGGATCTCGGGCTGCTCGACGCGGAGAAGGCCGACGCTGTGATCGCGGCCGCGGCGGAGATCGCCGAAGGGCGGCACGACGATCAGTTCCCGATCGATGTGTTCCAGACCGGGTCGGGGACCAGTTCGAATATGAACGCCAACGAGGTGATCGCGTCGATCGCGGCGGGCAACGGGGTCACGGTGCATCCGAACGATCACGTGAACATGTCGCAGTCGTCGAACGACACCTTCCCGACCGCCACCCACCTGGCGGCCACCGAGGCCGTGATCAAGGATCTGCTGCCGGCGCTGGAGCATCTGCGCCTCGCGCTGATGGACAAATCCGATGAGTGGCGCACGGTGGTGAAATCGGGTCGTACACATTTGATGGACGCTGTGCCGGTGACGCTGGGGCAGGAGTTCGGAGGATACACGCGGCAGGTCGCGGCGGGGATGGAACGCCTGTTGGCGACGCTGCCGCGGCTGGGGGAGTTGCCGATCGGCGGTACGGCGGTCGGCACCGGATTGAACGCGCCCGCCGGTTTCGGCACGAAGGTGGTGGCGGAGCTGGTGCGCACCACCGGGATCGACGCGTTGAGCGAAGCCGAGGATCATTTCGAGGCACAGGCCGCGCGCGACGGCCTGGTGGAGGTTTCCGGGGCGCTACGCACCGTCGCGGTGAGCCTGACGAAGATCGCCAACGATATCCGCTGGATGGGTTCCGGACCGCTGACCGGGCTGGGAGAGCTGCAGTTGCCGGACCTGCAGCCGGGGAGTTCCATCATGCCCGGCAAGATCAATCCCGTTCTGCCCGAGGCAGTTACGCAGGTGGCGGCGCAAGTTGTCGGTAACGATGCCGCGGTGGCGTTCGCCGGGGCGGGCGGGCATTTCGAACTGAATGTCTACATTCCGGTGATGGCGCGCAATGTGCTGGAATCGATTCGCCTGCTGGCTGCGGTGTCCCGATTGTTCGCCGATCGGTGTATCCACGGTCTCACCGCGAATGCCGACCGGCTGCGGACGTTGGCCGAATCCTCGCCTTCGATTGTGACGCCGTTGAATTCGGCGATCGGATACGAGGAGGCTGCCGCGGTGGCAAAGCAGGCGCTGCGGGAGAAGAAGACGATCCGGCAGACGGTGATCGATCGGGGATTGGTCGGCGAAAAACTCAGTGAGGAAGAATTGGACCGCCGCCTGGATGTGCTGTCCATGACGAATATCGACAAGGACTGAACCGGCCGTTCGCCGAAGTCGATGCGAAGTTGCGGGCGGCAGCCGAGACTCACCGCCCGGACTTCGACGGTGGTGCCGGTGGACGGCGGAACAGGCACAGTGCAGCGATGTGCCGGCCGTGCCGGTCCGCACCCCCTGTGCCTATTGCACCGCGGGTGACTGCGCGGCGACGGCCTGCCGCGGCGGAACGCCCTGCCGGAACGTGAACCGCACCGGGCGTACCGGGGCCGGGGACGACCGGCCCCGGTAGCTGTCAGGAGCGGAAGCGGTCGAGTTCGGCCCGTGCCGCCTCGCCGGCTTCACCGAGATCGGTGCGGCCGAAGATGTTCCAGCGCTGCAGCAGCGGGGCGAAGACCAGCTCGTCCTGTTTCGCCGGATCATAGATTCCGGCCTCGGCCAGCACCTCGTCGCTGCTGCGGCCGCCGGGCAGGGTGAGCGACGGCACCCGGAACGCGGCGATCTGGTCGGCGACGGCGCGCATGGCCTGGTCCGGTGCCTGCTCGAAGCCGGCCGCCAGCAGATCGGCGAAAACCTCCGACTGGGTTTCGTCGTCCTGCGCGATCCGCTCGCTGATGGCGGTGACCAGCTCGTTCTCCCCGAGCGCCGCGGTGTTGCGGTGCCGGATGGCGGAGGCCTTCTCCTCGAACGCGCAGGCGGCCAGCACATCGAGCAGATGCATCGGTTCGCGGCGGAAACCGGTGGTCATATGGTCCATGCGCAACCGTTCCAGTTCCACCGGATCGCAGGCGCGGGTGGTCATCAGGTAGTTGCGGATCAGGACGGAATGCCGGGCTTCCTCGGCGGTCCAGCGGCCCACCCAGCGCCACCACGCACCGGTTCGCAGATATTTGCCGACCTCCCGGTGGTAGGAGGGCAGATTATCGGCGATGAGCACACTCACGGTCAGCGCCGTGCGTGCGGTATCGCTCAGTGTGGACTGGGCGGGGTCCCAGTTCTCGCCGCCGAGGAAGGCGAAGTTGCGTCCGTCGTCCCACGGGACGTAGTCGTGCGGCTGCCATTCATCGGCGGTTTCGGTATGGCGCCGTATGGTCAGTTCCACCTCGACCGCGAGGGATTCCAGCAGGTCGCGGTCGGTCAACAGATTCTGCACGCACACACGGTAGCCGGTCGGAGGGAAGATCGGGTGAGCGCCGGGTCGGGTTGGGAACTATCGGTCACAAGTCCAGTTCCGGTGGTGATCGTGCACGGTTGCCGAAGCGCTCGAAAAGTGATCGCGAATTCTGTGCGGAGCGCGCCGCGGCAACGGTTTTCGGCCGGCTTTCCGCAGACAGCAGAAGGGGCGCCCGCCGCGGCGAGCGCCCCTGCGCCGAAATCAATTCTGGGTGACGGTGGTGGAGCGGTCGGAGGAGTTCCAGGTGATGGTGCCGCCCTCGAACTCGCTCATCTTGCCCTCCGGGGCGTCCTGCTCGTCCGAGGTCGGGAACCCGAGCTCGCCCTCGGCGCCACCGTTGGCTTCCCACGCTTCCCGGATATCGCCCCACACGATGTGGGCGCCGGTGTCCTCACTGAAGAAGATGGTGCCGCCGACGAAGTTCTGGTAGCGGCCACCGTCACCGGCGACCTGCTCCTCGCCTTCGGGCATACCGAGCGTGCCGGCCGGGCCGCCCGCCTCGTTGTACTTCTGATAGATGCTGCCGGACACCGTGACCTCGGTGCCGTCCGGTGTCTGCACCGTGGTTTCGCCGGCATCGGCATTGGGATCCTGGTCCGGGGTGGGCGAGCCCTCGGCGCCGGTGGTTTCGGTGGGCGACCCCTCCGCGCCCGGCGACCCGGGCGGGGTGTTGCCCTCACCGGTGTTCTCGCCGGGCATCACCTGCGAGGTGAGCGAACCGACGGTGTCCGACACCGAGGTGTCGTCGTCGCCGCAGCCCGCAACCAGCAGGCCCGCGGCCGCGAGCGCAATGGTGAATCCTGCTGAACGTCGAGCGAAGTGGTGCATGTCCATCCTCTCGCGACAGGCCGGCGTGATTCGCGGCCGCGGCCGCGTGGCTCATCACTCCGGCTCATTGAGGCGGCAACGCGACGGCTACCCAGCGCGAGATCCGTGGCGCCACCACCTTCTGTGGTCACGGGGATCGTACCTGTAATCGACAGGTGCAGGATCGTATGCCCGATATTTGCTGTGGTGGGGTGTGCCGACGCGCGAATCACACGCCGGCACCCACTGTCACGGCAGGGGCGGATTGGCGTGTTCGTCGCCGTGGAAATCGACCGAGGAATACTCGCGGAGCTTGGTGAGCCGGTGATAGGCGTCGACCATCCGGACGGTGCCCGATTTCGACCGCATGACGATCGACTGGGTGGAAGCACCGCCACCGTAGTAGCGGACGCCGCGCAGCAGGTCGCCGTCGGTGACACCGGTGGCGCAGAAGAAGACGTTGTCGCCGGACACCAGATCCTCGGTGACCAGGACGCGATCCAGATCGTGGCCGGCATCGATCGCCTTCTGGCGTTCGTCGTCGTCCTTGGGGGCGAGTTTGCCCTGCAGCGTGCCGCCCATACAGCGCATGGCGGCGGCCGCGATGATGCCTTCGGGTGTGCCGCCGATGCCGACGAGGATATCGGTGCCGGAATCGGGGCGGGCCGCGGCGATCGCGCCCGCGACATCTCCGTCGGAGATCAGCCGGATCCGGGCGCCGGCCTCGCGGACCTCCTGGATCAGATCGGCGTGCCGGGGACGATCCAGGATGCAGACGGTGATATCGGACACCGACGCGCGCTTGGCCTTCGCGACCTTGCGGATGTTCGCGGCCATCGGCGCCGAGATATCGATCACATCGGCCGCATCGGGGCCCACAGCGATCTTGTGCATATAGAACACGGCCGACGGATCGAACATGGCGCCGCGTTCGGCCACCGCGAGTACCGAGATGGCGCCCGGCGAACCCTTCGACATCAGGGTGGTGCCGTCGATCGGGTCGACCGCGAAGTCCACCTCGGGGCCGGTGCCGTCGCCGACGTTCTCGCCGTTGTAGAGCATGGGCGCCTCGTCCTTCTCGCCCTCACCGATCACCACGACACCGCTCATCGACACCGAGCTGACCAGCTGCCGCATCGCATCCACGGCCGCCCCGTCGCCGCCTTCCTTATCGCCGCGGCCCACCCAGCGGCCCGCCGCCATCGCACCGGCCTCGGTGACACGGACGAGTTCGAGCGCGAGGTTGCGGTCTGGCGCCTCGCGGCGGCTCGAAGGGGTCGCGGATGCCGTCATAGCGGGTGCCTCCTTGGCGTCGGAACTTCGGGGTAATTGTCGCATTGACCCGTTCCATGGAAACGATCAGCTGGTACGGCAGTACCGGGGGCGGGGCGGGGTGGTGCCTCTACCACGGTGGATACTGGGTGCGTGCCGAACAAGAAGCCACGCATCATGAACGACTACCGGGATCTCGTCTGGTCGCTGATCCCGTTGGTGCTGATCGCCGTGGTGTTCGCCGGGCTCACCAGCCAATGCAGTTTCGCGGCGAACGGTCCGACACAGGGAACGATCCCGAGTTTCGACGCCGCCGCGGCCCTGCGCTCCGATGCGCAGAACCTCCGGTTCCCGGTGCGGGAACCCGCGCTGCCGGAGAACTGGAAACCGAATTCGGGCAGTCGTGACACCATCCCGGCTGCCGGGGGCGGCACGGTGAGCACGATCGGCTACATCACCGGTGCAGGTACCTATATGGAACTGAACCAGAGCGACGCCACCGAAGAGGTGCTGGTGGATCACGTGGTGGGCACTCGATACGCCACCGGCACCCACGAAACGGGCGGACAGAAATGGGTGGTGTACGACGAGCCGGACGCCGAACCTGCATGGGTCGCCGATTTCGAGGACAGCCGGGCACTGATCCGGGGCGCCGGCGATACCGCGGCCTTCGAGACGCTGGCCGCGGCGGTGACGGCCGCGCAGCCGCTGCCGTCCCGGTAACGGCTATTCCCGTTCGGACTCCGCGAGCGCCTGCTCGATCCGCCGGCGGGCGCCGGCCAGATGCTCCTCGCAGCGGTTGGCCAGGGCCTCGCCCCGTTCCCACAGGGCCAGGGCATCGTCGAGGTCCATACCGCCCTGTTCCAGCATCTTCACCACATTGACCAGTTCGTCACGGGCGCGTTCGTAGCCGAAACCGGCGATCTCGGCCAGCTCGTCGGTGGCGCTGGTATCGGGCACGGTCAGGTCCTCTCGGGGTTGTGCGGTTCGGCGGTATCGGTCGCGTGCGGCTCGGCGCCGCGCCGGGTCGGGGCGCGACCCTCGCCGAGCGGGATCGTGCCCAGGCCCGCGGCGGAGATCGCGCCGTCACCGACCCGGATGCGTAGCTGACTACCCGCCGGCGCGTCCTCGATACTGCGCACCACATGGCGTTCGGGGCCGGCCACTCGCTGCACGACAGCGTAGCCGCGGGCCAGGGTCGCGGCCGGGCCGACAGCGGTCAGCTGGCGCCGCAGATGGCCGGCGGTGGTGGATTCGGTGCGGAGCAGATCCGTGACCGTGCGGCGGGCGGCGGCGCGCAGGCGTTCGACCTCGTCGTGGCGGTGGCCGAGTTCGCGCAGCGGATCGGCCAGAACCGGGCGCGAACGCAGTTGTGCCAGCGCGGCGGCCTCCCGCTGAACCCAGCCGCGCAGGGCGGCGGCGGAACGGGAACGCAGCTCCCGGACCAGCGCGGTTTCGGCCGCGGCATCGGGGACGACGCGTTTGGCGGCATCGGTCGGGGTGGCGGCACGCAGATCGGCGACGAGGTCCGATAGCGGGGAATCGGGTTCGTGACCGATCGCGCTGACGATCGGCGTGGTCGCGGCGACGATCGCGCGGCACAGGGTCTCGTCGGAGAAGGGCAGCAGATCCTCGACACTGCCGCCGCCGCGCGCCAGCACGATCACCTCGACCGCGGGATCACGGTCGAGGCCGGCGAGCGCGTCGAGGATCTGCGATACCGCGGCCGGCCCCTGGACGGCGGTATTGCGTACCTCGAACCGCACCGCGGGCCAGCGGCCGCGGGCCACGGTCAGCACATCGTGTTCGGCCGCGCTACCGCGGCCGGTGATCAGACCGACCGTCGCGGGCAGGAACGGGAGAGGTCGTTTGATGCGCTCGTCGAACAACCCTTCCGCGGCCAGCAGCGCCTTGAGCCGTTCGATCCGGGCCAGCAGTTCACCGACCCCCACCGGGCGGATCTCGGTGACCCGCAGCGACAGGGTGCCGCGACCGGTGAAGAACGACAGTTTGCCGTACACCACCACCCGGCTGCCCTCCTGCAGCGGGACGGGGGCGTCGCGCAGTAGCGCCGGATCGCAGGTGACCGACAGCGACATATCGGCGGCGGGGTCGCGCAGGACGAGAAACGCGGTGCGGGTACCGGGCCGCAGATTGATCTGGGTCAGCTGTCCCTCGACCCAGATACTGCCGAGCCGGTCGATCCACTGGGCGACCTTCATCGACACCGAACGCACCGGCCACGGCTGTTCGGCGGAATTGGCGGGGGCGGGCGGCGGCCCGGACCGGCCGGAACCGGCCCGGCCGGCCGCGGACACCGAATCGGCTCCCGTCACTGGGCTCGCACGGTGGCGATCCGGTTGGTCAGCATGGTGACGAATGCCGCGCGGTCCCGGGTGCGCTGCTCGTAGTCCAGCAACGCGACCAGGTCCGCGACGGTCAGGGTGCGCAGGCGGCCGCGCAGCTGGGCGAGAGTCATGTTCGGGTAGTCGTAGCGGGCGCCGACCTCCGGAAGTTCGGGCTCGGCGTTATCCGCGGGCTCCGAGTCGTTCTTCGCCTCGGCTCGGGCGGTATCGCCTGCTTCCGGCGCCGCGGCACTCGTCGCCTCCGGAGCAGGCGCAGTCCCGGGTTCCGGGACAGAGGTGCCGGTTTCCGGGGCGGGCTCCGTCGCGACTCGCTTCTCCCACTCTTCGGTCTCGAAGGTGGTGGCCTCGGGTACCGCGCTCCCGTTCTGCATCGCACGCAGCCCGGCCAGAGTCTCCTGCAGCGCCAGTTCCACCTCCGCCGGATCGGAATCGAACCGGTCGAACCCGCTGTCACGCGCCGGCGCGGCCGCACTGCGCCGGCGGACCGGCAACTCGTCGTCCTCGTCGAAGGTGGCCCATTCCGGCTGCTCCTCCGGACGGTTGACGATCCGGTCGAACACCGAATCGCCTTTGATCGCGAGACTGGTGACGAACTGCTGGGCGTGCATACCCGCTTGCAGCAGCTGGCTCACCGCGGTGACGGGGAACTTGACCGCCGCGGAAGGCAGCCGTCGCGTCTCCTCCAGGACATAGACGGCGGCTCCGGCGGCGACACGGGCCAGGAACGGTGGTCGAAACATGGTACTAGCCTGCCCGATATCGCATGCTCCGCAAAAGAGGGTGTGCACACTCGGCCAGGCGCGGGACGCCGCCGGCGCCGGACGAATCGGTCCGCGGCCCGCCCGGCCACCGTACCGGCTGCCGTGGCGTATCTCCCACCGCAGGTCAGGGCCGTGCGATCGCCACCCGCGGGCGCGGCGGCAGCGGGGCAGGTGTGCCACTGCGCACGGACGCAGCAGGGGCTCGGGTGCGCACGTATCCTGTCGGCATGTCCTCGGCCATACCGTTGAATGTCGGAATCACTCGCTCGGCAGGCGCCGCCACCGTCGCCGCCGAGGGGAAACGAGTGCTGCTCGCCGAACCGCGCGGCTACTGCGCGGGCGTGGACCGCGCGGTGGAGACCGTGGAGAAAGCCCTGGAGAAACACGGCGCGCCCATCTACGTCCGCAAGGAGATCGTGCACAACCGCCATGTGGTGGAAACCCTGCGCGAACGGGGCGTGATCTTCGTCGACACCACCGACGAGGTGCCCGAGGGCGAACTCGTCGTGTTCTCCGCCCACGGCGTCTCCCCGGCCGTCCACACCACCGCCGCCGAACGCAACCTGCGCACCATCGACGCGACCTGCCCCCTGGTGACCAAGGTCCATCAGGAAGCCAAACGATTCGCCCGCGACGACTACGACATCCTGCTGATCGGCCACGAAGGCCACGAAGAAGTGGAAGGTACCGCCGGCGAGGCACCCGACCACGTGCAACTGGTGGACGGACCCGACGCTGTCGCCGGGGTGCGGGTGCGCGACGAATCCAAGGTGATCTGGCTGTCGCAGACCACGCTCAGCGTGGACGAGACCATGGAAACCGTGTCCCGCCTGCGCGAGAAGTTCCCGGCGCTGCAGGATCCGCCCAGTGACGATATCTGCTACGCCACCCAGAACCGGCAGGTCGCGGTGAAGGCGATGGCACCGGAATGCGATCTGGTGATCGTTGTCGGATCCCGGAACTCGTCGAACTCGGTACGCCTGGTGGAAGTGGCGCTGGGCGCCGGTGCGAAGGCGTCACATCTGGTGGATTACGCGCGCGAGGTCGATCCGGCCTGGCTGGAAGGCGTGCAGACGGTCGGAATCACCTCCGGAGCCTCCGTCCCGGAGATCCTCGTGCGCGGGGTGCTGGACATGCTGGCCGAACACGGCTTCGGTGAAGTGCAGCCGGTGACCACCGCCAACGAGACCCTCGTCTTCGCGCTGCCGCGAGAGTTGCGCGCCGCCCGGCGCTGACCCACCGCACTCGCCGTCCGGTCATCGGGCCGGGCAGGTTCGCCCCCATCGGCGCCTGCCTGCCGATGGGCGGCAGGATCGGTGGTTTCGATTACGCCGGATCCGGTAGCCGCAACGATTACGCCGATATGTGGCTGCGGCACGAAGGCCCCGGAGGAGCACGTATCCGGGGCACTCCGCTGAGGCTGCCGGACGGCGGCCACGAGGATCCGGAGTTCTGCCTCGCCGGGGCGCAGCCCGGTATCGATCAGTGTTCCGGTGTGCGGTTGAACGGTGTGTAAGCAGCTACGCGTGGAACGCGGAAGTGTGGCATCCAGCAAGTGATCGGGCCCCGAAGCGCCCGCGACCGAAGCTGCATCGGTGGCCCGACCGGTGTCGAGATGGGTGTTGGGTGCGCGTGGTGCGATGCCTCTGCTGGGACCCGCACAGCAACGGGCCGGGCGCTGCGGCAGCTGCGGGTTCGCCGAGGCCGGTACGCCGTGTCGCCTGCCATGGGGCAGCGCTGAGGTGACGGCTGTGGTTCAGCAGCCGATAGTGGGTGCCGGGCTGTTCACCCGGCCCGTTCACATCCGTTCCGGGCGCCGGCGCTCCGGGATGGGCTCCCGATCGCGGAACCGGGTGACCTGCGGTTGGCGCGGTGGTTCGCCGCCACCGCGCCGGGGGCGCGCTCGGGCCGGTTCTTCCGGCATCGGGGCGCCGGTGCGCGGCGGACGGTGCGGACGCACCTCCCGGCCCCGCGGCTGGGCCTCCCGGGCGCGCGGTGCGGCCGCTCGCGCCGGTTGTTCGGCCGCCGGCCGGCCGCGACCGCGCCGCGGGGGTTCGGGGGCGGATTCGCGGGTGTAATCCGGCTCGGGGTTCTCCGGGCGTTTCGGCCGGGATTTGGCTTTGGCCTTCGTGCTCGTCTTCGACCGTGCGGCCAGAGTTTCGGCGCGAGTCGGTTTACTCCCGCGTGCCGGTTTTCCCTCGCCTGCCACCGGACGTTTGGACTGTCCACGCGCGGGGCGTTTCGCGGTATCGCGGCGCGGCCGGTCTTGCGTGCGGCTCCGCGGCTCCGCGCGGCTCGTGCGCCGTTCGCGCCCACCCCAGCTGGTGCCGCGCCGTGCCTCGACGGATTCCCGGGCCGATTTCTCCGACCGGTACTGCGCGATCCGGATCGCGGCCACCAGCAACACCAGCACGGTGGCCAGCATCATCGGCGGGAAGCGGTGAACGAGCGGGATGGCCAGATTCAGCAGGATGTCCTTGAGCGAGGAGGTACTGCTTCCGGTGAGCTGGCGATAGGCGATAGGGACGGCGATGAACAGCAGTAGCGGCGGTAACACCATCGTGGTGAACAAGCCGCGGAACCGCACGACCGCCACGGCCGCCAGACAGCCGACGATATAGAAGGCGCTGAAGGTGCCGGTGAGGTCCGGGACATCGCCGAGGGCATCGATGAGGAAGCCCACGAATGTGCACGCCGCCGCGATGAGCACCGCGGCATAAGCCGGTACGCCCGGCACCGTCGGCAGTAACGAACGTTGCGGCGCGGGCACCCGGGAATTCACTCGTTGGGAAGCAGCCACGTAATGAACACTATCGCCCGGATGGGTCGGCCGCGTTACGGCACGGCGGGTCCGGCGCCACGATTGTGCGGAAACCGTGCTCGGCGGGCGTATTCATGACTGTCCAGTCCCATAGGTGGTGCCCGCCACGATGGCTCATTCGAGACACGGTCCGGATCGGGACATCGCCGCCGGCGCGCGCTGTGGCCGGATCGGCGGGCGGAGAACGACGTCGGCGTGTTGCCGGTGTGGCGGCACCGGGAAACGGATTCGCATTGAAAGGTGTCGGTGGGTTGCCCTAAGTTCGCGGTCATGCGAATCCTGCATACGTCGGACTGGCATATCGGGCGCACCTTCCACGGCGTGGACCTGCTGGCCGACCAGGAGCGGGTCCTGGAGGCGATAGCCGGGCTCGTCGCCGCAGAGGGGGTGGACACCGTTGTGCTGCCGGGCGACGTCTACGATCGGTCGATCCCCAGTGCCGACGCTATCGCGGTGTGCAACAGGGGTTTCGAGGCGATTCGTGCTGCCGGGGCACGGATAGTCGCCACCTCGGGCAACCACGATTCCCCCACCCGGCTCGGGGCCGGCGCCAGTTTCGCCGCGGCCGGTGGACTGTATCTGCGCACCACCGTGGCCGATTCGCACCGGCCGGTCCTGCTGTCCGATTCGCACGGTGAGGTCGCGTTCTACGGGATCCCCTATCTGGAGCCGGAGATATGCCGGGCCGAGCTCGGGGTGCCGCAGGCCCGCTCCCACGCCGAGGTGCTGGCGGCGGTGCTGACCCGTATCCGCGCCGATATCGCGGAGCGCCCGGGAGTCCGGGCGGTACTGCTGGCGCACGCCTTCGTGGTCGGCGGGACGGCCGGTGGTTCGGAACGTTCGATCTCGGTGGGCGGAGTGGAGACGGTACCGCTGCAGCTTTTCACCGAACTCGCCGCCGACTATGTGGCCCTGGGGCACCTGCATTCCCCGCAGACACTGGCCGAGTCGGTGCGCTATTCGGGATCGCCGCTGCCGTACTCGTTCGGTGAGAGCTCGCATCGGAAGAAGGTGTGGCTGGTCGATCTCGACGCCGCGGGCCCCGCCCTGGTGCGGGAACACGAACTGCCGCAGGTGCGCGGTCTGAGCAAACTCACCGGAACCTTGGAGGAACTGCTCGCCGATTCCGCCTGGGAGCCGGCCGAACAGCACTACGTCTCGGTAACCCTCACCGATTACGCGCGGCCCGTGGACGCCATGCGGAAACTACGGGAGCGTTTTCCGCACGCGGTGCATGTGGAATGGGAGCGGCCACAGGCGAGCACGGCACTCAAATACCGGGAGCGGGTGCGCGGCCGCGACGATACGGATATCGCCCGAACCTTTCTCGGTGATGTCCGCGGCGAACCCAGCGAAACCGAGATGCAGTGGCTGGCCCGGGCGATGGCCGCCGCGGTACGCGAACCCGAATCCGGCGGGAGCGCCACCACGGAACCGGCGGCCGCCGGAACGGAACTCACGGCATGAGATTGCACCGGCTGGAGATGACGGCGTTCGGCCCGTTCGCCGATACCACGACGATCGATTTCGACGAACTCGGCGCGGACGGGCTGTTCCTGCTACACGGCCGCACCGGAGCGGGAAAGACCACGATCCTCGATGCCATCGCCTACGCGCTCTACGGCCGGGTCCCGGGCGCCCGCGGGGACAAACGCCTGCACTCCGATCACGCGCCCGCACATATCCGGCCGGAGGTGAATCTCGAGGCGACCCTGGGCGGGCGCCGGGTCCGGATCATCCGCAGCCCGGAATTCGAACGGCCCAAACTGCGCGGCAGCGGAACCCGGGTGGAGAACGCCAAGGCCACTCTTGCCTGGCTGGACGGTCGCGGTACGAATCTGTCGCGGATCAACGAGATCGGCGACGAGATCATCCGGCTGCTGGGTATGAGCGCCGACCAGTTCTTCCAGGTCGTCCTGCTACCGCAGGGGGATTTCGCCCGCTTCCTGCGCGCCGAGAACGAGGACCGGGAACGGCTGCTGGAGAAGTTGTTCGATACCGGCCGGTTCGGCACGGCCGAACAGTGGCTGGCCGCGCAGCGCAAGAATTCCGGTGAACAGATCGGGGCGCAGCAGCGCAATGTCGAGGATCTGATCACCCGGGTCGCGGTGACCGCCGGTATCGACCGCACCGAACGAATCGATATCCTCGACGCGGTCGAATGGTCGCAGGATCTGCTGACCACCGCCCGCGGCGACCTGGAGAGGGCGCAACGCGAATTGGCGCTGCGACGAGAGGAATCGGCGGACGCCGACGAACAGGCCGAAAGCGAACGGCGGGCGGTCGAACGGCGCCGGCGTTTCACGCTCGCCCGGCAGCAACTCGACGACTACGCGGCCGGTGCCCGGCAGCGCGAAGCCGACCGGGCCGAACTGGAACGGGCCGGGCGTGCCGAGCCGGTGGCTGCCGCGCTGGCAGAGGCCGAGGAGGCGGCAGAATCCGCGCGGGGTCGCGATGTCGAAGCCGACGAGGCGGCTCGGCGATTGGCGCGGCTTGCCGAGGAACCCGAAAGCCTGGATGTTCCGGGTATTCACCTGGTGCGGCCCGGGGCGCATATCGATCGGTCCGCTGGGCGCCGACCGGACGAATCCGCGCCGGGGGTCCCTGGGGCCGACGCACCCCCGAGCGGGATAGAGCCGAGTCGCCACGAAGACGGCGACGATTTCTCTCTTTTTCCCCTGGATCCGGAGTCGACGCCGGGGGTATCGGCGCTGCCCGAAGCCGAAGCCGAAGCCGAAGCCGAAGCGGCGACGGGACCGGGTGCGGGAGGTGATACCCCCGGGGGCAGCGCGACCAGCTCTGCTGCAGAGACCCCGGACGAGGACCTCACGCTGGATACCGCGATCCGTGGGTGGAGCGCACACCTGGGCAAACTCGAGGAAATCCGGTCCGCCGCCGCGGACGCCGAGAAGCTGCGGAACGAACTCGGCGAACTACACGAATCCGATACGCGGCTGCGTGACCGGGCCGCCGAACTCACCGCCCGCCGGGCACAGCTGCCGGAGATCCTCGCGGCCGCCCAGGCCCGGGCGCGGGAGGCGGACGACGCGAAGGCGGCGCTGCCCGGGCTGCGGTCCGAACATCTGCGGTTGCAGCAGGCGGCCACTGCCGCGGTCGAACTGGCCGGGGCGCGAACCAGGCTCGATCGGGCGCGTGTCGATTCGGACGCGGCGCGGGCGGCACATCTGGAAGCCCGCGAGCGGGTGCTGGACCTGCGTGCGCAGCGTCTGACCGGGATGGCGGCGGAACTGGCCGGGCACCTCGTCGACGGCCAGGCCTGCGCCGTCTGCGGATCGGCCGACCATCCACAGCCCGCGCGTCCCGGAACGCTGTCGGTCTCCGAAGAGGACGAAGCGGCGGCCGTGGCGGCCGAACAGGCCGCTCACCTCACCTCGGAGCGCGCCCAGAGCGCGATGGCCGAGGTGGAACGCGAGATCGAAGCATTCATCGCCCGCGGCGGGGATACCGATCCCGGGGAACTCGCCGCCGCCTTGAACCGGGCGACCGACCGCTGCGGTGATGCGGAAGAACTGGCCGCCACGGCCGATGAATGCGCCGCCGAGATCACGCGCCTGCGTGCGGAGGAGAACCGGCTGCACGACGCCCTCCGCGAGACCGAAACACAGGCCGGTGCGGTGACCGAGCAGATCCGGTCCGGACAGAGCCGGCTCACCGAAATCGAGCGCAGGCTGCGCACAGCGGCCGGTCGCGACATGATGATCGGCCGCCGCCGCGAACGTCTGTACGCGCTGATCGCCGCCGCCGGGGACCGGCGCGAAACCCTGGCGGCCGCACGGGCCGCATGGGAAAGAGTTGCAGGTTATGTGGCGCGCCTCGAAAAGCTCGCGGCCGCAGCAGGACTCGATTCTCCTGCGAACGCGGTCGAGAACGCGGACCGTCCGGGTATTGCCTCGGATGACCGGGGGGCACAGGTGCGCGCCGCCGGCGGCTCGGCGCCGGCCTCCGTATCGGGCGAAGCCGAAGTCCCGGAAGCAGCCGATGTACCGGGCGGGTCCGGTTTCGCTGGACCGGCCGAGTCGTCGACGAGCAGGTCCGGTGCGGCCGGTACCGACTACGAACCGGCTGCGGCCGGTGTCCCAGCGGCGGCGGAGAGGTCCGCAGCGGTTGTTACACCTGCGGCACTGCTGGCCGCGTTGCGCTGGTACGCGCCTTTGGTCGCCGCCGCGACCCGAACCCGGGAACGGCAGGAAACCCTTCGTGCGACCCTTTCCGCCGCAGCGGAGCTGCGGGCGGCCGCGCAGGCCGTGGTCGACGAGCCGGAGATCCGGGCGGCGGCTGCGACCGAGCCCCGTGATCAGGACGGACTCGCGGAGGCGGTACACAAGGCGCGGCAAGCGCTGGACGAGGCGGTGGCCGTACACGGGGCCGCCGTGCAGCGGGTGACCCGGCTGGAAACGCTGTGCGGACAGTTGTGGGCGGCCGTGGATCTCATCACCCCGGCCCAGCGGGCGCACCGGGAATTGGCGGAGCTGGCCGAGGTGGTCGCCGGCCGGGGCGAGAACAACCGCCGGATGTCGCTGCGGTCCTATGTACTCGCGGCCCGGTTGGAAGAGGTGGCGGTGGCGGGGTCGGCCCGGTTGCGCCGTATGTCGGGTGGGCGGTTCGAATTCGTGCATACCGACCGTGCCGGTACGCACGGCCGGCGCGGTGGCCTGGGACTGGACATCCACGACGACTACACCGGTGCTGTCCGTCCCGCCCGGACACTGTCCGGCGGCGAGACATTCATGGCTTCGCTGTCGTTGGCGCTGGGTCTGGCCGATACCGTTGCCGCGGAGGCGGGCGGGATCATCCTGGACACCCTGTTCATCGACGAAGGTTTCGGCAGCCTGGACGCCGATACTCTGGACGCGGTGATGGGCGTGCTCGACGAGTTGCGTGACGGCGGCCGGGTGGTGGGCCTGGTGAGCCATGTCGACGAGATGCGCCAGCGCATTCCCAGCCGCCTGCACGTGATCCGCGGAGCCGATGGTTCCCGGGTGCAGACCACCGTCGTCTGATCGGCCACGGACCCAGACAACCGTGTTGTGCGCGCAATTCGGTGGACCGCCCTCGGTTGCTCGGATGGTCCTTCGAGAGGCCGGTATTTCCGAAAGAACCGCCGTGCGCCTCGACCGGGCCCGTCTTCCCCGGTCGAGGCAGCGATCTCGATAGCCGCGGGTTGTCGAAGACCGCGACCTCGGCTACGAAATTTCGCGACCGGACGCGGTGCGGCGCTTCCGTTCGGCGACCGGCAGACAGCGTGCCGAAAATCGAAGCGTGTTGCGTTGTCAGTTGACGGACTCGTGGTCGAGCAGCCAGCGTTTGGCCGGCAGACCCCACCGGAACCCGCCGAGGGTTCCGTCGGTGCGCAGGATCCGGTGGCACGGTACGAAGAGTGCGGCGGCATTGCGGGCGCAGGCGCCGGCCGCGGCACGGGTGGCGGCCGGACGGCCGGCGCGGGCGGCGAAAGCTGTGTAGGAGATCGGGTTTCCGGCGGGCACCGTGCGCAGCACCTCCCAGGCGTGGGCGAGGAATTCGCCGGACCGCTGCCGTACCGGGACGGTGTCGATGGCGGTGAGGTCGCCGTGGTGATAGGCGGTGACTGCCGCGGTCACCGAGCCGAGTTCGGTGCGGGCGCGTAGATCTTCCGGCCGCAGTGTGGGGTGGACGAGAGTACGCAGGTCCTCCGGTGCCGCGGTCCAGCCGGCCGCCAGCACCGCACCGTCTGTCGCGACGATGGTGGTGAACGGGCCGAGTGGGGTGTCGACGGTTGCGAAATCGGCTGTGCCGGTGCGAGTGGGGAAGACAGTGGGAGCGGACATCACGAGATACTCACTTTCGCTTCGGAATCGGCGGTTTGCGCGGCAGCGGCGCCGGTCGCGGCGCGGGCACGCAGTTCGGATCGCCACAGTTGCATGGACAGGTAGGAGCGCCAGGGCGACCAGCGCGTGGTGTCGGACAGGTCGATCCCGTGCCGGGTGGCGCCGCGGCGGACCACGAGATCGGTGGTGAGCAGGATGTCGGGATCGGCGAGCAACCGCATGGTCACGTAGTCGGCGGTCCACGGGCCGACACCCGGGAGTGCCAGCAGATCGCGGCGCAGCTCGGCGGCCGTCCGGCCCTGGTGCAGGACCAGCTCGCCGCTCGCCAGTGCGGCCGCGGCGGCCGTGATCGACCGGATGCGCTGGGCGGGGCCGGCCAGTACATCCGCGCCGTTCTCGGCGATCGCGGCGGGGGTGGGGAAGAGCCGCGGTATGGGCCCGTCGGTGGGTTCGCCGAGCGCGGCGACCAGGCGGGCGGTATGGGTGTTCGCGGCCGCCACCGAGATCTGCTGCCCGATCATGGTGCGTAACAACAACTCCGCGGGGTCCGCGCAGCCGGGTACCCGGATGCCCCGGGTGAACGGCGCGCCTCCGCCGGTCAGCTGCCCGGCGTGCAGAAGTGCTTCATCGATGGCGACCGGATCGGCGTCCAGATCCAGTAGATGCCGGATCCGGGCCACTGTGGGCGCGAGATCGCGCATATCGCGCAACGCCAGTTCCGCGCGGACATGGCCCGGCAGCACACTGAGTCGTATCCCCGCGTAACCGTGCGGTGTGCGGAGGTTGCGCAGGTAGGTGCCTTCGCCGGCCGGACCGGTCTGCCACAGTTCCAGCCCGGGGGTCGAATGGGCCGACAGGAACCATTCGAGCCAGTCCCGGTCGAGTGGTTCGCGGTAGGGCAGGCGCAGGGTGAGTGTGCCGCAGGCGATGGGGGTCGCCGGGTCGTTCGCCCACGCCCCCTCCTCGCCGTTCTGCCGCTGCGCTTCGGCGCGGCCCGGCTGCTGCGTGTCCGTGCGACTCCGCCGCTGGGTATCCGTGCGACTCCGCCGCTGCGTGTCCGTGCGACTCCGCCGCGATGATTCGGCGCGACTCCGACGCTGTGCCTCCACACGCATAGTGCTGGGGCTCACCGCGAACACCTCGCGCACGGTGTCGTTGAATTGGCGGATGCTCGCGAAACCCGCGGCGAAGGCGATATCGGACATCGGCATATCCGTGGTCTGGATGAGCAGCCGCGCCGTATGCGCCCGGTGGGCCCGGGCCAGCGCGAGTGGCCCGGCGCCGAGTTCGCTGGTGAGGACCCGGGTGAGCTGGCGCTGCGAATAGCCGAGGGTCGCGGCCAGCGCCGAAACCCCGCCACGTTCCACCACTCCGTCGCCGATGAGTCGCATGGCCCGGGCGGCGAGATCTGCCCGGGTGTTCCACAGTGGCGACCCCGGAGCGGCATCGGGCAGGCAACGCCGGCACGCCCGGTAACCGGCCTGCTGCGCGGCGGCCGCGGTCGGTAGGAAGGTCACATTGGCGGGTTTGGGGGTGATCGCCGGGCAGGACGGGCGGCAGTAGATCCCGGTGGTGCGGACGGCGGTGTAGAACTGCCCGTCGAACCGGGAGTCGCGCGCGGTGACGGCGCGGTAGCAGCGCTCGAAATCCAGGACAGTGATGCTCACCCGGTTCACGATGTCAGGTCGCGCGGGTGGTGGCTAGCGGAAAACAGACATCACAGCGGGAGAGTCGCCCGAGGTACCGCGGAGCCGCTTTCCGGTCAGCAGCAGCGGGCGCCGGGGTTCCGTTCTGCGTCGGCATACCGTTCACGCCAGTACGCGCTCTTGTCGGCGATCGGCTTGCCCGGGTGGACCCGGCGCATATGGGCGACGTATCGCTGGTAGTCCTGTCCGCCGACGACGGAGTCCAGATACCAGCCGACCGTCCGAACCGCCCGGACCACCGCGGCGGGGCCCCCCCCCCCCCCCCGCGGGGGGGGGGGGGGGGGGGGGGGGGGGGGGGGGGGGGGGAGCGGGGAGGCGGCGGGGGGGGCCCCCCCGCCCCCCCCCCCCGGCCCCCACACCCCCCCCCCCCCCCCCCCCCCCCCCCCCCCCCCGGGCGCCCCCCCCCCCCCCGGGGGGGGGGGGGGGGGGGGCGTCCGGGTGGCGGCGGATCAACTGCGTACCTCCGCGTGGGCCGCGCCCGGCACCGCGACCTCACCCTTGGCGATCAGCTCGTCCCACTCCTGCTGCACTTTCTTCTCCGCGGGGGTCGCGAGGAAACCGCTGGGCGCGAAGATCTTCGACGGTTCCTCGGGTGATTCCGTGGTGGAGGTGCCACCGGACTTCCAGGCCCGGTAGCACACCCAGGCCGCCGTCAGCACCACGATCAGCACCAGCACCGCGAAGACGATCGACAGCACACCCTGGATGAACGTATTGCGGATCACCGCGTCCACATCTCCGGGGGATTTCGCGGTCAGGCAGAGTTCACCGGCATCACGGGCCGCACGGCAGATGCTGTTCTGTTTCCAATACCCGACCTTCGGGTCGGCGGAGAAGATCTTCTGCCAGGAGGCGGTCATGGTGACGATCAGGTCCCAGGCCAGCGCCACGCCCGGTATCCATGCCCACTTCGTCAGGCCCTTCTTCACGAGGATGGTGAGCACCACGGTCAACGCGATCGCCGCCAGCAGCTGGTTGGCGATACCGAACAGCGGGAACAGGGCGTTGATACCGCCGAGCGGGTCGGTGACGCCCATGAGCAGGATCGAACCCCAGGCGGCCACCACGATCGCCGAGCACAGCCAGGCGCCGACCCGCCAGGACGGGTCGGAGAACTTGCGGGCGGGGCCGCGCAGATTACCGAGCGAATCCGAGAGCATGAACCGTGCCACGCGGGTGCCCGCGTCGATCGTGGTGAGGATGAACAGCGCCTCGAACATGATCGCGAAGTGGTACCAGAAGGACTTCATCCCGGCGCCGCCGAGGAATCCCGCGAATACTTCCGAGATACCGATCGCGAGGGTTGGGGCGCCGCCGGTGCGGGAGATCACCGATTCCTCGCCGACATCCACCGCGGCCTGATCGAGAGCGGCACCGCTGGTCGGCGGCCCCGACAGACCCAGGCTGTTGGTGTAGGCGGCCGCGCTTTCCGCCGTGCCGCCGGTCGCGCCGGCGGGAGCGTTCATCGCGAAATACAGGTGCTGGTCGATGATCGAGGCCGTGATGATGGCCATCACCGCGACGAACGACTCCATCAGCATGCCGCCGTAGCCGATCATCTTGGCGTGCGATTCCTTCTCCAGCAGTTTCGGCGTCGTCCCCGACGACACCAGTGCGTGGAATCCGGACAGCGCACCGCAGGCGATGGTGATGAACAGGAACGGGAACAGACTGCCCGCGAACGCCGGGCCGGTGCCCGAGGTGGCGAATTCGGAGATCGCGGGTGCTTTCAGCGCGGGCAGGGTGATCAGGATGCCGACGGCCAGCAGCCCGATGGTGCCGATCTTCATGAAGGTCGACAGGTAGTCGCGCGGCGCCAGCAGCAACCACACCGGCAGCACCGAGGCCACGAAACCGTAGGCGATCAGCATCCAGGAGATGGTGACCGGGGAGAAGGTGAACCAGCCCGCCCAGGTCTCGTTCTCGTTGACCCAGCCGCCCGCGATGATCGCCAGGATCAGCAGCACGAAACCGATCGCCGAGATCTCACCGACCGCGCCCGGCCGCAGATAGCGCAGATAGATACCCATGAACAGGGCGATGGGGATGGTCATCGCGATGGAGAAGACACCCCACGGGCTTTCCGCGAGCGCATTCACCACCACCAGTGCGAGTACCGCCAGCAGGATCATCATGATCACCAGCACGCCGATGATCGCCGCCGCTCCGCCGATCGCTCCGAGCTCGTCGCGCGCCATCTGGCCGAGACTGCGGCCGCGCCGCTTCATCGACACCCACAGCACCAGGTAGTCCTGGACGGCGCCCGCGAAGACGACACCGACGATGATCCAGATCGTCCCCGGCAGATACCCCATCTGAGCCGCCAGCACCGGCCCGACCAGCGGACCCGCACCAGCGATGGCCGCGAAATGGTGCCCGAACAGCACCCGCCGGTCCATCGGCATGAAGTCTTTGCCGTTGTCCATGATCTCGGCGGGCGTCGCGACGTCGTCGCGCGGTTTGACCACCTTGTATTCGATCAGCCGGGCATAGAACCGGTAGGCGATGATGTAGGTACAGACCGCGGCGATCACGATCCATACGGCATTGACCGACTCACCGCGCGCGATCGCGAGGATCGTCCAGGCCACCGCCCCGAGCACCGCGATGGCCGCGAAGATCGCCTTCTTCGCGGGGGTGATCGGGGAGCGGTCGACCACACCGACCGGTGGCCGATCGGGGTCGGTCTTGAGGTATTCGATTGTCCCCATCGGGCAACTCCTGTACAGCGAGCGGACATGCCTGTCACATGAAGTTAACCGATGGGTACCGGGCGGTCGGACGATTGCGCCGAACGGTCGCTGTGGCGCGCCGAGCGGACGACGCCCGGCCCCCGGCACCGCCGCCGAAGTGAGCAATTTCGGTCAACCGCGGCGGGCCCGGGCGCGCTTACGGTGGGGCAATGCGCGAAACTCCGGAAGAACTGGCCGAACTGCAGGCCCTGCTCGACTCGTCCCTCGCGGGCTCCACAACCCATCTGCGCTCGATCATCGCCGCCGACCGCACCTTGACCGCGGAGCAGCTCACCGCGGTCCTCACCGGTATGCGCACGCTCGCGCTGTCCACTGTTACTGCCAAAGGCGAACCGCGAATCAGCGGCGTCGACGGGCACTTCCTGCACGGCCGCTGGTATTTCGGCACCGCGCCCGACGCCGCCAAGGCCCGCCACCTCGCCGCCCGTCCGGGGGCCAGCGTCGCGCATATGGACGGTGAGGACCTGGGCGTGTTCACGCACGGCACCGCGGAGATCCTGAACCCGGCGAGCGGTGAACCGGACCCCGAATGGCCCGAACTCCTCGCCTACCTGAAGGACCACTACGGCGACGACGGCTTCGACTGGGACCACGAAGTCGTCTACTACCGGTTGCGCCCGCACTGGATCACCGTCTACGCCCCCGATTTCGCGAAGCTCACCGCGCCCTGACAGTGCGCGCGGCGAACTGTCCTTCGAGGACATAGGGCCGGGTGGTGATTACGCTCGGCGGTGAGCGTCTCGCCGATCCGTTCAGGACCGCGGGCTCGGAGCGCTCGGGCGGCGTTCGGTGGATCGTTGCGTGATCGCCGCCGCGACTTCGTCCAGTGCCGTGCGGATCATCTCTCCGTAGGCGTCGTCAGGGAGAGCGTTCAGATGTGCCCGGGCGGCGGAGAGCTGTTCGGTGGCCGCGTCCCACGACCCCAGCCGCCGGTAGTTGTCGGCCAGGTTGAGGTGCAGTGAGGGGTAGAAACCCGCTACCTGCAGGCTTGCGTGGTACTGCTGGACGCGATCGTCGCTGAGGGTATCGGCAGCGTCGAGTGCCCGGACATCCCAGGCCAAAGCCTGGGCGGGATCGTCGTAGAGGTCGGCCAGATAGTGGGCGAGACTGCAGCGGTGCAGCGGGTCGCCGGCGGCTCCGAGCTCGCACCAGATCTCGAGCAGCCGGGCCCGCGCGGTTTCGGTATCACCGGTTCGGCCGAGGGTGACGGCCGCGGTGATGGCGTTCATGGTGGTATCGGGGGACAGCTGGTGGGTGGTCAATTCGGGATTCCGTTCTCTGTGTCGACAACTGTGGGGTCGGCCGGCATGGCCAGGGTGGTGAGGTCGCCGTTATCCGCGGACCGGACGACCATCGGGTCCCGCGGGCCACCGATATCGAGGCGCACATCGGGGCCGATGGCGGTCGCGACGGCCGGGTGCAGGATGGTGAAACCGAAGACGAGGTCGGCGGGCGGGCCGGTGACCATCGCGCAAAGTTGAGTTCCGAGCGCCGCAGCGGTATCCGAGACCGCCAGCGAGCCGGGCGAGACCGTGATCCGGAGATAGCGCGCCCGCTGCTGTTCCAGCGCGCGCATCAGTTCGTGTTTCGATACCACCGCATGGGTTTGTGCCGCGGGCAGCGAGGCCAGCAGCGCGCGGTGGTCGGGGAAGGGGTCGGTCAGCGTCCGGCAGGTCCGCACGACCCCGTCGGCCGAACGGAACCGGATGCTGTGCTCCCCGGCCTCGAGATCCACCAGATGGGCCCGGCGGATCTCCTGCAGTGCCGCGCTCAGATCGGGGCCGTCCACGGTCGCCGACCATTCGGCCGAACCGGCCTGCTCGGGTACGACCGTGCGGGTGGACAACCGGTACCGGTCGGTGGCGGTGAGGGTCAGCGATTCGGGGGTCGACTCGAGCCGGACACCGGCCAATACCGGTAGGTCGGGGTCGGTGCCGGTGGCGGCGAGTATCTGCTCGACCGCCGCCGCGAGTACCGGCCCGCGCACCGTCGCCACCGGCCATCCGGCGGGTTCGCCCAGCGCGGCCTTCACGATCTCCGCGGTCCGCCGCGCCTGCTGGGTGCGCTCGACCAGCCGCGCCATATGGTCGTCGATCAACCGGGCCGCATCGTGGGCGTCGGCGGCGAGCACCCCGGCTATACCGTCCAGCGGCATATCGAGATCCCGCAACCGGCGGATGGTCACCGCCCGGGCCACCTGCTCGGGGGCGTAGTAGCGGTAGCCGGTGCTCTCGTCGACCCCGGCCGGCGCGAGCAGACCGGAGTCGTCGTAGAAGCGCAGCGCGCTGGCGGTGATACCGCAGGAGCGGGCGAACGCGCCGATGGTGATCAGGTCGGATTCGGGCACTCGCCCATCATCGGGCTTCGAGCAAGGTGAAGGTCAAGCCCAGAGCGCGTCGATCAACCGAGTGCGTCCAGCTGCTGCATCAGGGAGAGATCGGCGCCGTGCGGCCAGTATTCGGCGAGCCGGTCGTCCGCGACGCGGAACAGGTCCATACCGGGGTAGCGCACCCGGGTGCCGGCCGCGGCCCGGATACCGGCAATTCCTCCGAGATAACGTCCGGCGAACTCCCATCGGGCCGCGATCCAGTCGCCGTCCGCGATCGGGCCCGTGAGCAGCGTGACCGAGACGTCGTCGAACATGGTGTAGGTCTGTTGTACCCGGGCCGCGATGGCTTTCGGGCCCACCGGATCCTCGCCACTACCCCAGTGGCCCACCGCGTCCGGCGCGAAGATCTCCTCGGCGATCGCCGGCATCGTCTCGGGATCGGAATTCCACAGTTCGGGCAGCCACTTGCGGTAGAGAGCGCGCATCGCGTCGTTGTCCACCGGCATCATCTCCTTCGTCAACGTCCGGACGCAGCCGTGACCGGCCCTGTCACTGGCCCCGGTAGGTGCCGAAGCTCCAGTAGTTACCCTCCGGGTCGGCGACGGTGAACCCGCGCGACCCGTAATCTTCGTCCTTCATTCCCCTGATCGTCTCCGCGCCCGCGGCGGTGGCGCGTTCGTAGAGGCCGTCCGGGTCGCTGCACACGACGTACACGGACTCGGTTCCCGGCGTGCGCCGCTCCGGCAGGCCGCCGTCTTTGTCCGCGGTGCCGAACATGATTCCGCCGCCCTCGGGCCAGCGCAGTTCGGCGTGTTCGATGACCGACGGATCGCCGTCGCGCGCATACATCGCGGTCAGTTCGAATCCGAAGGCCTTGACCAGGAAGTCGGCGGTGCCGTGGGCATCCCGGAATGCCAGGCACGGCCAGACGGTCGGTGCGGGTGTGGTGGTCGTGGTTTTCTCTGGTGCTGTCATGGTTTCAGCCTGGCTCGCCGGCGAGCTCCGGGTCTTGGACGGATGGAATCTCCTCGGCCAGCCACTGGGTCGGGCTGCAACCGGCCAGGCGCGCGAACTCGCGGTTGAGATGCGGTTGGTCGTAGTACCCGCAGGCGGCGGCCACCTGCGCGATCGAAACGAACGAGGGGGTGTTCAGCAGCATCTGCTTGGCCCGCTCGAATCGTGCGATCCGGCCCGCCACCTTCGGGCTCAATCCGAACTCGTTGCTGAACCGCTTGGTGAGGTACTGCCGGCTCCACCCGATACGTTCGGCGAGCGGTTCGACACCCACCGTCCCGTGCGACCGCGCCACCGCCCGCCACGCCCAGGACAGCTCCGGGCCGACGGTCCGTTCCGGGATCAGCAGCCGGGTGAGCACCCGATCGCAGGCCGCGAACCGCTGTGGCCAGCCGGCATGCTCCTGCAGTTCCTCCCACAGCTGCCTGCCGGGTGCACCGATCAGATCGGCGAATTCGATCGATGTACTCCACAGCTCCGCCGCGGGCAGACCGAACAGCGCCCGGCAACCCATCGGGGTGAGTTTCACGGCGACCCCCTCCTGGGTGCCGTCGTGCGCGATCATCGCCGGCGTGTCCTGGAGGCCGCCGAGCACGCAGCGGTAGTTGTCCGGGGACTGGCGGGTGTCGGTCTGGCTGATCACATCGATCGCGGGCCCGATGGCCACGATGAATGTCATATGCCGGGACGGCAGCCCGCGGTGCAGGCCCGCTGCGAACCCGGTCATCCGATAACCGATATATCCGTCGATGAAAGCCGCCAGCGCCGGGGCCGGGTGGGCCGTCACCACCTGAGAGGTCGGCTCCATAGCTGTCACGCTACGCCGGTCCGGCACCCGTCGCGCCCCCGTTTCCGCGCCCACGCACGGCCGACCGCCGGCCCGGGCGCTGTCCCGCGTAGACTCCAGTCCTCGTGAGTCTCACCCTCGGAATCGTCGGCCTGCCCAACGTCGGAAAATCGACGCTGTTCAACGCGCTGACCCGCAACGACGTGCTCGCCGCGAACTACCCGTTCGCGACCATCGAGCCCAACGTCGGCGTGGTTCCGCTGCCCGACCCCCGGCTCGACAAGCTCGCGGAAATCTTCGACTCGGCTCGTATCGTCCCCGCCACGGTGTCCTTCGTCGATATCGCCGGCATCGTGAAGGGTGCCTCCGAGGGCGCCGGCCTCGGCAACAAATTTCTCGCCAACATCCGCGAAGCCGACGCCATCTGCCAGGTGGTCCGCGTTTTCGCCGACGACGATGTGGTGCACGTGGACGGCCAGGTGAACCCGGCCTCCGATATCGAGGTCATCGAAACCGAGCTCATCCTCGCCGACCTGCAAACTCTCGAGAAGGCGGTCGTCCGCCTGGAGAAGGAAGCCAAGGTCAAGAAGGACCGCAAACCGTACGCGGACGCCGCGAAGCAGGCACAGGAAATCCTCAACGGCGGTCGGACCCTGTTCCACGCCGCGAAGGAGATCGACGGGGAACTCCTCAAAGAACTGTCCCTGCTCACCACCAAACCGTTCCTGTACGTCTTCAACGCCGACGAGTCGGTGCTGAGTGACGAGGCGAAGGTCGCGGAGCTGAAAGCCTCTGTGGCCCCGGCTGATTCGGTATTCCTGGACGCCAAGGTCGAATCCGAACTCCTCGAACTCGACGACGAATCCGCCGCCGAACTCCTCGAATCCATCGGCCAGACCGAACCCGGGCTGCACGCCCTGGCGCGCGCCGGTTTCCACACTCTCGGGTTGCAGACCTACCTCACCGCCGGCCCGAAAGAAGCCCGCGCGTGGACCATCCACCAGGGCGACACCGCTCCGAAGGCGGCCGGTGTCATCCACACCGACTTCGAACGCGGCTTCATCAAGGCCGAAGTCGTGGCCTTCGACGACCTGGTCGAAGCCGGGTCGATGGCCGCGGCGAAGGCGGCGGGCAAGGTCCGGATGGAAGGTAAGGACTACGTCATGTCCGACGGCGACGTGGTCGAATTCCGCTTCAACGTATAGAAGACCAGGTCAGAGGCGCCTTCATTCGGGAATCCATGGAGTAGCCGACGATCCGGCCGGAGAAGACGTCCTTGACAGCGCAGAGGTCGCGCTTCACGAGGTCGTCGTGGACCGGTGGACCGATCCGCTTTTCATTGATGGGCATCCAGCGGGGCTCGGTGTGGGAGAACACCAAACGTGTTTGCCGCATCGGTGAACGTCACCGGGTGCCGGCTTCGGTTGCCCGGCCGGAGGGATCCTTCACTGCGTGGGAGTGGTGCGGACGCGGACGTGTGCGCGCTCGCCCTGCCGACCGATGAGGCAGAGGTACTCCACGGGCCCGGTGGTTGCGGCGCCGAACCAGTGTGGTGTGCGGGTGTCGAACTCGGCGGCTTCACCGGGCGAGAGGATCATGTCGCGTTCACCGAGTACGAGCCGCAACTGTCCGTTGAGGACGTAAGCCCATTCGTACCCCTCGTGGGTCTCCAGGACGGGCTGATCCGAGCCGCGGCTTCCGGGGAGGATGAACTTGTAGGCCTGGATACCGCCGGGATGGCGGGTCAACGGCAGGACCGTCTGCCCTCCCTTGCAGTGGATAGGGCGCAGGTGAACACGTGGGTCACCGGTGGCTGGAGCATCGACCAGCTCGTCGAGCGTGACGCCGTGCGCTTTGGCCAGCGGTAGTAGCTGTTCCAAGGTCGGCCGCCGAGAGCCGGACTCCAGCCGGGACAGCGTGCTGATGGAGATGCCGGTAGCGGTCGACATCTCGGCCAGCGTGGTATCACGTTCTCGGCGCAGGTTGCGCAGCCGGGGTCCGACGGCGTCGAGGCCCTCGCCCTTCTCCGCGTTCATGGCAGTCAGTTTGCCAGAACGGCAAAAGTCTTTGCAAGGATTTCTGCTGCCGTTGCAGTGTGGCACCTGAAGGGCACTCGTTTCGGGCGTCGACCGGAACAGGAGGATCTATGTCTACTGAGGACTCCGGCCACCCGGGTGTGCCGGTGGAGTACGCGACCTGGCGGAAGAACCGTTGGGAGGAGGTTGCCGGCCCGGGCGGCAAAGCGGGCACCGTCCAGCTGGCCATGGTGTCGCATCCCGAGCCGGGGGTGTCGGGCTTGCCCGGTCGATGGGAGGTGAGCGCCTCGGGGGTCTTGACCCTCACCGTCACCGCCGCGGACGGAGCGTCGATCGGCGGGCGGCCGGTGACAGGTGCGGTGGAAGTCGAATCCGGGAGCCAGGTGGAGCTTGCTGACGGGCGGGTATGTTTCGTACAGGGCCGGGGCGGAACCTACGGCATGGTCGTCTGGGACCCTTCCGCACCTGTTCTCACGAGGCTGCGCGATATCGCGAGCTATCCCTACGATCCGAACTGGGTCGTCGACGCCGAGTATCGGCCGACGCCAGGCCGTACCATCGAAGTAGAGCGTCTGACGAGCCCTCGGAGCAAGGAGACCGTCTCTGCCCCGGGAGATCTGGTCGTCGAGCTCGGCGGCCGGGAGTACACCTTGGTGGTGCTGGAATCCGTCCCGGGCCTGCGTCTGGCGGTCTTCACCGATCCCAGCAGCGGCACCGACACACCCGAGATCGGTCGATGGCTGATCCTCCCCCCGGACGAGGGCACAAACCTGCGCGTCGACTTCAACAAGGTGACCCTGCCCCACCATGTGTTCTCCACGGCGTTTCCGTGCCCGATCCCGCTCGAAGCGAACCATCTGCCAGTCGTCGTTGACGCCGGGGAACGTGCACTCGTTCTCGACGGAACGAGCAGGAGCACGGTGACCGAGCCCGACGATAGAGGACAGGACGAAATCATGGAACCGGAATTGATCGAGAAGGCGGTCCAGTACCTGCGGCATCTGGAGCACTTCGACTTCGCGAGCATGCGAGCAATGTGCACGGACACGGCTACTGTCTGGCACAACGACGGCAAGGGCGAGCAGACGATCGAGGAGAATCTCGAGCAGCTCGGGCAGATGTCGAGCGGCGGGGGTGTCGTCGCGTTGCGGTACGAGATCACCCGCCAGTTCCAGAAGCCCGACGAGGTGCTCCAGCAGCACGTGCTGCATATCGACATGCCCGACGGGGCCGGCACCGAGTTGCCCGTGGCGATGTACTTCGGTTTCCAGGGCGGTCTCATCGACCGCATCGAGGAGTACGCGAACATGACGCCGCCCAACGAAGGCAGCGCGAGCTGATCCAACGCGGCGGGATCTTCGGCACCTGGGCACGACCGTCGCCCAGGTGCCGAATCTCTGTCGGCCCCTGTCCTCGCGTCGGATCCGGATATGGTGATCCTGCTGGCGACAGCTTTGGCATCGCACCGGGTGCTTCGACGTTGTTCCGGTGGCCGGGGAACCCCACCTTTGAGGGCGCCCCGGGCCGGTTCGGTGACATCACGGAAGCGCCGCGAAAGCCTTCTTGGTGTCGCGATACCACCCCATCGCTTTCAGGGGGTGCTTCCAGCGTCCCTTCATTTCCTCGTGGGCCGGTACATGGTTTTCGTCGCCACTGCGAGCGGCCTCCCGCAGGTGCCGATCCTGTGCCTTGATGATCTCGTCGGCGGTCTCCGCGCTGAGCTCCAAGTCGCACGGGCCGCCCAGTTGGCGGCAGGTCATGGTCTTCACGGCGTTCTCCTCGTCATTGTTCCCACTTGTCGTTGTTCGGCGAGCCCGGTGGTATCGGCCGCGCCCGGCTGGTGAAGGTCTGTTTCTTTCCGGGGCTGAGCACGGTGCCGGCTGCCCATTATCGGCACGGTGCGTGTCGATAACCGCATGTTGCGCCAACTTCGACGACTTGTCAACGGCACGCACCGTGCCGGTATGCTCGGCGCATGGCCGACTCGTCCACCGCACCGCGCCGCCGTGGCGCCGAACGCACCAGAGAGCTGCTGGCCGTCACCCTCGATTTGGCGACGGAGGTCGGTTATCGGGGGTTGAGTGTCGAAGCCATCGCGGCACGGGCCGGCGTCGGGAAACACACCATCTATCGGCGCTGGCCCTCCATCGCGGAGTTGCTGCTGGACGCGCTGAGCGTCGTGTGGATCAGTGACCTGGACTACCGCACATCCGAGACTGTCCGGGCGGATCTGCGTGAGCAGTTCGTACGTTCCAGTCAGGCTCTCTCCACCCCGCCCATCGGTCCCGTCTATCGGGCGGTCATCGCCGAAGCGCAAGCCGACCCCGGACTCAGGGCGGCGCTGTACGAACGATTCCTGGCCACAGTCGAACTGCGAACCCTGGATCGGATCACCCGGGCGCAACGCGACGGCCAACTGGTCGCCGACGCGAATCTGGACTACGCCGCCGAGGTCCTGTGCGGCACTCTCTACTACCGCTGGCTGCTCACTTCACGTCCCGTCGACGAGAACGCTATCGATGGACTCCTCGACATGTTCATGGCCGCATACGGAGTACGCGAAGCCTGCGCTCGAGTGTCGTGAGTGGTCTGGTGCTGTCGGGCCCAGGCTGAGCAGCGCCGGGCCTGATCACGTCGTAATCACGACTCCCGGCGCGCTCGATTGCATCAGGTGAGCTGGGCCGGCGGACCGCGGTCGTGCTGATGGATCGGTTATCGGACCCCGGCCGCCGGCGTCCGTCACCAGGGTGCGATGACAGTCGGTGGATCGGCCGTGCCGCGACCTAAGCTTGGATGACCTCGACCCGCACCAGTGCGCCCGGTGCGTCGCAACTGGCCCAGGACTGATTCTGTCCGTAGTGCACCGGCCCGTACTTCCAATAGGTGAACGGGACGGGCCATGCGACACAGGTGAGCTTCACCTGGTGCCAGGCCGGTAGCTCGCAATTGGCCATCCCGCCGGTGTTGAAGATGTTGTAGACGTGACAGTTGGCCTGCCACACCGGGACATCGGCCTGAGCCACACCGCCCCCTGCAAGCACAGTCGCCGCGGTTGCGGTGGCAACGATGGCGCCGGCGGCGAGCCGTTTCGCAGACAACATAGCGGACCTCCTGAATCGATGTTGTATGGATCACATCGCTGAGAAGTCGCTCTTGTTACCTGGGTCGGTTGTGACGTGCGCGGGGGGGCGGTTGCTGCGCGCCCGGCGCGGGAGCGCGAGGAGGGCTCTGCGCTTCAGTGTCTCCGCGCCGCTGGTCTCGGATATGCCGTACGACGTATCACGCCCCAGGCAGCGCTTCGTCGGTGCCGGCCAGGCGCCGGGACCCGCGCAAGGCTGCGAGTAGGAGTCGCTTCGTGGTGGGGTGCTGTGGATCGCGCAGGACCCGTGCGGTCGCGCCCTGTTCGACGATTGCGCCGTCGGCCATCACGAGGACGCGGTCGCAGGTGTGGGCGGCGAGGGCGAGGTCGTGGGTGATGTGCAGGATCGCGGTGCCGTGGTCGCGGGCGAGATCGCCCATGAGCTGGGATACCTCGGCGCGGAGGGTGGCATCGAGCATGCCGGTCGGTTCGTCGGCGAGGATCACGGCCGGCCGGGTGACGATCGCGCGGGAGAAGGCGACGCGCTGGCGTTCGCCGCCGGACAGTTCGTGTGGGAACCGGCGGGCGTAGTGCGCGGGGTCGAGGCCGACTGCGTGCAGCGCCGCCCGGGCGGCTTCCGTTCGGGTCGTGGTATCGCCGATGCGGTGGATGACGAGAGGTTCGGCGACGATATCGAGGATTCGGCGATGTGGTGGCAGGGACGCGTAGGGATCCTGCATCACCAGGTGCACGGCCCGGCGGGCTGCGCGGCGGACGGAGGCAGCGGCGGTGAGCAGATCGATGCGATCGTATCGGTCGCTGCTGTTCGCCGAGAGATCGAGCAGAGTGGATCCTTTGGACGGAATTACCAGTCCGGCAATTGCTTTCGCGATGGTGGATTTGCCTGCTCCCGAACCTCCGACGAGGGCTACGGTTTCGCCGGCGTGGAGTTCGAGGTGCACATCGCGGACGGTGACGGTATCGCCGTACCGCACCGTCAGGTCGGCCACGCGGAGAACCGGTTCCTGCCGGTCTGCCGGGTGGTTGTCGTTCGCCGCCGCTGTCCGGATCATTTCGGTCGTCATCGTCACAGGGCCTTATCGAACTCGCTCATATCGGGCATCGCGCCCATCAGGTCGCGGGTGTAGGGATGCTGCGGGTCGGTCAGCACGGGGCCGGCCGCGCCCTGCTCGACCACCGTGCCTGCGCGCATGACGGCGACGCGGTCGGCGGTCTGCGCGACAACCGGCAGGTCGTGCGTGACGATCAGCATCGTCAGGTTCAGCCGGGCCCGTAGTTCCTCGAGCAGGTCGAGGATCTCCTGCTGGACGAGGACGTCGAGGCCGCTGGTGGGTTCGTCGGCGACCAGTAGTTCCGGTTCGTTGGCCAGGGCGATCGCGATGACGACGCGCTGGCGCTGCCCGCCCGAGAGTTCGTGTGGGAACGCCCTGTATCTGTCCGCCGGCAGTCCCACCATCCGCAACAGTTCACGGGCGCGTTCCTGCGCGCGGTCGTGGGTGATATCGCTGTGGACGAGGACCGCCTCGCAGATCTGGTCGCCGATACGGTGCACGGGGTTGAGTGCCGATTGCGCTTCCTGCGGTACGAGACCGATACGCGAACCGAGCAGTGCGCGCCGCGCGCGGTTGCCGAGGTCGAGCAGGTCTACGTCGCCGAGCCGGATACGTCCCGAGATGATCCGGGCTGCCGCGGGCATGAGACCCACGATTGCGGCCGCGACGGTCGACTTGCCCGACCCCGATTCGCCGACCAGACCGAGGACCTGCCCACGCGGTATCACCAGATCGACGTCGGTGCATCCGCCGCCCGCGCTCTCACCTTCGCCGTAGCGCACGGTGAGCCCCTCGATGCGGAGCAGCGCGTCGCCCATATCGCTATCCGGGACAGCGGTAGCCACCGCGGGGCGGCTGGGCTTGCTGCGCCGGACGAATCGGCGGGTGACCCCGCCCGCCGTGCGCTCCACGGCGCCACCGGCGAGCGCGAAACCCAGCACGGTCAGTCCGATGAGGGCTCCCGGCGGGACGACCCACCAGAGCCAGGCGTCGGTGAGGAAGGCGCTGCGGCCGCCTGCGACACTCAGCATCATGCCCCAGCTCATGGAGGTGATATCGCCGAGACCGAGGAACGCGAGCGAGGATTCCAGCAGTACCGCGTTCTTGACCGCGAGTACGAGCTGCGGTACGACGAGTACGCCGACGGCCGGAACGATATGCCGCACAAGCACATAGCTGTGGCGGGCGCCCATGGCGCGTAGTGCCTGGATATGGTCGCGTTCGCGCACACTGAGCACCTGGGCGCGCAGCTCGCGGGCCACCGGGGCCCACAGCGCGATGGAGATGACCAAGATCTGCGTGACGATCCCGGGCCCGGCCAGTACGCCGATCACCAGGGTGAGCGGGACTACGGGTAGCGACAGGACCACGTCGACGATGCGCATGAGCACGGTATCGGTGATCCCGCGCAGGTAGCCGGCCGTGATGCCGACGGCCATCCCGACCAGGGTCGCCGCGACGGCGGCGATGAACCCCACCAGCAGCGAAGGCCGCGCGCCGAAGAGCAGAATGCTGAGCAGATCGTGGCCGACATCGTCGGCACCGAGCAGATGCGCTGCCGACGGCGCCGCGAACGGTCGCGTCACGCGTTCGCCCGGGTCGTACGGCGCCAGCCACGGGGCGAAGATCGCGACAGCGCACAAGAGGAGCACGATGCCGATACCGATACGGCTCGTGACGGACAGGGATCGCCAACCGGTGCGCAGACGTGTCATGCGGGGACCACCTGTCGGGAGTGCCGGACCCGTGGGTCGAGCAGGGGGTAGAGCAGATCGGCGAGGATATTCGCCAGGATCACGCCGAGCGTGGCGAGCAGGAAAGCGCCCTGCAGCATCGGGTAGTCGCGCGCGGCGACCGCATCGGCGATGACCTTCCCCAGACCCGGATACGAGAACACGGTTTCGACCACGACCGCGCCGGAGACGAGGGCACCGGCGGCCATCGTGGCGTTGGTGGCGATGGGCAGCAGTGCGGTGCGCAGGGCATGTCCGGTGGCGACGCGGCGTTCGGGCAGGCCTTTGGCGCGGGCGAGTGCGCATTCCACCTCGATCAGGGCGGCGATCCAGGCGCGGTCGGACAGGGCCGCGCCGAGTTCGGCGGCTCCGAACAGCGGGTCGAACAGCTCTCCACGCGGCACGCGTACTCCTACAGGTAGAAGAACGGCGTCTCGGCACCGTCCGGGTCGGCGTCCTGCAGCACGATATCGAGGTGGTAGCCCTCGGGGGTGGCGGCGGCAATCAGCTTGTGCCGCTGCTTTTCCGGGAGCGCGGCCAGTACCGGGTCGGTTTCGTTGGCGGCCTGCTCGTCGGGGAAGTAGAGGCGGGTGATCGACCGGTCGAGCATGCCCCGGGCGAATACCGAGAGGTTCAGATGCGGTGCCTGATCGGAGCCGTCACCGACCGCGATCGGGCCGGGTTTGACGGTGGTGAACCGGGTGGTTCCGGTGGTGTCGGTGGGGCAGCGGCCGAAGCCCCGGAATGCCGGGTCGGTCTGCGGGCGCGGATCGTCGGGGTGCTCGAATACGCCGTCGCGGTTGGCCTGCCAGATCTCGACGAGGGAGTCGGGGACGGGGTTGCGCTCCCCGTCCAGCACCGTCACTGTGACGGTAATCGATCCGTCGGTTCCCGGTGTGACCACGTCGGGTCCGTCCGGCCACGGAAGTCCGATATGGAGGTAGGGGCCCACGGTCTGCGACGGGGTCGGCCCGAACTCGACCGTGGTGAAATCCCCGGGGATCACGGGGTAGCGGGGTGCGAATTCGGTATCACTCATCGTGATCGTCCTCCTCTTCGAAGGGGGTCGCGTCGCGACCGCGCAACACGATGTCGAACCGGAAACCCAGGGCCCAGTTGTCTTTGGTGGCGCTGTAGTCGAACACGCTGACCATGCGCTGGCGGGCGCCGTCGGGAACCGAGTTGTAGATCGGGTCCTGGAAGAACATCGGGTCGTCCGGAAAGTACATCTGGGTGACCAGACGCTGGGTGAAGGCGCGCCCGAACAGGGAGAAATGGATATGGGCGGGCCGCCACGCATTGTGGTGGTTACCCCAGGGGTAGGCGCCCGGCTTGATCGTGGTGAACGAGTAGTGGCCGTCATTGTCGGTGAGGACGCGGCCGACGCCGTCGAAATGCGGGTCCAGCGGTGCGGGCCACTGATCGCCCTGGTGGCGGTAGCGGCCACCGGCGTTGGCCTGCCAGATTTCGACCAGGGTGTGGGGGACCGGTTTGCGGTCGCTGTCGAGGACGCGGCCGTGGACGACGATTCGCTGCCCCTGCGCTTCACCGCCGCGGGCCAGGGTGAGATCGGCGTCGGCCTCGGTGACCCGACCCTCGCCGAGTACCGGGCCGGTGAGTTCGCCGAGCCGCTGCGGGAGCAGGAGCAGCGGTTGTTTGGGGTGGCGGAGGGTGGTGGAGCGGTATTCGGCGAAGTCGAGCGGAGCTTCCTCGTTCTTGTCGATACCGCGGTACCGCGGTGGCAGTTGGAGCATGCGCGCGACCTCGCGTTCGGGATGTGGACACTGCTACGGGATGCGAACAGCATAAGACTCGGCGGCGGCCGGAGCAATCACTGCCCGATGCGTTCACTATACGCACATGAGTTCACAATACGTACAAATGCGGTTACTGTGGAGCGCGTGATGGACAAAGTCTTTGCCTCAGCCGCCGACGCGGTCGCCGATATCCCCGACGGTTCATCACTGGCCGTCGGCGGATTCGGGCTGGTCGGCATCCCCGAAGCGCTGATCAACGCGCTGCTCGACCAGGGCGCCACGGAACTGGAGGTCGTCAGCAACAACTGCGGCACCAACGGATTCGGCCTCGGCGTCCTGCTGGCGGCCCACCGGATCCGCCGCACGATCAGCTCCTACGTCGGCGCCAACGAGGAATTCGCGCGCCAATACCTGTCCGGTGAGCTCGAGGTGGAGCTGACCCCGCAGGGCACCCTCGCCGAACGGATGCGTGCCGGTGGTGCGGGAATCCCGGCGTTCTTCACGCCCGCGGGCGTGGGCACGCAGGTCGCCGAGGGTGGCCTGCCGTTGCGCTACGACGGGGCGGGTGGGGTCGCGGTGGCCAGTCCGCCGAAGGAAACCCGGAAATTCGACGGGGTCACCTATGTCATGGAACGCGGCATCGTCACCGATTACGCCCTGGTCCACGCCTGGAAAGGCGACCGGCACGGCAACCTCGTGTACCGCGCCAGCGCCCGCAACTTCAACCCGCCCGCGGCCGCGGCGGGCCGCATCACGATCGCCCAGGTGGAACACCTGGTGGAACCCGGTGAACTCGACCCCGACCAGGTGCACACCCCCGGTATCCAGGTCCAGCGGGTCGTACCGGTCGGCAAGGTCGACGTAGGAATCGAGAACAGGACGGTGCGCGCATGAAACTGACCCGCGAACAGATGGCGGCCCGCGTCGCCGCCGAACTCACCGACGGCCAGTACGTCAACCTCGGTATCGGCATGCCGACCCTGGTGCCCAACTATCTGCCCGACGACATCACCGTCGTCCTGCATTCGGAGAACGGTGTCCTCGGTGTCGGGCCGTACCCGACCGAAGAAGAACTCGATCCCGAACTGATCAATGCGGGCAAGGAAACGATCACCGTGCTGCCCGGTGCCTCGTTCTTCGATTCGGCGGCCTCGTTCGGGATGATCCGCGGCGGGCAGGTCGATGTGGCGGTTCTCGGCGCGATGCAGGTCAGCGCCCGCGGTGATCTCGCCAACTGGATGATTCCCGGCAAGATGGTCAAGGGAATGGGCGGGGCCATGGACCTGGTGCACGGCGCGCGCCGGGTGATCGTGATGATGGAACACGTCTCGCGTTCGGGCGCGCCGAAGATCGTCGACGAATGCAGTCTGCCCCTCACCGGACTGGGGTGCGTGAACCGGATCATCACCGATATCGCGGTCCTCGACGTCACCGAGAACGGGCTGGTGCTGGTGGAAACCGCGCCGGGCGTCACCGTCGCCGAGGTACGGGCCGCCACCGGTGCGGATATCGAGGTCGCCGCGGAACTGTCGGCGCGGGTGGGCTGACACCGCGGGCTCATAGCGCCGGCATACGGGCCATCGCCGTCCGGATGACCTCCAGGAACCACTGTTGTGGCCCCCCGCGACCCGGCGCGTGGCGCGTATAGGCGGCCACCGCGACCGGTTCGATCGGCCACGGCAGGGCGAAGATCCGCACCGCGTGCGTGCGGGCCAGCGCCCGGGCGACCCGTTCCGGGACGATCGCGACCAGTTCGCTGTCCTGCACCACGTAGGGGAGGGTCGCGAAACGGGTCACCCGCACCGCGATCCGGTTCTCCAGCCGGTGTTCGACCAGTGCCTTTCGCGGGCCCGTATGCCCGGTCGCGCCGTCGACCACGACATGGCGTTCCCGTTCGAGTTCGGCCTGATCGGGGGCTGCGGATTTCAGCCGGGGGTGGTCGGCGGCGACCATCCCGGCGTAGCCCTCGGTGAACAGAACGGTCCGGCGCAGCCGCGGCGAATCCAGGACCGGGCTGGCCACGATCGCATCCATTTCACCGCGGGTCAGCCGGTCGGTGGCCGTTTCCAGGTCGAACGCCGTCACCCGCAGCCGGGCCTGTGGGGCCTGTGCCGCGAGTTCGGCCAGGACGAGCGGTAGGACGGTCACCTCGCCCAGGTCGGAGAGGCCGAGCGTGAATTGGGTCGGCCGATCGGGATCGAATTCCGAAGTGGTGCCGAGTGTTTCGGTGACCTCGGCGAGTGCCCGGCGAAGTGGCGGGTACAGCCGCTCGGCTTCCGAGGTGGGGACCAGGCCGCCCGGGCCGCGGACGAAGAGTTCGTCGTCGAGGCGGCGGCGTAGTTTGCCGAGGCCGTAGCTGACGGTGGGCTGGGTGACGCCGAGTAGATCGGCGGCGGCGGTCACGCTGCGGGTCTCGTACAGCAGGACGAAGGTGCGCACCAGGTTCAGATCGACATCGGACATAGATCTCCTCTATTCGAGAACAGAAAAACATCTATTGGATTTCTGGAGAACGCCAGCCTAGCGTGAGTGCCATCACAGCCCGGGTCGACGCCGATCCGAAGATCAGAAATGAATTCCCACTCATGAACAAATTACTGTCGTGGCCGGCCGCGCTCTGCTGGCTCACCGTGCTGCTCGACGGGTACGACCTGGTCGTCCTCGGCGCGGTCATCCCGACTCTCATCGACGAGAACCACATCGGTTTCACCGCCGCGAGCGCCACCTTCGCCGCGACCATCTCCCTGGTCGGCGTCGCCATCGGTGCCGCCGGAGTCGGACCGCTGGCCGACCGCTACGGCCGCCGCAGTGTGCTGCTGGGCTCGATCCTGCTGTTCTCGGTATTCACGATCGCCGTCCCGTGGGCGGGTTCGGTCGGCATGTTCGGCGCCTTCCGGCTCCTGGCCGGGCTCGGGCTCGGCGCGTGTATGCCCACCGCCCTCACCTTCATGGCCGAACATATGCCGCCCGCGCGCCGCGCGTTCGCCAGCACGTTCACCATGACCGGCTACCACTTCGGTGCGGTGCTGGCATCGGTAGCCGCGCTCTGGCTCATCCCCAGCTGGGAGATCCTGTTCTACGCCGGTGGTGTGGCCGGACTGCTGCTGTTGCCGCTGATGTGGTTCAAACTGCCCGAATCCGATGCGTACCTGGCGGCGCAGGGTAAGACCGAACGCGTCAAGCCCACCGTTGTGCTGCAGCCGAAATACCTGCGCACCACACTCGGCGTATGGGTCGGGTCGTTCATGGGACTGCTGCTGGTCTACGGCCTGAACACCTGGCTGCCGAAGCTCATGCGCGACGCCGGATACAACATGTCCACCTCGCTGACGCTGCTGCTGGTCCTGAATATCGGGGCGATCATCGGGCTCGTCGTCGCGGGCGTGCTCGCCGACCGCCGCGGCACCAAACCGACGATCCTGGTCTGGTTCGGTGCTGCCGCCATCCTGCTCGCGGTGCTCAGCATCAAGGTGCCGAACACCGTGCTGCTCAACGCGCTGGTTCTGGTCACCGGCATCTTCGTGTTCTCGGCCCAGGTCCTTGTCTACGCCTACGTCACCCAGGCCTACCCGGCCGAAGTACGCGCCACCGCGCTCGGACTCGCGGCCGCCGTGGGCCGGCTCGGCGCCATCTTCGGGCCGAGTATCACCGGAGCGCTCATCGTCGCCGGTTCCGCGCATCCGTGGGGTTTCTACTTCTTCGCGCTGGTCGCCGGGCTCGGGCTGCTCGCACTGGCCACGGTGCCCGGACTGACCGCCCGGCACGCGAACCCAGCCGTCACACCGTCCGGACCCGAGCAGTCGAAGGAGTATGCCGTATGAAATCCACCCGCACCCAGGTAGCGATAGTCGGCGCGGGCCCGGCCGGTCTGCTGCTGTCGCATCTGCTGCACCGCTCCGGAATCGACTCGGTGGTCGTCGATATCCGCGGCCGCGAAGAGATCGCCACCACGATCCGCGCGGGCATCCTCGAAGCCGGTTCGGTGCGCACGCTGGTGGACACCGGCGTCTCCGATCGTGTGATCACCGAGGGCGACCGGCACGACGGCGTGGTGTTGCGGTTCCGCGGCGACAACCACCGCATCGACTTCCAGGAACTGGTCGGCGAATCGGTATGGCTGTATCCGCAGAACGATGTGTTCGTCGATCTGGCCGCCCGGCGGGAAGCCGATCAGGGTGATGTGCGCTACGGCGTGGCCGATACCGCGGTGGATATCTCGGGGGAGCGGCCCACCGTCTCCTTCACCGATGCGGACGGACAGCCGTGCCGCGTGGAGGCGGAGCTGGTGGTCGGCGCCGACGGGTCGCGATCGGTCTGCCGGAAAACCTTCCCGGAAGGCACCCGCCGCGAATGGTTCCGCGAATACCCCTTCGCCTGGTTCGGTTTCCTCACCGAGGCGCCGCCCTCGCATCCGGAACTGATCTACGCCCACTCCGACCACGGATTCGCGCTGGTCAGCCAGCGCACACCCACCGTGCAGCGAATGTATTTCCAGTGCTCACCCGACGAACGGCCCGAGGAATGGGACGACGACCGGGTCTGGGCGGAAATGCGGCGGCGGGTCAACGGCAACGGGTTCGAAATCCAGGAGGGCCCGATCAGCGCCAAGATGGTGCTGCCGTTCCGGTCTTTCGTCACCGCCCCGATGCGGCACGGCCGGTTGCTGCTCGCCGGCGATGCCGCTCATACCGTGCCGCCGACCGGTGCGAAGGGCCTGAACCTCGCCCTCGCGGATGTGAAAGTCCTGCACGAATCGATCACCGAGTACCTCGCCGGTGCCGGGGACGGCGCGCTGGACAGCTACACCGAGCGGGCGCTGGACCGGGTCTGGAAGGCCCAGCATTTCTCGTACTGGATGACCACGATGCTGCATTCCGTCGACGGCGCCTCCGATTTCGATATCGAGCGGCAACGCGGGGAACTGGGCCTGGTCACCGGGTCCCGGCACGGTGCGGCCTACCTCGCCGAGGCCTACACCGGATGGCAGCCTGCCCGTTGATCCAAAAGCATTGTGCAAGAGCACATTCTGTTCGGCCGCGCCGTCCACGGTAGCGGCGCGGCGATACTGAGCACGCGGATGTCCCACGCACACCACCCACGAGCCACCATGACGACCACCACCACCGCATGGCACGGTGCGCTGTTCGACGGCGCCTTCCGCCCCGCCGCCCGGACCCTGCCGGTGACCTCGCCCGCCACCGGAACGACCATCGATACGGTCGGCGAAGCCGGGACCGACGACCTCGAGTACGCCGTACGTTCAGCGGTGGCCGCGCAACGGGAATGGGCCGCGCTCACCTACGACAAGCGAGTCGCCGTACTGCTGCAGGCGGCGCAGCTGCTGGCCGACAACCCGGATCGCCTGGGTTCCTGGCTGGTCGCCGAGGCCGGGTCGGGACGGGGCAAGGCGGCGTTCGAGGTCGGGCTGGTGACCAGTGAACTGCGGGAGTCGGCCGCCCTCGCGTCGCACCCGTACGGGGAAATGCTGCGTTCCGGTAAGCCCCGGCTATCGGTGGCCCGGCGGGTTCCGGTGGGCGTCGTGGGGGTGATCTCACCGTTCAACTTCCCGGCCATCCTCTCGATGCGATCGGTGGCGCCGGCGCTCGCCCTGGGCAACGCGGTGATCCTCAAACCCGACCCCCGCACCTCGATCTCGGGCGGCCTGGCCCTGGCCGAACTCTTCCAGGAAGCCGGTCTGCCCGCCGGAGTCCTGCACGTGCTGCCGGGCGGCGGCGAGCTCGGGGCGGCGCTGGTGGAACACCCGCAGGTACCGTGCCTGTCGTTCACCGGCTCGACCGCGGCAGGCCGCCGGATCGCCGCATCGGCGGGGCCGCTGCTGAAGAAACTGCACCTGGAACTGGGCGGCAACAACGCCCTGCTGGTGCTGCCGGACGCCGATATCGACGCGGCCGCCTCGGCGGGAGCCTGGGGCTCGTTCCTGCATCAGGGCCAGATCTGCATGACCACCGGCCGGCACCTGGTGCACAGCTCGATCGCGGCGGAATACACCGCGGCGCTCGTCGCCACGGCGAACCGCATCCCCGTCGGCGACCCGGCCGATTCGGGAAATGCGCTGGGCCCGATCATCGACGCCGGCCAGCGCGACCGAGTCCACGCCCTGGTCACCGCGGCCGCCGAGGCGGGCGCAACCATCGCGGCGGGCGGCGAATACACCGACCTGTACTACCGGCCGACCGTGCTCACCGGCCTCACCGCCGACAACCCGGCGTGGACCGAGGAGATCTTCGGGCCGGTCGCCCCGGTCCTGACCTACGACACCGTCGAGGAGGCGATCGAGATCATCAACGCCTCCGAATACGGGCTCTCGGTCGGCATCCTCACCGCCGACGCATACCGGGCCTACGAACTCGCCGACCGGATCGAGTCCGGCGCCGTCCACATCAACGATCAGACCGTGGATGACGAGGCCCCGATCCCGTTCGGCGGGGTGAAGGCCTCCGGTGTCGGCGGACGGTTCGGCGGGCCCACCGCGAACCTGGACACCTTCACCGAAACACAGTGGGTCACCATGCAATCCGATATCGCGCGCTACCCGTTCTGACTCGGGCTGCGCGGCTTCCAGTCGGGCGGCACCCGCATATCTCCGGTCGTGTGCGGCCGTCGCGGTCCGGATGCGGCCGGGTCCGCGGCTGCCCGGCGGACGACTTGCACCGCCGCCGGGACTGCTCCGGCACGAAGGGCGACCAGGTCCCGGCACTCGAACTCGAGGTGCGCCGTTACTGGGCACGGCCTCCTGAGAGGGCGGCGCGCGTCGGCCCGCTGGCAGCCGGTTGTTCCCTGCTGCACCATATCGGCGCCGGTCAGCGGTTCGCGGTCGCGCCTTCCGGATGTACGCGATGTTTGCCTTCGGCGAACTCCTCGACGATCTTCGCGCAGAAAGCGGGCAGATCGTCCGGGTTGCGGCTGGACACCAGACCATGGTCGGTGACCACCTGGTCGTCCACCACATTTCCGCCCGCATTGCGGATATCGGTCCGCACGCTGGGGTACGAGGTGAGCGTACGGCCGCGCACCACATCCGCCTCCACCATCGTCCACGGTCCGTGACAGATCACCCCGACCGGTTTACCGGTGGCGAAGAAATCACGCACGAAGCGGACGGCGTCCGGGTCCTGGCGGAGTTTGTCGGGGTTGGTGGTGCCGCCGGGAAGGAGCAGGGCATCGAATTCGTCCGGGCTGCATTCGCCGACCACCCGGTCGACCCGGAAGGTATCGCCCTTCTCCACATCGTGGTTCATGGCCTGGATCTCGCCCGGTTTCAATGACAGCAGGGCGGTACTGGCCCCGGCATCCTCCACGGCCGACCTCGGCTGGACGAGTTCCACCTGCTCCACTCCGTCCGCCGCGAGCACCGCGACCCGCTGTCCGGTCAAATTGTGCTGCTGGCCCATACCTGCTCCTTTCCGAGTGCCTGATTGCGATCCGCCCGCGACCTACCCGGGCCGATGCCGGCGAAACGTGGGTGACCGGGCTGTTCGCGCCGTTCCATGGACTGGGCGAGACCGTGGTCGCGATTACACCGATATCGGTGATTGAGCGCCGCACGGCCGGGTAGTCGCCCCCTGTCCGGCGCATCGAGCGCAACGAGAGAAAGGGCATCCGAGGATGAACGTCCCGATCAAGAGCACACTCGACCCGGAACAGCAGCGCATCACCGGTGACGCGCTGCGCGCCAGCGTCGTCGACCTGATCGATCTGTCTCTGATCGCCAAACAGGCACACTGGAATGTGCTCGGCACCCACTTCCGCTCCGTGCACCTTGCCCTCGACGAACTGGTGAGCGCGGCCCGCGAGTTCACCGATTCCGCCGCCGAACGGGCCACCGCCATCGGCGTGAGCCCCGACGGACGCGCGGCCACCGTGGCCAAGGAAGCGGCCGGGCTCCAATTCCCCGACGGCTGGCAGCAGGACACCGACGTCATCAATGCGATCGTCGACAATCTCGCCACCGTGATCGGCCGGTTCCGTGAGCGTATCGACGCCACCGAGAAAGCCGACCCGGTGACACAGGATCTGTTCATCGAGATCGCGGCCCGGCTGGAGCAGCTGCACTGGATGTGGCAGGCACAGCTCTCGACTGCCTGACCCCCATATGGTCTCGAGGCGGACGGCCGGAACCCGGCCGCCCGCCCGTCGGCGTATACCCGTGCGGTCAAGCCCGCCGGTCGGCGGCGGGCAGGATGGCCTGGTCGACGATATCGGCCAGGGTCTGCTCATCCGGTAGTTCACCCGAGTCGAGCGCGAACTTCAGTACCAGCGCCTCGCCGATATCGAGGACGACCGGGGTGAGGCGACCCGGGTCGATCCGGCCGATATCCGCGTAGTGTCGCAGAACCGTACCGGTGAACCGGCCGCCCTTGGGGTCGAACACCTGTGTGTACACGGCCTCGGCCAGCTCCGGGTAACGGGCGCGTTCGGCGAGGATGGCGGCGGTGGCCCGGGCGACGGGGGTGGCCAGCCAGGCCACCATGAGCCGCAGCGCTTCGATGAGATCGTGCCGCAGGTCCTCGGTCGGTGCCGGGGTGGGTTGTTCCTGCGGGAAGCCCGCGCCCAACGCGTCCAGAAGAATCGCCTGCGGCGAATCCCAGCGCCGGTACAGCGAGGTTTTCGCGATACCGGCGCGCTGCCCGATACCGTCCATGGTGAGCCGGCCCAGCCCCACCTCGGCGAGTTCCTCGACCACCGCGGTGCGGACGGCCGCCACCACTTCGGCGTCGCTGCGGCGGGCACGGGTGCCGGGCATATTTCCTTACTCTCCGGTTGTCGCGCGGGATCTGTCCCGTGCAGATTAGTGGCGGCCGGTTCGACGGTGGCGACCGCGGTGGCGAACGGGCCCAGTTCCACCTCTCCGTTCTCGACGTGCCGGGTGACTGCCGGCCCGTCCCCCGTGGTGGTGTCGATCGTGCTGATCGTCCGGACCGGGTCGGCGAACTGCACCCGGCGGGGTTCGGGGTATTTGTTGACGAGCAGAATCCGGCGACGGCCGTCCGGGGATTCGAACGCTTGATTTCTGTCACCGGTCCTCCGCCGCCGCTGGGGTTCGGTGATTCGTGCGGACAGGCCGTCCGCGGGCACTACGAGCAGGAGTGGCTGTGATCCAAGTTTCCGGGTCGCCGTACGGGTTGAGCCTCGGTCCGGACGGTGCGTTGTGGTTCACCACGGTCGAGGCCGGTGCGGTCGGCCGATATCACGACGGTGCGGTGCAGACCTATCCACTGGATCCGCCCGGCGGGCAGCCGACGGTGATCGTGCCCGGCCCCGGCGAGTCCATGTGGTTCAGCGAATTCCGCGGGAACCGTATCGGCCGGATCACCGCGGCCGGTGACCTCGTCTGGTTCCCGGCCGAATCCCCGTACGGCCTCACCACGGGACCGGATGGCGCCCTGTGGTTCACCGAACTCCAGGCCGACCGTATCGGCCGGTTGGCCGGTGACGGATCCATCACCCGCTACCCGGCCGCCGGAATGCCCTCGATGATCGTCACCGGTGCCGACGATGCCCTGTGGTACACGCTCAACCAGGGCAATGCGATCGGCCGCACCGATCTCACCGGCGCCACGACCGTGTACCCGTTGCCCACCGAACAGGCCATGCCGGTCGGCATAACCGGAGGGCCGGACGGCGCCCTCTGGTTCGTGGAGATCGGCGCCGGCCAGATCGGCCGGATCGGTATCGACGGCGAGATCACCGAATTCCCGCTACCCGACCGCGCCGCCAAGCCCCACGCGATCATCGCGGGACCGGACGGCGCCCTGTGGTTCACCGAATGGGCGACCTCGCGGCTCGGCCGCATCTCCCTGAGCGGTGAGATCACCGAAACAGAGCTGGCCGGCGCCGAACCGCACGGGCTGACGGCCGGGTCCGACGGCGCGCTGTGGGTGGCCATGGAATCCGGCAGCCTGGAACGTATTCCACTGTGAGCGAACGGCATCGGCTGAAGCGGGTAGGTGTTCAGCCCTCGATCACCGGGGCCGCGACCTCCGAAAGCGTTCCTTCGGACAGCCGCAACCAGCGCTGCACGCCTATTTCGGCGAGGAACCGTTCGTCATGGCTGACCACCAAGAACGCTCCCTCGTAGGTGTTGAGCGCGTTCTCCAGTTGCCCGACGCTTGTCAGGTCGAGATTGTTGGTCGGCTCGTCGAGCAAGAGCAGCTGCGGTGCGGGTTCGGCGAAAAGAATGCAGGCCAAGGTGGCCCGCAATCGTTCACCGCCGGAGAGGTCACCGACCCGCAACTGCACCCGCGAGCCCCGGAACAGGAAGCGTGCCAGCAGATTCATCCGCGCGGCTGCCGGAAGTTCGGGGGCGTATGCGGCCAGGTTCTCGGCCACGGTGCGGTCGGGGTCGAGGAGATCCAAACGCTGCGACAGGTATGCCACTCGGCCGTCTGCGCGGGTGATCTCGCCGGATTCGGCGGTCAGGTCACCGTGCAGGATACGCAGCAGGGTGGATTTCCCGGCGCCGTTCGGGCCGGTCAGCGCGATCCGTTCGGGGTCGCGGATCGCCAGGTCGACACCCGGTTCGGCGAATATCTGCCGGTTGCCGATGCTGTAGCGGATATCCGCACCGAGAAACACGGTGCGCCCGGCCGGGACATTCGTACCGGGAAGCTGCAATGCGACCTTCTGGTCGGCGCGCAACGCCCGTTCAGCCTGGTCGAGCCGGGCTCGGGCGGCATCGACCCGGGCGTTGTGCGTACCGGCGGCTCGCCCCGCCGATTCCTGCGCATTACGTTTCATCGTGCCCGCGAAGATCTTCGGCAGACCGGCATTGCCGAGAGTGCGGGCCGCGTTGCTCGCGCGGCGGGCGGCGCGTTCCCGAGCCAGCTGCAACTCCCGCTTCTCGCGTTTTACCTCCTGCTCCGCAGTGCGGATGTTTTTCTCCGCTACCTCCCGCGCGGCCCGGACCGCCTGTTCGTATTCGGTGAAATTCCCGCCGTAATAGTTGATTTCGCCCGCGTGGAGTTCGGCGATCCGGTCCATGCGGTCCAGGAGCGCCCGATCGTGGCTCACCAGCAGCAGGCAGCCGTTCCAGTCGCCGAGAAGATCGTAGAGCCGGTGTCGCGCTTCCAGATCCAGGTTGTTGGTGGGTTCGTCGAGCAGCAGGACTTCGGGCCGCCGGAGCAGTTGCGCCGCCAGACCCAGCGAAACGACCTGGCCACCGCTGAGAGTGTGCAGCCGGCGGGTGAGCTCGAGTTCGCCGATACCCAGCCGCTCCAGCTGGGCGCGGGTGCGTTCCTCGATATCCCACTCCGAACCGATCGTGGTGAAGTGTGCTTCGGCGGTATCACCCGACTCGATCGCTTCCAGAGCCGCCAGGATCGGGGCGACGCCCAGGAGCTCGGCAACGGTCATATCGCCGGTCAGCGGCAGGGTCTGCGGGAGATACCCGAGCACTCCGTCGACGGTGACGCTTCCGGCGCCAGGACGCAGATCGCCCGCGATCAGGCGAAGCAGTGTGCTCTTACCGGCACCGTTCGGGGCCACGAGCCCGGTACGCCCGCCGGGCACGGTGACCGACAGATCGGTGAAGACGGGGGTGTCGTCCGGCCAGGAGAACGACAGGTTCGAACAGACGATGAAGGCATCAGCCATGGGGGAGACCTCGTATGTCGTCCGGCGTGCGATTGCGCCGGGAAAATGATCGATGAACGACGACATGGCCACGACAGCGGCGCCCGTATGCGCCCAACTGGTGGCCGTCAGAGCCGGGTGGCTCCGGAGATGTCGAGTTCACCAACCATCTGGGTCTCCTGTACCTCGATGACTCCACGACGATAGCAGCCGCGCTTCCGCCGGACACCGGGTCGGGGGGGGGGGGGGGGGGGGGGGGGGGGGGGGGGGGGGGGGGGGGGGGGGGGGGGGGGGCCGGGGCGCCGGGCGGGGGCCCGCGGGGGCGGGGGGGGG
>NZ_JARWNW010000319.1 GCF_029868325.1 Nocardia carnea
CCACGCCGCGCGCCGGGTACCGCGGTAGCTCCCGATCACCGGGATCAGCGGCCGGAACGCGTGCTATCCGCGGCCTACGATCCGAGGGTGACTTCTTCGTCCGAATCCTCGCCCCGTGGGCCGATGAAACCCGACCGTGACGCCATCGCCGATACGGTGAACCGATATACCTATGCGCTCGACGAGCGGAACTGGCCCCGGCTCGACGAGGTATTCGCACCGGATGCCGTGGCCCGCTACGGCGCCGCCGCGGCGCCCGCGGTGCGTGGCCGCCCGGAGATCGTGGCGATGATCCGGTCCTTCCTGGATCGGTGCGGCCCCTCCCAGCACCTGCTCGGCAACCACGTCATCGATATCGACGGTGATACTGCCACCTCGATCTGCAAGGCCCGGGTATTGCATATCGGTGCCGGCGAGAACTCGAACCTCACCTACGAATGTGTGGGCGTGTATCGGGACAGGCTGACCCGGACGGAGCAGGGGTGGCGGATTGCCGAACGAACTTTCGTGATCGATATCGAGTTGGGGGACCGTCACGCGGTTCTCGGTGGTGGCTCCTCCTAGCGCACGCTGCCGGTGCGGCGGTGGCCGGAGCAGCCGGCAATCCCACCGTGCGGAATCAGCCCATCGCGCCGACTGCGGCCGTGGTAGACGTGTGACCTCCGGAATTCTTCGAAATGAAACGACCATGAGGCGGCGCTGCCGCGGTGGCAGCCGGCAATTCCGGCCCCGTCCGGGGTGTATCAGGAGGAAGTTATGAACGATTTCACGGGCCGTATCGCGCTGGTCACCGGTGCCGCACGAGGTCAGGGCCGAGCGCATGCCGTCGCACTGGCCGAACGCGGCGCCGATGTGGTGATCTGCGACCGTTGCGAGGACGTGCCGGCGGTCGTTTACGCGATGGGGCGCAAGGACGAACTCGCGGAGACCAAGGCGCTGGTCGAAGCGACGGGCCGGCGCTGCATCGCCGAACAAGCCGACACCGCAGACGAGGCAGCCCTGCAAGCGCTGGTGGCCCGGGCCGAGTCGGAATTCGGCGGAATCGATATCGCGATCGCCAATGCCGGTGTGTCGGCCGGTGCGCCTATCCAGGAGGCGTTCGACGGCCACTGGGCCGAGGTGATCGGTACGAACCTGACGGGTGTGTTCAATACCGTCGCCGCTGTTGCCCCCGGCATGATCTCGCGAAGCTATGGGCGGATCATCACGATCAGTTCGATGCTCGGTCGTGGCGCGGCGCCGGGGCAGGCCGCCTACTGTGCGTCGAAGTGGGGGGTTATCGGGATGACGAAGAGCGTGGCGCTCGATCTTGCTCCGCACGGTGTGACGGCGAACGTGGTCGCGCCGGGCAATATCGCGACTCCGATGGCGCAGAACGACGCCTTGTATCGGAAGATGCGGCCGGACCTGGAATCTCCCACTCTTGCCGATGCCGAACCGATCTTCTCGACGCTGCACGCGCAGCCGGTGCCGTTCCTCGATCCTTTCGAGGTGACCCGGGCGGTGCTGTATCTGGCCGATGAGGCGAGCGCGCATATCACCGGCACCGTGATGCCGGTCGATGCGGGAGCTGCGGCCCGCGTGACCGCCTGAGCCGATTTCCGGCCGTCGGCGGTCCGGGCCGGTGGTTCTACGGCCACCGCCGGGTCTGATGCCCACGGCGCTCCCAGGCTGTCCGGAGTATGTGGCGTTGTCCCGCGGACGGTTACCGAATCCGCTGTAACAGTTCGGAATTGAGTCGGCGTACCAAGGCGCGTAAGCGATCGTGTGTGGCCACCTCGGGTTCGCTGAGCCGGAGTTGCAGCAGTTCGCGTCCGGCCGCGTGGAGCACTCGCGCCGTGTACTCCGGGTCCTCGAGACCGGGACTGAACCGCAGGAGTTGCTGGACGAAGAACTCACGGACCACCGCCTCGGACTGCGCGAGTCGTTCGTAGAGTGCCGGGGGAGCGCCCTGTGGTGGAAACAGGAACAGCCGCCAGGTTGCGGGGCGGGTATCGACGGCGTGCAGGAGGCTGTCGAAGGCGCGCAGGGCGGGATTGCTTTCCGTGCCGTCGTCGCCGCTGATGGAAACAGCATCGGCGAATTGGGAAGCAGCGCGACCGGCTTCGCGGTCGATCAAGGCAACGAACAGGCCTGAGAGATCGCCGAACAGCTGATACAGCAACGAACGATTGACACCGGCCGCATCCGCGATGCGGTTCGGGGTCGCGGCATGAAAGCCCTCGGTGTCGACGATCGCCTGCGTGAGGTCGAGGATCTGCTCGCGCCGTGCCTCGGCGGGCATCCGCCGTCGCTGCTGCGAAGTCATGCTTGACAGCTTAACTAACAGTCCGTGAGTATTAACTCACACAGTGTTAGTTACTTGGAGGGCGCGATGCCTACGTACTACCCGGAACTTGCGCGGCGTGTGCGCAGTCAGGGCGAGCTACAGCCCGGCCTCTACGGTGACCTCGACTTCGGCAAACAGCCCTACCGCCTGGCGACCGGGCCCGGCGAGCCGTCGTCCCTGCCGCGCGGCGTCGCCGACCGGGACACGATCCTGGCCGACGACCGCGTCGTCGAGCTGATGTCCACGGCCACGATGCTCGGCGATGTCGTCGCCGACCCGTACGCCGCCCTGTCCGCCGAGCACAGTGTGACCAGTCTGATCGGCATGGTCCACCGAGCGTGCCGAGAAGGCCTCGACGCCGTCCCCGAGGCGCCACCGGAACTGGTCGCCTTCCTCTCCGCAATGGAAGCGACACCCGCCTGGCTCGACCCGGACCTGGTCCGGCAAGGCGCGAAGGCGGCGCGCACCCCGGCCGCCCTGCTCGCCCCCTTCGTGACCAGGGGTGCATTCATCGCCACTTTCACCAACACCTATGCGGCGCTGCCGATGGCGCTCACCGGCGCGCTGTCCGGCCGCCGCGCGGCCCGCCGCGTCAACGAAACGGCGTCGTTCTTCGCCGTCACCACCTTGCCCGATGCGCTCGACCGCTACGGCCCGGGCTTCGAAGCGGCGGCCATGGTGCGGCTGATGCATTCGATGGTCCGGTACAACGCGCTGAAACGATCCGAGCACTGGGATACCGATATCTACGGGGTGCCGGTGCCGCAGGTCGATCAGATGCCGGCCGGGATGATCGACCTCTACCTACTCGCCGTCCGCGTGCGCCGGCAGGGACGCACAGAATTCACCGCTGGGGAACGCGCCCAAGTGGAATTCAGCCGGTACCGATGCTTCCTCCTCGGCCTCCCCGAGGAACTGCTGCCGACCACGCCCGCCGAGATCATCCACGTATTCCACGCCCGCGCCGCCCTCCTCCGTGACGGCTTCGACGACGCCACCTGCGGCGAACTGATCCGTTCGACGATGGCCGCCTACCTCCGCCCGCACGACACCCGATTCGACCGGATGGCCGACGCGGTCGAGAAGAGTTACAGCAAGGCCGGTTTCGTCCTGGCGTTCTGCCGCGGCAGCCTGCGCATCGCCCGTGGCTTGGGAGTCACGCTCGGCCCGGCCGATTTCGCCCGGATCGCGGCAACCGCCCCCTTCATCCTCGGCCGCCTCCTGCTCGTGGACCGCGCCGCGCGCATCCCGCTACTCGCCCCCGCCGTCGACCGCTACCTCGTCAAGCTGATCGAACGCCGGTTGGCCACTTACGGCAAACCCGAGTTCGTCAGCGACGCCCGCACCTACACCCCTGTCCTGGGCTGATACTGCCGCCCACATTGCTCGGGGATGTTCATGTTGCGGCGCGGCCGGGTCGCTCCGGATCCACTACCGTCGAAGCTGTGAGCGATACCCAGTGGACAATTCTCGGTGAGCGGCTGATCGACGAGAATCGGCACATCCGGTTGTCGACAGCGGATATTCGACTTCCCGATGGCGTGGAGTTCACCCAATACGTCGCGCGTATGCCGCGATGCGCGATGACTCTGGTGCTCAACGACGCCCGGGAGATACTGCTGATGTACCGGCACCGTTGGATCATCGACCAGTGGGTATGGGAACTGCCCGGCGGATATGTCGACCACGCCGATACCCGACCGGACATCAACGAGGCCGAGACGATTCGGTGGGTATCACTCGGCAAAGCCGTGGAAATGATCGACCGCGGCGAGATCGTCGGCGCAGCGACCGTGGTGGGCGTGTACCGGGCGCTCACACTGTCGTAGCCCTCGTCACCTGCCGACGGAACTCCTCGATTGCCGGGATCTCACGATATGGGGTAAGCCGTGCCCGCACGTCCCGGAGATAGGCATACGTTCGGCGCGACTCCAGACTCCGCTACGACCTCAGCTGGCCGGACGAACGCTCGGTGCTGTCCGTGGCCGACCAGGCGCGCAATGCCGGGGCAGAGGTCGTCATTCTTCCCGCCCCCGATCATCTCGGCCCGCTGGAGTTGAATCGGGTCATGGACGTTGCGGATGTGGAGACCGTCCTGCCACGCCTCAGCTTCGCTCGCTGGGCATACGGGAAGGTGTCGCCGTGAGCGTTCCGGTCGTCGCCGGGTTCGTGATCGCTATCGGTCTACCGCTGCTGGTGATCGCGGTGGCGATCTGGTGGCCGTCGTGATCCGGATTCCCACCGAGCTCGGCCTCGGCGACGGTCTTCGCGGCCACCCGTTCGGCCCGGTCTGTGAAGAGATCGTTCACGACCACTGCGGCATCCTGGCGCGCGAGAACGGTGCGGGGCGGTCCGGTCATCCCAGGACCCGCCCCCCCTCTGTACCGCGTTTCGAGGCCGGTCGGAAAAGGATCCCACTGAGCAGGAGGTTCGTATCACACGGCGCCACCGGCTGCGAAGGTGGACCCACTGCGACGAGTTCCGCGGTCGCAATCACTTGACCAGGAGGTATCGTGAGCCCCACGACAGACACCGGCGCTCGGGTCCGTGTCTTCGACACCGGTGCGCCGGCTGCACGCGACGTGCGGGGTCCGGCGCTGCCTCGGTCCGGCCCGTGACTTCTGCGACGGCCACCCGAATGAGATCGCCGCGTTCGGCACCGACCCCGTCGTGTTCCGGGCGAGCCGCGTCGTCCTGACCACTCACCCCACTATTTCCATTACCCGGACCAGGAGCTCCGATGTCCTACGAAGTACTCGACAAGATCGTCGCCATCGCCGACGAGATCCGTGCCGGCGCCGACGAAGGCGAATCCCTCGGCCGTCTGCCCGACGATATGGCCAAAGGCCTGAAGGATGCCGGGCTGATCAGGCTGTTGCAGCGCAAGAAGTACAACGGCTACGAGGCGCATCCGCGCGAGTTCGCCGAAACCGTTATGAAGACCGCGAGCATCTACGGTTCCGCCGGCTGGGTCGGCGGCATCGTCGGTGTCCATCCGTGGCAGCTCGCTTTTGCCGACCCGAAGGTGCAGGAGGAAATCCTCGGCACCGACACCGATACCTGGCAGGCCTCGCCGTACATGCCGGCGGGTATCGCCGTGCCGACCGACGGCGGATATGTCATGAACGGCCGCTGGCAGTTCTCCTCCGGCACCGACCACTGCGACTGGATCTTCCTCGGCGCGATGGTGGGCGGTGCCGACGGCGCACCGCTGATGCCGCCGAAGAGCCTGCACGTGATCCTGCCCCGTTCCGATTACGAGATCGTGGCGGATTCCTGGGACGTGGTCGGTCTGCGTGGTACGGGCAGCAAGGACATCGTCGTGAAGAATGCCTTCATCCCGGACTATCGGGTGATGGAGTCGGACAAGGTGATCGACGGGACCGCGGCCAAGGAGTACGGGGTCACCGAAACCCTGTACAAGATGCCCTGGTCCACCATGTTCCCGCTGGGCATCACCGCCGCCACCATCGGTATCTGCGAAGGTGTGCTCGCGGCCGGGGTCGACTATCAGCGCAACCGCGTCGGTGCGACCGGGACGCTGGTCAAGGACGATCCGTACGTCCTGCACGCGCTCGGTGAATCGGCGTCGGAAATCGATGGGGCCCGCCAGCAGCTGCTGGCCAATGTGGACCGCATCTGGGACAAGGTCGACCGCGGCGAGGAGATCGATTTCGAAGCCCGCGCCGCGGTACGCCGCGATCAGATCCGCGCCGCCTGGCGCGCGGTCCGCGCCGCCGACGAGATCTTCGACCGGGCCGGCGGTAACGCGCTGCGGATGGACAACGCACTCCAGCGGTTCTGGCGTGACGCGCACGCCGGCCTGCACCACGCAATCCACGTCACCAGCACCACCTATCACGCGGCGGCCATGGCGTCGCTCGGAGTGGAGGTCCCCGAGGGGCCACTGCGCGTGATGATCTGACCGGCCCCGGAAAGGAATACGGATACACGATGACGGAAATCAAAGCGCTCGGTTATGTACGGGTTCAGGCCACGGATATGGATCGCTGGCGCGAACTCGGGTTCGAGGTACTGGGATTCGCACCCGGTTTCGGTGACGAAACCGACGCCCTGCACTTCCGCATGGACGAGCGCGCCTCGCGTATCACCGTCGAACGCGGTGACGTCGACCGGGTGACCGCGGTCGGCTGGGAGGTCCGGGACGCGCCCGCGCTGCGCCGGCTGATCGCCACCTTGGAGGCGGCCGGTTGCGCGTATACGCCGATGTCGCAGGAACTGGCCGACCGGCGCAAGGTCGAGGCCGGTATCTGTATGAAGGATCCCGGCGGTACCCCGCTGGAATTCTTCTACGGGCCCGTGCTCGAGCACAGTCCGGTGCTCACCAAATACGGGCAGAAGTTCGTCACCGGTGATCAGGGCTTGGGGCATGTGGTGATGCCGACGACGAATTTCGACGAATCGTTCGCCTTCTACACCGAAACGCTGGGATTCCTGTCCCGCGGCGCTTTCCGGATGCCGGCACCGCCGGAAGCCGGTCCGCTGCGGATCCGGTTCATGGGTGTCAATCGACGCCACCACAGCCTCGCGATCATGCCCAGTATGGAGGGGCGTGATCCGGGACTGATCCACGTCATGGTCGAGGTGGACGAACTCGACGCGGTCGGCCGCGCCTACGACCAGGTGATGGCCCGTGATTTCCCGGTGTCCTCGACGCTGGGCCGGCATACGAACGACAAGATGATCTCCTTCTACGTGCGGGTACCCGGCGGCTGGGATATCGAGTACGGCACCGGCGGCCGGCCCGTCGACGAGGCCTATTACACGGCCGAGGAGATCACCGCCGACAGCTATTGGGGTCACGAATGGCTGTGGGCCCGGGAGATGAAGGAAGCGCAGGCCGCGGCGGCCGCGGAAGCCGGCGAGGGGTAGACGGGCCGAACCCGATCTCGCGGCAACCTCGGTGGTAGCGGGGGGGGGGGGGGGGGGGGGGGGGGGGGGGGGGGGGGGGGGGGGGGGGGGGGGGGGGGGGGGGGGGGGGGGGGGGGGGGGGGGGGGGGGGGGCGGGGGGGGGGGGGCGGGGGCGCGCGGGGCGCGGGGGGGGGG
>NZ_JARWNW010000320.1 GCF_029868325.1 Nocardia carnea
TGTCCACGGTGCTCGAGGCCATCGCGGCCCGCGCACTGGGCGCCCGGCTGCTCGGGATCTCGCTGGTCACCAACCTGGCGGCCGGTGTCACCGGGGCGCCGCTGGCGCACGCCGAGGTACTGGCCGAAGGACAGGCCGCCGCGCCCCGTCTGGGCAAACTGCTGCGCGGGCTGCTGGAGCAGCTGTAGTGCTCACGTTCGGTACCGCGGGGCTGCGGGGCCCGCTGGGTCCGGGCCCGGACCGGATGAACGAGACCACCGTCGCCCACGCGACCGCGGGTCTCGCGGCATGGCTGCGCGACCGCTGCCTGGGCGGTGGCCGGGTGGTGGTCGGCCGCGACGCCCGGCACGGGTCGGCGGAGTTCGCCGAGGTCACCGCCGAGGTGCTGGCCGCGGCCGGTTTCCCGGTGGTCCGGCTCCCCGAACCGTGGCCGACCCCGGTGACCGCGTTCGCCGTCCGAACGCTCGGCGCGGTGGCCGGGGTCCAGATCACCGCTTCGCACAATCCGCCCGCCGACAACGGCTACAAGGTGTACGTCGACGGTGGCGCGCAGCTGCTCGCTCCCGCCGATACCGAGATCGAGCAGCAGATCGCGGCGGTGACCGAACCGATCCCGCGTACTGCGGTGGACATCTCGGGCGCCGGCCTGCACTCCCGTTATCTCGGGCGGGTCGCTCAGCTGCCGCAGCTGATCGGCGGGCCGGGTGAACGCGCGGGGATCCGGATCGCGCTCACACCGCTGCACGGAGTGGGCGGCGCCACGGTAGTGGAAGCGCTCACCGCGGCCGGGTTCATCGATATCCACACGGTGGCCGAACAGTTCACCCCCGACCCGGATTTCCCCACGGTCGCCTTCCCGAATCCCGAGGAACCCGGCGCCGCCGATCTGCTGTTGCGACTGGCCGAGCGGGTGGGTGCCGACCTGGCCATCGCCCTCGACCCCGACGCGGACCGCTGTGCGCTCGGCGTGCCCACCCCCGAGGGCTGGCGCATGCTGCGTGGCGACGAGACCGGTGTCCTGCTGGCCGACGCTGTACTGCGCACCGCCCCGCCGGATGCGCTGGTGGCGACCACGATCGTCTCGTCGCGGTTGCTCTCCCGGCTGGCCGCCGAGCGCGGTGCCCGCTACGCCGAAACCCTGACCGGCTTCAAATGGCTGGCCCGGGCGGGTGACGGTCTGGTGTACGCGTACGAGGAGGCGCTCGGCCACTGTGTGGACCCGGCGGCCGTGCGCGACAAGGACGGTATCTCCGCGGCGGTGCTGGCCGCCGATCTGGTGGCGCGGCTGCGTGCCCGGGGCCGCACCCTGCTCGACGAGCTCGACGATTACGCGCTGCGCTTCGGGGTGCACGCCGGCGATCAGGTCTCGCTGCGCCTGCCGGATCAGCGGGCCGCGGCGGCGGTGGTGAACACCTTGCGTACGACACCACCGCGGGAACTCGCCGGTACCGCGGTCGATTACACCGATATGGCGCAGTTGCGCGGCCGGATGCGCACGGACGCGCTGCTGTTCACCGGTGACGGCCTGCGGCTCGTGGTACGGCCCTCGGGTACCGAACCGAAACTCAAATGCTACCTGGAGGTGGTGCAGCCGGTTTCCGGCCGAGACGATCTTCCGTATGCGAGAGATACTGCCCGGCAACGTCTTTCGGCCGCAGCTGCGTACTGCCGCACGCTGGCGGGCTGATCGCTCACCGCGGGCCGAACTGCCGGTCCCCGGCGTCACCGAGCCCGGGCACGATGAACGCGTCGTCGTCGAGCCGGTCATCGATCACCGCGGTCACCAACCGGACGGGTAGCCCCGAACCGGCCAGCGCCGCGATGCCCTCCGGGGCCGAGACCACGCACACCGCGGTGATATCCGTGGCGCCGCGCCCCGCCAGCAGTTTCAGCGTGTGCACCATGGAGCCGCCGGTGGCCAGCATCGGGTCCAGCACCATGACCGGTGTCGTGGACAGATCCTTCGGCAGCGATTCCAGATAGGGCACGGGCCGGTGCGTCCGTTCGTCGCGGGCGACACCGACGAACCCCACTTTCGATTGCGGGATCAGGTTCGTGGCCGCCTCCACCATGCCCAGCCCGGCCCGCAGCACGGGCACCAGCAGCGGCGGGCGGGCCAGGCGCACACCGCGGGTCGCGGTGACCGGAGTGTCGATGTCGTAGTACTCGACCTGCGCATCGCGCAGCGCCTCGTACACCAGTAGTCCGGCCAGGTCGCGCAGCGCGGCCCGGAAGGCGGAGTCGGGGGTGCGTTCGTCGCGGAGCGTGGTCAGCAGGCTCGCCACGAGCGGATGGTCCAGGGTGTGCGTACGCATGAGGGAACGATAAGGTCGAACCCGCGCGCGCCGCCGTCGCGCCGGGGATTTCCGGATTTCGATTTCGATGGAACCGAGCGGGAAGCCGGTGCGTCGAATCCGGTAGATGACATACTCTGCCCGTTAACGAAGTCGATGGGGGAACCTCTGATGGTGAACATCTCAGCCGATGCCGAAGGCATCGCGGCCTACGGCACCACTGCCGGGGTGATGGCCTCCGAGCTCGCGGCGGCAGGGGCCGGCACCTCGGGTGCCGCACCCGCGATTCTCGGCCCGATCTTCGGTCTGGTCGGCGGCGATTTCCTGGCCGCCTACGCCGCCGCGCATGCGGGTCATCTCGCGACGATCGGCCAATTGTCCGCCGTACTGGGCACCATGAGCGGAGCGGCGGGTGTGGCCGCCGTGAGTTACGCCGAGGCCGATACCAGCAATGCGGCCGCCCTGCGCGGTGCCGCCGGGGAGTGACCGGTGATCGATATCAGCGCACTGGCCAAACCGATCCTCGATCTGCTCGCCAGTTTCGGCACCGGCGTGCTCGGCGCCGGCGGCCCGGGTGATTCGTTACGGGCGGCCTCCACCGCGATCGATCAGGTGCATTCACTCGGCCGCACGGGCATCAATCTGATGAACACCGCCTGGGACGGTACCGGCGCCGACGCCGCGACCTCCAAGGCCTTGCGGGTGCAGACCTCCGCGGCGAGTATTTCCGATCGCGGCAACGAGATGGCCACGGTGATGGGGCAGGCGGCGGCCCATGTCGAAACCGGCAACAAGGATCTCACCGCCATCGCGCAATCGTTCGTGAACAACGCCACCGCGATGGCCCCCACGCTGGGCACACCGGCCGGGTTGACCGTGCTCGTCGGGTCCGCGATCGACCATCTGGGGCAGGCGCTGGGTGTTGTGGGCCGGGTGCAGAACGAACTGCAGACCCATACGGCCTCCATGAACGAACTCGCCCCACCGCCGCCCACTCCGTCGGCTGCGAGCGCCGCGCCGGTGGCCGGCCAGGCGATCTCCACGGTGACCTCGGGCCTCAGCAGCGTCGCCGGGGTGGCCGGCACGATGATGAGTACCGCGATGTCGAGCCCCAGCGGCAGCACCACCACGACGAGCGCCGGAACGCCCGGTAAGACGACCAGTTCCGCCGGCACCACGTCCGGTGAGGGTGTCGAGATCACCCTCCCCGACGGCAGTGTCGTGGAGGCGCCGAACGAGAAGGCGGCCACCGCGGTGAAATCCGCTCTCGGCTGCGTCGGCACCCCGTATGTCTGGGGCGGTAATACGCCGGGGGCCGGGCTGGACTGCAGCGGCCTGACGAAGTACGCCTACGGCGAAGCCGGGGTGGAGATCCCGCGCCTCGCCCACGAGCAGGCCAACGGCGCCACCCCCGTCTCCCCCGGCGACCTCATGCCCGGGGATCTGGCGATCTGGGACGGCCATGTGGCCATGGTGATCGGCAACGGCCAGATCGTCGAAGCCGGCGATCCGGTGCAGGTCGGTTCCGTCCGCACCGAGAACAGCGGGATGGAGTTCTACGGGTTCTACCGGCCGACGGAATGAGTCGGCCATACGCCAGGCTGCCCCGCGATGGGCGAATATCCGATCATGACGACTGGACAGAAGTATGAGTGAGCAGCAGGTTCCCGAGATACCGAACGTCACCGTGGCCGGGAGCAGGAATCGTTCCGGCACCCTGTCGGTACGAGCCACCGATCAGGGTATGCCGGTGGAGATCAAATTCGAGCGCAGCGAATACCGTTACGGCGCACAAGCACTCGCCGACGAAATCCTGCGGCTGACCAAACGCTCGACGATCGCGGCGCAGGCGAAACGCCGGGAACTGCTGGCCGAGAACGGAATGCCGGCGGAGATCCTGGACCAGCTGGGTTTGCCGACCAGGCAGCAGGCGGTCGACGAACTGGATCGGATGGACGACGCCGACACCGGGCCGACGAGCTGGATGCGGCCGGTATGAGCCGCCGCGAATTACCGATCGCGCGGTATCACCACGGCGCACCACCACGGGGATCCAGGAGGGATGAAGCATGAGCGCGGAAATGGACGCCCTGGTCGCGGGGGCCACCCAGAAACTGGAGGCGCTCGAAGCGGCGCTGTACGGACTGAAACAGATCCGGGGCCGGTTCACCAGCGAGGACGGGCTGGTGAGCGCGGAGATCGACAGCAACGGAGCACTGGTGGATCTGCAGCTCGCCGAGGGGGTCACCTCGCTCCCGCCCGCCGAAGCCGCACAGTTGATCCTCTCCGCGTGCCGCCAGGCCGCCGAGGAGGCCGGTGGCCGGCGCTCGGAGGTCGTTGCCGCACTGAACGAATCGTTCGCACCGGCTGCGCAGGCGGACGCACAACCGGCCGGAGGATATCCGGGTAACGCCTGATCACGGCCGGTCGCGGGCTGGTTTCGCGGGTGTCGCAGCGAGCACACAGTGCCATCGGGAGTACCTGGGCGTATGCTCCGGGCGTGCACCGCACGGGGTACGTCCATCTTCCGCTCCGGCTGTGGTCGGCCCAGGGGTGGGCTCGGCCCTGCTCTACCTATTAGGCTTCCGCGTATGGCTTCTGGAGACATCGTCCCGATCGAGCTCGGTCTGACCGACGGCGATCTCGTCACCCTCTGGGCACCGCGCTGGCGTGACGGGGATGACGAGTGGGAAGCGTTCCTAGGACACGAGGACGCCCTGTACGGCTTCGAATCCGTAGCCGAACTGGCGGCCTTCATCCGGACCGATTCCGATAACGATCTGGTCGACCATCCGGCCTGGAAGGTTGTCGCCGGGCTGTCGGCCGCGGAACTGGAGCCCGAGGACAACTACTCGTTCGACCTGGTCGGCGTCCCCGAGCTGGCTGCCGGTGATCCGGATGTGGATACCGTCGCCGAACTCGAGGACACGCTGGCCATGGTCCGCAATATCGGCGAGGTCTGCGAACTCGAGACCGTGACGAAGTTCTTCGCCACCCACCCCGCGCTCGGTGCACTGCCCGGCGGCACCAGCATGTTCGTCGGCCGCGAGGGCCTGGAACTGTGGGATCAGATCGGCGCCGCAGTGGCCAAGAGCTGGGACGATGTGCTGGATTCGATCGATTCGGTGGTGCGTGTCCCCGCCGTGGACGCCGAGGCGGTGGCCCTGGCCGAGGCGGAATTGCTGGCCGCCGAGGAGAACGAGGTCGACGCCGACGACGTCGCCGATACCGACGACGACAGCGATATCGAACCCGTCGATCTGAATGCCGACGACGAGGACGAAGACGAAGACCTCACATTCTGGGAGGAAGTCGGGATCGACCCCGTCAAGATCGTCACCTCGGGTTCGGAATACTTCACGTTGCGCTGCTATCTCGACGACGAACCGATTTTCCTCGGGGCCAGGAAATCCATTTCCGTCTTCGGTAGCGAACGCGCCCTGGCCCGCTACCTCGCCGACGATCACGAACACGATCTGGCCCGGGTGAGTACCTTCGCCGAGGTGCAGACCGCCGCGGTGGACGGCTCGCTGGAGGTCGAGGTCACCGACGAGAACGTTTACGTCCTGCCCGGTCTGGCCGACGATCTGACCGAGGGTCCCGAGGCGGTGGATACCGAACAGCTGGACCTGGTGCTGGAGTTGTTCACCGACGCCGCCGATTACGCCGAGGACGACGCGGTGGAACAGGCTCTGGCGAAATCGACACCGCTCGGCTGGTACGTCTCCTACCTGCTGAACCCGGACCCGACCCGGATGGCACCGAACCCGCCGTTCGACGCGGAGGCCCGGGCGTGGCGCGAGCTGGAACGCAATTTCGAATCCCGGCTGACGCCGCGCTGAACCGGCCCGGTCGGCACCCGGTTCGCGCAGCGGTAGGTCTCGATGTGGACACACGCAGGCTCATTCGGTCGATAAACCGGCACGAACTGGGCAAACTGTCTGGCCAGCGGTGTTTTGCCGTCGCGCAGCCCCGGTCGGCGCCTGCCGGGCGGGGGCGGCCACATCGCGGCAGCAGGGCAGATGTACGAAGGAGGACGCATGCCGACAGTGCGGATCGATCTGGATCAGGATCTGCTGGCGGCCGCCGGCGCAATCATGGGCACGGGGACCGATAAGGCAACGATTCACGAGGCGCTGCGCCGGATCGTGGTCCATGAACGACAGCTCCGGCATTTCGAGCGGCTGGCCGCGTCGGCGCTGAACCGGTCACCGCAGCCGGCGATCGCCGATAGCTGACGGCGCGTACAACGCGAACCTGTCGGTACCCGTTGGCATGATCCGGGCATACGGAGTCCGGAGGGGGAATCATGTCGGTACCTATCACCGATCTGCCCGTCACCCAGCGTCCACGTGAGCGGCTGTACGCACTGGGCCCGCAGGCGCTGAGCGACGGCGAACTCTTGGCGCTGCTGCTCGGTCAGGGCAGACGCGGGGCCAGCGCGGTCGAACTGGCCTTCACCCTGCTCACCGAATTCGGCGGAGTTACCGGATTGTCCTCGGCACGTCCCGAGGAACTTGCCCGCCTCGGCGGTGTGGGTACCGCCAAGGCCGCCGCGATCATCGCCGCCTTCCAGCTCGCCGCCCGCGCCCGCCTCGGCCCGGTGCCCGCGGCACCACTGTTACGCGCCGAGGATGTTGCGCTGGCGGCCGCCCCACTGTTCGCCGGGGCGCGGGTCGAGCGTCTGCTGGTGCTGGTCTGCGATACGCGTAACCGGTTGCGGCGATCGGTATTCGTCGCCGAGGGTGCGATCGACGAGGTCGCTGTACCGGTACGCGAAATCCTCAACACCGTGCTGCGTAACGACGGTCGCGCATTCGCCCTCGTACACAACCACCCCTCCGGCGACCCCTCCCCCAGTCTCGACGACCGGCGCGCCAGTAGCGTGCTCGCGGCCGCGGCACATACCGTCGGCCTCCGTTTCCTGGACCATGTGGTGCTCGCCGGAGAGCAGTGGCGCCGCGCCGCGCCACTCGAGGAACCGGACCTGTGAACCTTGTCAGGATTACGCGCCGGGAAACTCGGCAGGCTGTCGGATCAACCAGGTATGCCGGATCCGTCCTCGGCGATCGCCGCGGTACTGCGGTCGCGGGCGCGGCGTCGCGCGGTGACCAGACGGGCGCCGATGAGCCCCTGCCGGGGTGCGAACAGATAGACCGCGGTGAACACCACGCCCTGCGCCAGAACCATGGTGGCACCGGGTGCGGTATCGGCGTAGTAGCTGACGTAGAGGCCGGTGAGGGCACACAGCGCCGAAATGACCGGGGCCAGCACCAGCATCCGGCCGAACCGATCGGTGAGCAGGTAGGCGGTGGCGCCCGGGATGATCAGCATGGCCACCACCAGGACCACCCCGACGGCCTGCAGCGCCACGACCGCGGTCAGCGCGAGCAGACCGAGCAGCGTCGCGCCCAGTACGCGCGGGTTCAGGCCGATCGCGTAGGCGTGGACGCGGTCGAAGGCGTACAGCGTGAAATCGCGCCGTTTGAGGACGAGAACCACGAAGACGAAGGCGGCCAGTACGGCGATCTGCACCAGCTCGTCCGGTCCGACGCCGAGGATATTGCCGAAGATGATGTGGTTGAGATCGGTATCGCTGGGTGTCACCGAGATCAGGACCAGGCCGAAGGCGAACAGGGTGGTGAACACGATGCCGATGGCGGCGTCCTCTTTCACCCGGCTGGTATCGCGGACCAGGCCGATCAGCGCCACGGCCAGAAAACCGAAGATCACCGCACCGACGGCGAACGGGACCCCTGCGATATACGCGAGCACCACCCCGGGCAGCACGGCGTGCGAAACGGCGTCCCCCATGAGGGACCAGCCGACGAGCACCAGCCAGCACGAGAGCAGCCCGCACACGATCGCGGCGACCAGGCTCGTGATCAGCGCGCGGACCATGAAGGCGTAGCGCAGCGGTTCGAGCAGGAATTCGATCGGATCCATGACACTCACCTGATTGCTCCGGGGAAGCCGCCGGTCCGGGCGGAAGTCAACGTTGTTCCAGCACATCGAGTCCGAAGGCCAGCGCGAGGTTTTCCGGGCGCAGCGCCTCCTCGGTGCTGCCGTGCACCAGCACCCGGCGCATGAGCAGCGCCGCCTCGTCGGCGAGCCCGGGCAGGGCGTGCAGGTCGTGGGTGGAGATCAGGACGGTCGCACCGTCGGCGGCCAGTTCGCGCAGCAAACCGGTGATCGTCGCCTCGGAACGTTTGTCCACACCCGCGAACGGTTCGTCGAGCAGCAGGATCCGGGCGCCCTGCGCGATCCCCCGGGCCACGAAGGCGCGTTTGCGCTGGCCACCCGAGAGCCGACCGATCTGCCGGTCCGCGAGATCGGTCAGTTCGACCCGCTCCAGTGCCTCGTCCACCGCGGCCCGGTCGGTGCGGCTCACCCGTCTGGTGAAACCCATCCGGCCGTAGCGACCGGTGGTCACCACATCGCGGACCGACAGCGGGAACGACCAGTCCACCGCTTCGCTCTGCGGTACATAACCGAGCAGTCCGCAGCGGCGGGCCACTGCCGGTTTCTCACCACCGATACAGACGGTGCCGCGGTCCGGGACGATCATGCCCATCAGCGTTTTGAACAGCGTCGATTTACCGGAGCCGTTCATCCCGATCAGCGCGCACACCCGGCCCGGGTCCACCGCCAGCCGGACATTGTCGAGCGCCTGCACCTCGCCGTAGTAGACGGTGACGCCGTCGACGTCGATCGCGGGGATTGTCATGACCGGCTCCCGGTGAGTGCGGCGGCGATGGTTTCGGCATCGTGGCGGATCAGGTCCAGATAGGTCGGCACCGGACCGTCCGCCGCGGACAGCGAGTCCACGTAGAGAACACCGCCGAACCGTGCACCGGTGGCCTCGACGACCCGCTGCATCGGCGCGTCGGAGACGGTGGATTCGCAGAACACCGCGGGTACCTGATTGTCGCGGACGTATTCGATGACCCGGGTGATCTGCTGCGGTGTGGCCTGCTGTTCGGCATTGACCGGCCAGATGTAGGCCTCCGACAGGCCCGCGTCGCGAGCCAGATAGGAGAATGCGCCTTCGCAGGTCACCAGCGCCCGCTGCCGGCGCGGTAGATCGCGGAGTTCGGCGACGAGTTCGTCGTGCACCTGCTGTAACCGGAGTTTGTAGTTGTCGCCGTTGGCCCGGAACGCGGCACCGTGTTCGGGTGCGAGGCGGGTGAAAGCCGCCACCATATTGTCGACGTAGATCTGGACGTTGAGCGGGGACATCCAGGCGTGCGGGTTGGGTTTACCCGCGTAGGCGTCGGAGGTGATGGGTACCGAGGCCACTCCCTCGCTCACGGTGACGTGCTCGGCGTCGAGGTCGGCGACGAACTGGCCGAACCAGGCCTCCAGGTTCATCCCGTTGTCGAGGATGAGATCGGCTTTTGCCGCACGTTTGATATCACCGGGCGTCGGTTCGTAGCCGTGGATCTCCGAACCCGGTTTGGTGAGTGACTGCACCTCGAGGTGCTCGCCGGCGATATTGCCCGCGATATCGGCCAGCACGGTGAAGGTGGTGACCACCACCGGTTTTCCGTCGCGGGGCAGGTGGAATGTCTGGCAGGCGGTGAGCACGACTGCTGTCGCGCAGACCGCGAGCACAGCGGTGAGCCGGAGAAATACCCGCATGCCGAACCACCGCCTTCCAGTCAGAATGGTAAGTTCGGGTACCCGAATTATCAAGTTCGTGTGACGGAACCCAAACGACCGGGAAAACAAAACCGCCCCCGTGCGGAACACGGGGGCGGTTGCGACGACAACGACTCAGCGCGCGAACAGCAGCGCGCGCTTGACTTCCTGAATCGCCTTGGTGACCTCGATACCGCGCGGGCAGGCATCGGTGCAGTTGAAGGTGGTGCGGCAGCGCCACACCCCGTCGACCTCGTTGAGGATGTCCAGCCGCTCCCGGGCGCCTTCGTCGCGGCTGTCGAAGATGAAGCGGTGCGCGTTCACGATCGCGGCCGGGCCGAAGTAGCTGCCGTCGTGCCAGTACACCGGGCACGAGGTGGTGCAGCAGGCACACAGGATGCATTTGGTGGTGTCGTCGAACCGGGCGCGATCGGCCTGGCTCTGGATCCGCTCGAAGGTCGGCTCGTTTCCGGAGGTGATCAGGTACGGCTTCACCGCCCGGAACGCGTCGAAGAACGGTTCCATATCGACGACCAGGTCCTTCTCCACCGGCAGGCCGCGGATCGGCTCGACGGAGATGGTGACCGGCTTACCGTTCTTCGGCAGCATATCCTTCATCAGGACCTTGCAGGCCAGCCGGTTCACGCCGTTGATCCGCATCGCGTCCGACCCGCACACACCGTGCGCGCAGGAGCGCCGGAAGGTGAGCGTGCCGTCCAGGTAGGACTTGATGTAGATGAGGATGTTCAGGAACCGGTCGGTCGGCAGCGCCGGCACCTGGAACGATTCCCAGTGCTGGCCCTGCCCGTCCTCCGGGTTGAACCGCGCCACCTTGACGGTGATCATGGTCGAGCCCTCGGGTACCGGCGCCGGGTTCGCGGCTGCGGGCTTCTCGGCTACAGCGGTCATCAGTACTTACGCTCCATCGGCTCGTAACGGGTCTGCACCACCGGCTTGAAGTCCAGCCGGATATCCGAGAGGAGATCCGCGCCTTCCTTGTAGGCCATCGTGTGCCGCATGAAGTTCACGTCGTCGCGGTCCGGGTAGTCCTCGCGGGCGTGACCACCACGCGATTCCTTGCGGTTGAGCGCGCCGACCACCGTGACTTCGGCCAGCTCCAGCAGGAAGCCCAGTTCCAGGGCCTCGAGCAGATCACTGTTGTAGCGTTTGCCCTTGTCCTGCACCGTGATCCGGGCGTAGCGCTCCTTGAGCGCGTGGATATCGGTGAGGGCCTGCTTGAGCGTGTCCTCGGTGCGGAACACCGAAGCGTTGTTGTCCATCGACCGCTGCAATTCGGTGCGGATATCGGCCACCCGCTCGTTGCCGTGGTCGGACAGGATCAGCGAGAGCCAGTCCTGCACCATCTGGGCCGGGTTCTCCGGCATCTCGACGAATTCGGCGCGCTGGGCGTATTCGGCGGCGGCGATACCGGCGCGGCGGCCGAACACGTTGATATCGAGCAGGGAGTTGGTCCCGAGCCGGTTGGCGCCGTGTACGGAGACGCAGGCGCATTCACCGGCGGCGTACAGGCCGGGGACGATATCGGTGTTGTTGCGCAGCACCTCGCCCTGGATGCGGGTGGGGATACCGCCCATCACGTAGTGGCAGGTCGGGAAGACCGGCACCAGTTCCTTCACCGGGTCCACACCCAGGTAGGTGCGGGCGAATTCGGTGATATCGGGCAGTTTCTCCTCGAGCACGTCCTCACCGAGGTGGGTCACGTCGATGTAGACGTAATCCTTGTTCGGCCCGGCGCCGCGCCCCTCGAGTACCTCGAGCACCATCGAGCGGGCCACGATATCGCGAGGCGCGAGGTCCTTGATGGTGGGCGCGTAGCGTTCCATGAACCGCTCGCCGTCCACATTGCGCAGGATGCCGCCCTCACCGCGGACCGCCTCGGAGATGAGGATGCCGAGCCCGGCCAGGCCCGTCGGATGGAACTGGTGGAACTCCATATCCTCGAGCGGCAGGCCCTTGCGGAACACGATCGCCATACCGTCGCCGGTGAGCGTATGCGCGTTGGAGGTGGTCTTGTACATCCGGCCGGAACCGCCGGTGGCGAAGACGATCGACTTGGCGTGGAACACGTGCAGTTCGCCGGTGGCCAGCTCGTAGGCGACCACACCGGTGGCGACCGGACCCCGCTCGGTATCGGTCATCACCAGGTCGAGCACGTAGAACTCGTTGTAGAACTCCACGTCGTGCTTGACGCAGTTCTGGTACAGCGTCTGCAGGATCATGTGACCGGTGCGGTCGGCCGCGTAGCAGGCACGCCGCACCGGGGCCTTGCCGTGATCACGGGTGTGCCCGCCGAACCGGCGCTGGTCGATCTTGCCCTCGGGCGTGCGGTTGAACGGCAGACCCATCTTCTCCAGGTCCAGCACCGCGTCGATGGCCTCTTTGGCCATGATCTCCGCCGCATCCTGGTCGACCAGGTAGTCGCCACCCTTGACGGTGTCGAAGGTGTGCCACTCCCAGTTGTCCTCTTCGACATTGGCCAGGGCCGCGCACATACCGCCCTGGGCCGCGCCGGTGTGGCTGCGGGTGGGGTACAGCTTGGTCAGCACCGCGGTGCGCGCCCGGGGGCCGGCCTCGATGGCCGCCCGCATACCCGCGCCACCGGCGCCGACGATCACGACGTCGTAGCGGTGCTCCTGAACAGGCCGAGACTCAACTGTTTCGCTGGTTCGTTCGCTGCTCTCACTCATGCGAGGGGGCCGTTCCTAACTGATGTTGGGGTCGAAGGTGAAGATGACGTAGGTGCCCACGCCCATGATCAGGATCATCGACAGCACCAGCAGCGTGTTCAGCCAGAAGCGGGTCGAATCCTTGCGCGAGTAGTCCGCGATCACGGTGCGCAGACCGTTGCCGCCGTGCAACTGCGCCAGCCACAGCATGGCCAGATCCCAGATCTGCCAGAACGGGCTCGCCCAGCGGCCGGCGACGAACGCGAAGTTCAGCCGTTTCACGCCACCGTCGAGCAGCAACATGATCGCCATATGACCGAGGACCAGCACGATCAGCGCGACACCGGAGAAACGCATGAACAGCCAGGCGTACTTCTCGAAGTTGCCGTTGGTCCGGGCCCGGGGCGAGCGCGGCAGGTCCAGGCTCGCCGGACGATCGTAGGACTTACCGAGAACAGGTGCAGTCATGGCTCAGTGCTCCGTCAGCAGTAGGTAGAACATGCGACCGATCGTGGGCACCAGAAGGACCACCAGCAGGCCGATGATCCCCCAGAGCATCTGCTTCTGGTAGCGCGGCCCCTGCGACCAGAAGTCCACCAGGATGATCCGCACACCGTTGAGCGCGTGGAACAGCACGCAGAAGACCAGGCCCATTTCCATGAGCGCGACGATCGGCGTCTTGTAGAGCTCGATCGCCTCGTCGTAGGTTTCGGGACTGACCCGGACCAGCGCGGTGTCCAGGACGTGCACGAACAGGAAGAAGAAGACCGTGACACCGGTGATCCGGTGCAGGGCCCAGGACCACATACCGGGGTCGCCTCGGTACAGCGTTTTGCGCTTCGGCTGAGCCGGAGCTTCTATCGTGGCCATAGAGTCTCGGTGCCTCCAACATCGTTGATGGACCCGGTCACAGATCCCGGCACCGAGTGCGGTGGAGCCGGGATTCGGTGACGCACCAGCCGGGGTGTGACAGGGCCCTATCCCGGGGCCGCGGTCGCTGGGCTCGCCGCCGCCGAACGTGTAACCGATCTGGTCTGGACTCTAATCCCCTCACATTGGCGGAACTAATTCGGCGTGCCGCGCGTTGCAGCGATATCGGGCAGGTTAGGGTTGCCTTTGTCAGGTCGCCGAAGGGTTACGCGACGGGTCAGCCACGCCCGCACAACCTCACCTGCCGAACATCCCGCGAGCCGGTATTGATCTGGTAATCCATTGCGCCGCAACGGTTTTACCGAATCGTGACGATTCCACGCGAAGGCGGCCCGATTTCCGCCGGCGACGAATGCTCGCAATGCCGGGGTCGCCGTTGTGCGCCGGGGCAATGTGCAAAATGTCTCACCGGTTCGGGTGAAGTTACTCGAGAGTAGCCGAATAATCGGGCGTGCGGAGAAAGATCTCCGGAAATCGTGACCCCGGCCCACGCACCGGGCGGAACGACAGACCCGCCCGGCGCCGGGGCACAACACACTCGTATCCCGGCGAAGGCTCAGTCGCCCTCGCCGATCGTCTCCACCCGCAACCGCACAGCTTCGTAGTTGAACTCCGTATCGACGATATCGCCCGTCACATGCCCGAGTAGCGCCTGACTGGCCGGCGCGCTCTCCGGATACTTACCCACCGCGGGATCGGCGTCGTAGTCGGGCACGATCTGGTACTCCAGCTGCACCTCGACCTCGTCGAACGCATTGAGCCTGGACAACAACAATTTCGAATACACCATGACGATGAGGAACTTCGGAAGCGTCATTCGGCACCTTCCTGGCGACCACGAGGCCGGGCCGGACAGCCCGGCACCCTACATATCTCCGCACCGAACGCAGTGTTTCAGTGTTGTTGGCGGCGCCTGCGGCGCCGCGGGTTTTGGCCCACCTTGGTCCCTGCTGTCAGCGCTCGATGCTCGCGGCTGCGCCGGATGGTGAGCGCCCATCTCACTGCCAAGCGCGTCGAGGCGCTGCGCGCGTCCAGGACGGCGCTGTAGAGATGCCGGTGGCGGTCCCAGAAATCCACCAGCCCGCGGATCGTGCGTTCGATACGGTCCGCCGGCTCCCCCGCGCCGACGAGAATATCGTTGACCGCGAACACTTC